>NZ_JASPFK010000001.1:2525565-2849920 GCF_036855935.1 Sphingomonas sp. LR60 | reverse complement strand
GAACCGCGACGCCAGCCGCGGCTCCACCCGCGCGCCGTCGCCCACCGCCCGTGCCGCGATCCGCGTCAGGAAGTCGCCGCGCTCGTTCATCCTCCCACAAGCTCCAGGTACAGTGCGCGCCGCACCGGCCCTAGCGCGAGGATATCGGCCTCGCGCCAGTGATAGGCGCGCGCCAGCCGGTCGACGTCGCGCAGCATCCGCTCCGCCCAGTGATGGACCTCGCGCAGCAGATAGGCGGCGATGTCAAGGATCGCGACGAAGCCGTGCCCGCACGCCGAACAGTCCAGTTTCAATTCGACCACCGCCTGCGGATCGGCCTGCGCCATCCCCGCGACGATCGCCGGCACCGCCGCCGCGGGCAGCGTCGCGATGTCGCGCGGGTTTCCGGCATCGTCGTGCACCGTCACGCACCGCGCCAGCAGCGTGGCGCGCGCCTGCGCCGCATTCGCGCCCGCCGGGATCGCCGACAGGTCCGCGCTCGCCGGCGGGCGATAGGCGATGCGATAACCCGTGACCGCGACCGGCGGCACCGGCGCCGCGGGCGTCGCGACCCGCACGTCGTCGACCGCGAAGCCCGCTTCCAGCGTTTCGCCGCATGCCGGGCACGCCACCACCGTCGCCAGATCCGCGCCGAACAACGCCACGCGCAGGTCCAGCAACAAGGCATCGCGTACCCCCAGCGGCAGCGCGGCGATCGCCGCCTCGCTGCTGTCGGGCGTGAGCGCGGCCAGCAGCGCCACCGCGCGCCGCTGCACCGGCAGGTGCAGGCCGCGCTCCCAGGCGTCGAGCAGGCGGGCGGGGTCGGGCAGGGTCATCGCCGCCTACGCGGCCGGTTCGGTGAAGGTCGGCTCGGCGGGCTCGGCGACATCGTAATCGCGTTCCCAGCCCTCGGTTTCCAGCTTGATGTGCTGGATCGCGATCGCATTGGCGTTGGCGTCGAGATCGGGCAGCGCCTGATATTCCGACACCCAGCACCGGAACAGTTTGTACGCCAGCGCGACCTGTCCCGCCTCGTTATAGACCTCGACGATCAGGTCCTTGCGGAAATCCTTCAGCGATGTCTCCGCGCCCAGCCCGGAGGCATAGTTCCAGATCTTGTTGGCCCATTGCTCGAAATCCACGTCGTGCGTCACCCCGCGTTCCAGCGTGATCGCGTCGAATTCGGTGCGGCCCGGCGACTTGCGGCTGCTCGACGGGTCGCCGCCCTCGCGATGCTTGACCACTTCGGTTGTGCGTTTCAGGCCGGTGACCTTGCTGATCCCCGCGACGTAGCGCCCGTCCCATTTCACGCGGAACTTGAAGTTCTTGTACGGGTCGAACCGCGCTGCGTTGACGCTGAACTGTGCCATGACGGTGTCTCCCCCTTAGAGCTGGATCTGGCCGGCGATCTGCTGCAGCCGGACGATCACGAACTCCGCCGGCTTCAGCGGCGCGAAGCCGACCATGACGTTGACGATCCCCAGGTTGATGTCGTTCTGCGGCGTGGTTTCCTTGTCGCATTTGACGAAATACGCCTCGGCCGGGGTCTTCCCCTGGAATGCGCCCTGCCGGAACAGCCCGTTCATGAACGCGCCGACGTTCAGCCGGATCTGCGACCACAAGGGTTCGTCGTTCGGCTCGAACACCACCCATTGCGTGCCGCGGTACAGGCTCTCCTCGATGAACAGCGCGGTGCGGCGGACGGAGACATACTTATATTCGTCGCCCAGCTGGTCGGCACCGCGCAGCGTGCGCGCGCCCCACACCACGCGGCCGCTGGTGGGAAAGGCGCGCAGCGCGTTGATGCCCAACGGGTTCAGCATCCCGTTCTCGGCATCGCTCAGCCTGAACTGCAACCCCTGGACGCCGTTGATCGCGGCATCCAGCCCGGCCGGCGCCTTCCACACGCCGCGCGTCGCGTCGGTGCGCGCCATGATCCCCGCCACCGCGCCGCACGGCACGAACTGGTCGATCTGCCCGTCGCGCAGCGGATCGGCTTCCAGCAGCGGCGGAAAATACAGCGCGGCATTGCGTGCCGCCTCGCCGTTCAGCCCCAGCGCGGGCAACCCCGCCACCGCCGCCGCGGATGCGGTCACGGGATTGGCGCTCCATTCGAACGGCGCATCGACCAGCAACATCGCGCGCCGCGCCGCGCAACAGGCCATCGCCGCCTGCCATACCGGCGCGGTCGTGCTGGTGCCGCGCACGTCGGGCGGGACGCACAGCAGGTTGAACAGGTCGGCGCGGTCCAGCGCGTACAAGCCGGTCTGGTCCGCCTGCGTGCCGATATAGGCCGCGTCGTTCAGCGGCTGACCGTCATCGCCCTTCATCGCCGCTTCGGCGGTCTGCACCGCGGCGCGTGCCGTCGCGACCTTGGTCAGGTCGCCGGTCTTCATCGCCGCGGCCAGATCGGCTTCGGCCTGCGTGGTCGGGTCGGACAGCAGCGCCGTCGCCTCGGCCAGATCGTCGCGCGCCTTGTCGATCGTCGCTGGCACGGGCGGCGTGGCCGCCTGCGCCGCCGCCAGCGTCTGGCCCGCGGCGGTCGCCTTGCCGAGCAGCGGCAGCTTGTCGCCCGCCCCCGGCGCGGTATCGGACCTCCAGCGCACCAGCGACGATTCCGCGGCCAGCACCCGGTCGATGCGCCGCGCGCTGTCGGCCACCGTCACGTTCAGGAACCGCTCGGTCGTCGAACCGTAGCGGACCGTCAGGTTGAACAGCGCGTCGCCCGCCGCCAGCCCCAACCGCGCGTGCACCTCGTCCGACACGTTCGCGTCGATGGCGGCGCGCAGCCCGCGGCCCCAGGTGCCAGGGCTGGCCGCCGCCAGCGTCAGTCCGTCGACGGACAGCGTCGCGGTCGCGTCGGTCGCGGCGGCGGGATCGCGATACAGCCGCACGATCAACGCCTGTCCGCCACCGTTCAGGTAGAAGTCGCGCACCGCGTAACCCAGCGGCCGGTCCACCGCCAGGCCGCCGAACTGCCGCTCGAAATCGCCGAAGCTGTTGACGACGACCGGCGTGTTGATCGGCCCGGAGACGGTGCGCCCTACGAACGCGGCGATCGCAGTCGCGACCCCGGTGATCGTTCGCACGCCGCTCGGCACCTCCGCGATATAGACGCCCGGATAGCTCACTGCGACTGGCATCGCCGCCCCTCCCTCACACCGTTGGTTACGCGTGCAACTCGCCGTTCGGGGCGACGCAATGGTCGCCCGGACGCACGGCGCAACAATCACCGCGCCGCTACGAAGAGCGCGACGATCAGGTCGGCGGCGGATCGATGATCAGGCGTATGCGCCGAATGGCTCGGGCACATGGCTCGTCCGAAACCGAATATAACCGCAGCCTGTCGCTGTTTCGTGATCGCCACGGGTTCGTGGCAACAACGACTCGGTACCGGTTTGCTAATTAGATCATCAAATCGACACATCTACAATATTGATATTGATGATCAGAGTTTACCCCCGAAACGCCGAAACCAAGCGAAAGCCAATGAGTCTCCCATCCAGATAACCGTATTTTAATAAAGTATGTTATCTTATCGGACAGATGCAACATGTAGAAATCGATCTAGGGTGGCAATGTAAAGACGCCTGTTTGTCTACGACTGCAAGGGTGATTCCTTACTGTAAGCGGAAGTCCATTGACGAGCCCCGGCGTTAGGATCATTCCACACGTCAGGTCGCCCGACGAGCGCAGCCGAACTGCGTCGTCCTCGTGTTGATATCGGGGGTGGGACGAGTGACATATCTTTCGATAACGGACGGCCGTAACCGTCAACTTCTGACCCGCGTCGTGCACGTCGAGGCGTCAGATGCCCGCGCTTGATGGCGGCCGCGTCGCCGCGATCCGCCCCGGTCTGCTCGATCCCAGCGGCCTGCCCGTCGTCACGATCTATCAGCGCAAGGACGGCGAATATGTCGTCTACCAAAGCGACAATCGCGTGCTGGTGCAATTCGCCGACGACCTCGCCAGGGCTGACCAGCAGCGGCGTGCGCTCGCCCCGCTGTTGCCGCTGCGCGACGATATCGACGGGCTGACGCGGGAATGGCGTCACGCGACCCCGCATGGGCTGTTTGGCGAGCGTGATGTTCGGCGACTGGAGGCCAAGGCGCTGTTTCAGGACCGGCGCGTCAGCGGCGCGCTGGTGCAGGCGTTCGAGGACGACGTGCCCGGTGCGCAATTGCTGCTGGAGAAGATCAGGAGCGACATCGTCGGTGAGCGCGTCGCCGCGGCGCGCTTCGAATATCTGCTGACCGCCTTCGCCACCGCGCTGTTTGCGCTGTTCACCGCCTGGCTGCTGTCCTCGCTGCTGCCGGCCAGCGGCGCCAACGACGTGAAGTTGCAGGGGCGCGGGATGCTGGCGGTGGTCCTGCTGCTGGTGGTCGCGGCGATCGGTGGTGGACTGGCGGCGGCGGGCCGATGGACCCCGCGGATCGGCAACGGCCTGTTGTTCGCGGTGGTCGCGGTGCCGCTGGTCGCGGTGCTTGGCTGGGCGACGCTGCTGTGGTTCGCGCCCAACCTGTCGACCGCCGACCTGGGCGTCAGCCGCAGCGCGGCGGTCGGGCTAATCGCGCTGGGGATGGCGGGGGCGGTCGGGCTGGCGCTGGCCACCGCACACCGTCCGACGACCGTGTTGCGCACCGCGCTGGTGTTCGCGGTGATCGCGATCCCGCTGTTCGCGATCCTGATCTGGCCGCAGACGCCCGGCGTGCCGGTGGCGGGCGGGTACGGCGTTGGCATCGACATGTGGCGCGGCTGCGCGGCCGGCGCGGTCGGCGCGTTCTTCTCGATCTCGCTGGCGATCCGTGGGCGCACCGTGCTGCCGGACCTTCTGCGCACCGCCAATCTGATGGACGCGGTGCTGCGCGTCACGATCGGTGCGATCGGCGGCGCTGTGCTGATCGCGCTCATCAAGGGTGGCGTGGTGCAGTTCAAGCTCAGCACCGATGTGCTGCTGTCGCCGCTGATCGCGGGTTTCTTCGCCGGCTTCTCCGAACGACTGGTGCCGGACATGCTGGAAAAGGCCGGTGAGAAGACGGCTGAATTCAATGCGAAGATGGCGGGTTCGCGGGCACAACGCGACTTTCGCGAACCGCCGCCGCCACTGCTGCCGACAGCGCCGTCGCCGCGGACCCCGGCCGCGACGCAGCCGCCCGGCGCGCCGGCGGTGAACGACAATCCCGTCGCCGACGACGATGTCGAGGTCGGCGCGGGCGGCTTCGACCTGAACGACGACGAGGCGACGCATGACGACGAACTGCCGGCCGCAGTCGGCGGGCTGGGGGCATAAGCGAACGGGGAGGGGGCGTGACGATGGCATATCATCTGACATGGATGGCCGAGGTGTTGCTGGCGGCCGGGTTGAAGGTGGCGGAATGCGACGGCTGGCGCGACCGCGGCCGGGCGGAGATGGGCACGGTGCGCGGCGTCATGTGCCACCACACCGGGACGCCGCAGCCCGGCAACATGCCGACGCTGAACGTGCTGCTGAACGGCCGGCCCGATCTGCGCGGGCCGCTGGCGAACCTCGGTCTCGGCCGCGACGGCACTTTCTATCTGGTCGCCGCCGGACGCGCGAACCACGCCGGCATCGGCCGCTTCCGTGACATCACCGCCGGCAACGCCAGCTTCATCGGGATCGAGGCGGAGCATAGCGGCAACCCCGCCGACCCGTGGCCGGAGGTGCAGCGCGACGCCTATGAACGCGGCGTTGCGGCGCTGCTGCGCCAGATCGGCGCGTCGTCCGATTTCTGCGTCGCGCACAAGGAATGGGCGCTGCCGGCCGGGCGCAAGGTCGATCCGTGTTTCGACATGGCCGCCATCCGCGACGCGGTGAGCGGCTGGCTGCTCGGTCGTGCGCCGCCGCCGCCGATCCTGCTCGCCGATCCGGCGGGCCGCCCGACGCTGCGCCGCGGCGAGGAAGGCGATGCGGTCGAATCGATGCAGGACATGCTCGAGGTCCGCGCTGACGGGCGCTTTGGCCCGAAGACCGAGGCGGCGCTGCGCGCGTGGCAATTGGCGCATGCGCTGGTCCCGGACGGCATCTGCGGGCCGAAGACGTGGATCGCCCTGACCGACGCCGCACAGGCGCCGCCGGCCATCGCGCCGGTCGCGGTGAACGACGCGGCCGAGGACGGGGCGCTCACGATCACCCCCAAGGGCATTGCGCTGATCCATCAATTCGAGGGTTGCGCGCGGCGCAACTCCGATGGCCATTTCGAGGCTTATCCCGATCCCGGCAGCCGCAACGGCCGGCCGTGGACGATCGGCTGGGGCACGACGGGCAGCGACATCGTCAAGGGGCTGGTCTGGACCCAGCAGCAATGCGACGATCGCTTCGCCGCGCATCTCCAGCGCTACGAGGAGCAGGTGCGACAGGCGCTGGCCGGCGCCCCCACGACGCAGAACCAGTTCGATGCGCTGGTGTCCTTCCACTACAACACCGGCGCGATCGGCTCGGCGACGCTGACCAGACGCCACCGCGCCGGCGACTGGCCGGGCGCGCTCGCCGAATTCGCGCGCTGGGTGCGCAACGACGGCAAGGTGCTACCCGGGCTGGTCCGCCGCCGGCAGGCCGAGGCCGCGCTTTACGCCTTGTCCGACGCCGGGGAGGTCGCACGCCATGCACAGGGTTGAGCTTCGCCGCACCGCGGCGCTGGCGGTGTTGCTGCTGGCAGGATGCGGCAAGATCGGCGCCCCGGCGTTCGCGTCCGATCCGCAGATGGTCGGCCTGAATGCGGCACTCGCCGCGCAGGCGCAGTCCTTCTACGACGCGCTTCCCGCGAAGACCGCGCCCGAGTGTGGTTATGCCGCGAACGAGCCGGGCTATGCGGCCATGCAACAACAGGCCACCGCCATCGCCACGCGCGCCGCCGTCGATCCGCGCGACGCATCGTTGCGCCGCGCCGCCGACGCATTGCGCCGCACCATCGACGGCGCCGCGGAAAGCCATCGGCGCGCGTCGGCCCAAACCGACGGACGCTTCGGCCTGTGCATGGCGCCCGCGGCGATCGCGCTCGACGCCGATGCGGTGGCGCGCGCCACCACGGCGGTCGCCGATCTCGAACGCGCGCGCGGAGACCGCTGATGCTGCTCGACATTCCGCTGATCGCCGCTGGCATGGCCGGGGCGTTCCTGTCGTCGCTGCGCAAGGACAGCGCCACGATCCGCGCGCTGGCGGGGGACGAGGCGCAGAAGCTGACGCGCGCGCTCACCACCATCGCGCAATTGCTGGAAAGCGGCGACATCGATGCCGAGGAGGCGGAGGCGTTGATCGACGTGCAGCGCGCCGCGACCGAGGCGGTCTTCGCCTCGCTGGAGGGGATCGGTCGCGTCGCCGCGCGCCGCGCCACCCGCGCTGGACTGACCAGCGCGGTCACCGCCTTCGACGGCGTTATCGGCTTCCCGCTTCTCGCCGGCCTGACCGCCGCCGCGGCCCCGCGCGTCGCCGACGGCTGAACCGGAAACAAGCTGCAACCCGGCTCACCAAGAAGAAATAGGGCTTCGTCAGTCGAGATGCACCGGCTGGTACTGGGGTGATGGTAGGGTAGGGACATGCCTCGCCCGCGCGAGCCAGGAGCCACCACTAAGTTAGATGGAGGCTCATGCCCCAGTTTCTCCTGTGTTGGCCTAAGCAAATGAGACGTTCAATTGGCGTGGACGGCGAAGGCGCAGCGCGCTGCCCGAAACGGCAAATCCGACGATCATCATCGACCAAGAAGCTGGTTCCGGAACAACTGCCACTCGAATGCTTTCGGCACGGCCCAGTACCGTTCCCCCATCGGTATAGCCCGCGCCGTAGCTGACGCCGCCTCCGAAATCACCGTTGCTCCAGAAGTTGATGGCTACGCTGCCAGTGGTCTTAAAAACCAGACCATAGATGTCTTAGGAGGCCGCCTGTGACTCCGGCAACTGCTCGTGCGGGTCGATCCTGCTTCCCCGTTTCTCCGTCGTCATCTGCCAATTTCAGCAAACTGCAATTGGGAACAGATTTCGGGAAAGCAGCTTCCCAGCAAGAGGCTGCCGGGGCCGACCGCGGCGCGGCTTCTGGTTATAGGTTCCCATACGGCAATACGGGCTTGGCTGCGCCACGCCCGTATTGCCGTATTCTGGCATCAGCCAGCTCTATACCGAAAGACGATCAGCAGACCAAGGACGACCAAAGCAAGGCCGCCCATCATCAGCGCGGACATGGGATTGCCGAGGAACGCCCAATCCATCGCCGCAGTGACACCCGGTACAAGGTAGAACAGGCTGGTGACGTTGACGAGGTTGCCGCGTGCTATCAGTCGGTAGAGCAGGAACGTGGTGCCGACCGAAATGACGAAGCCGAGCCACAGAACCGGCAGCAGGAATCCGGCATCCCAAGATGCTCTGAACTCACCGAGAGGTGACACTGCGACCGCGAATGCGAGTCCGACAGGCACCGTCAAAGCAAATGCACCGGCTGGTAATCGGGCGATAGGGAGGTAGGGCAAGGCCATGCCCCGTCCGCGCAAGCCAGCCTCGCCATTTCGCTACTTCAACTCGTCGCCCGAGGTGATCCGGCTGGTGGTGCTCATGTACGTGCGGTTTCCGCTGAGCCTGCGGAACGTGGAGGACCTGCTGTTCGAGCGCGGGATCGACATCTGCCACGAGACGGTCAGGTTGTGGTGGAACAGGTTTGGTCCGCTGTTTGCCGGTGACATCCGTCGCCAGCGGGTAAGCCGGATGCGCGGCTTTCGTCACTGGCGCTGGCACCTGGACGAGATGTACGTGAAGCTGAACGGCGAGATGGTCTACCTGTGGCGGGCGGTGGACCACGAGGGCGAGGTGCTGGAAAGCTACGTCACCCGAAGCCGCGACAAGGCAGCTGCACTCGCGTTCATGAAGAAGGCGCTGAAGCGGCATGGTTCGCCCGAGGCGATCACCACCGATGGTCTGCGCAGCTACGGCGCAGCGATGAACGAGCTGGGCAATCGCGAGAAGCAGCAGACCGCTCGCTGGGCGAACAACCGGGTGGAAAACAGCCACCTGCCGTTCCGACGACGAGAGCGGGCAATGCAGCGGTTCCGGCAGATGAAGACGCTGCAGAAGTTCGCCTCTGTCCACGCCAACGTCCACAACCACTTCAGCCTGGAGCGCCACCTCATCGATCGACAGACCTACCGGGAACGACGCTCCGCCGCGCTGGCGGAGTGGCAGGCGCTCGTCAGCTAAACGTCGCTGTCAAAGACCAATTTGCATCGTGTGGAGAGCGGTTCGCATTAGACTGACAGCACCCTTTCCACCGTTCCTTCGAAGCGCCGCTCGCCTGAAGGGAGAGCGGCACAGCCGTTAGGTGAAATTCGAGCGGGAACATGGTCGCACATGTCGTTCCGACGGTTTCCGCGACTTCGGTCATGGCCTCGAATTTGCCAACGGAGCGTGTCACTTGCAACGCTTTGCGATCGCCTCCGCCGCAGACATGAATGAATGACCGAACCTGAAGGCCGGGAACGGTCTGCGAATGTCTGACTGTGAGTCGGAGCAGCCGCAATCTGCCGGTCGGTTTCCGACCCAGTCTCTGCCGTTCAGCTTGACCCGCACTTTCCCAAAACCGGCCTTTCGCTCATCTTGCTCCAGCGGAAACCGGGGTGACCACATTGTCCAGAACGTCACGATTCCGGCTGGCAACTGGGGCCTGATCATGGCCACGTCGAGCGATCCCCGTGTCATCGGACTGACCTTCGCTGCGAGTCAATGACCAACGAGGTCGACGATGATCTGAGGTTTTCCAAGCATTGAGCACCCGGGATGCAAAATGGATCTCAGAGCCCCAAGGGACGAAGCTCGCGCACAAGCTCGATCAATAAGCGAAGGCCGGTCGGCACCTGCCGCCTACTTGAGTAGTAGATGTGGTAACCGGGGCCCATGGAGGCGTGATCTTCAAGTACCAATCGCAATTCCTCGCGGGCGACGTAAGGGGCGAAGGTAGGCTCGATGCCGTACATCAAACCTGCGCCGGCAAGCGCCATTGCAAGCATCGCACGTCCCTCATCGACGATGACTTTGCTGGGCACGCTGAAAGCGACCTCGCCGTCCGCGCTTTCGAACTCCCATCGGTAGATGCGATCATTCCCGAGCCTAACGCCAAGGCAATGATGATGCTGAAGATCGTCGGGAGTTTCAGGCGTGCCGAATTTCTCCAGATAGGCGGGCGATCCTGCCACGACCCAACGCAGATCGGCGGAGAGCCGCTGTGCGATCATGTCCTCTGGAACGGTGCCGCCATGTCGGATGCCGGCATCGTAACCGCCATCGACGACGTCGACCATCTGATCGCGCGCAGCGATGTCGATCTCTATGTCCGGATAACGCTCGGCGAACACCGGCAGCACCGGCGCCAACAGCAGCGCAGCGGCTTCGGCGACCACGTTGAGCCGTACTCGGCCAGTCGGCGCGTCGCGATAGCGGTTCAACCCTTCCACCGCCTGATCGATCTTCCCGAAGGGTTCGGATATCTCGTCCCGCAGTTCTTCTCCCGCTGCGGTCAGCGTGACACTCCGGTTGGTGCGGTTGAGCAAGCGCACCCCGAGACGTGCTTCCAAGCCCTTGAGCGCATGGCTCAGGGCAGAAGCGCTGACGCCGAGTTCCAGACCCGCAAGACGGAAGCTCCGATGCCGTGCGATCGACAGGAAGTAAGTCAGGTCGGCAAGGTTGGATCGAGTATTCGACATTGATGAGTAGCGTGCATCTTAGACGTCGAGCACGCAATCGCTATCGCCTAGCCCGTGGGCCCACGATACTGGCTTGCTGTCACAGGCTCGAGCCAGTCGACCGGCTTACCGTTGATCGTCTCGGTGACCGCTAGGTGGCTCATGCCCTGCCTGTTCGTCGCGCCGTGCCAATGTTTCGTGCCCGGCCGCGCGTGGATCGTATCGCCCTTGCAGATCCGGGTTACCAGGCTGCCATCCTCCTGAACCCAGCCGCAGCCTTCGGTCACGTAGAGGATTTGTCCCGCGGGATGCGTGTGCCAGTTGGTCCGGCCCCCGGCTGGAAGCTCACCAGCGCGGCCCCGGCCTGTCCGGGCGCAATCACCTCGGCCATCATACGGACGCTCACCGTTCCGGTAAAATTCGTGACCGGCCCTGGCCTGGCGGCTGCTTCGCCAGCGCGAACGACGGTTTGCGCATGGGTCGTGGACGCCGTGCAGACGAGTAGGGCGATAGCGTGAAGATGTTTCATGATCCGACTCCGTCTTCGTTCAACGCTGGTATTGTTCGTCGCTAACCGGTTCCAGCCAGTCGACCGGGCGCCCGTCCAGCGACTCTTGGACCGCGATATGGGTCATCGCCGTCGTCGGGGTGGCGCCGTGCCAGTGCTTGTGTCCCGGCGGACACCAGATCACGTCGCCCGCGCGGATTTCGACGACCTTCTCACCCTCGCATTGCGTCCAGCCGCAGCCGGCGGTGACGATCAGCGTTTGGCCGAGCGGGTGGGTATGCCAGTTGGTGCGGGCACCTGGCTCGAACGTCACGGCAGCGCAGCTATGACGCGCAGGCTCGGGCGGACTGTTCAGCGGGTCGATACGGACCGTGCCTGTGAACCAGTTAGCCGGCCCCACTTGCGACGGCTGCGATCCTGCGCGCTTCAGATCCATGTTTCTTCTCCTTGCCGATCTACTGCTCGAAAGAGCGTGCGTGAAAGATGGTCGCGTAACCGCCTGGTTTGCCGTCACTGGCCACGACGACCAGATCGCGGGTGCCGGAGCGGAGCGCCATGCTGGTAGTGTTAAGATTGCGACCGTCATCGCGGCCTGGAAGCAAAATCTGTCCCAGCGGCAGACCGTCTGGCGAGAAGACGAGAACGCGACCTTGCCCGTAAAGCGCGACATAGACGCGGCCAGCCCCGTCGACGCGCATCGAGTCTGGCGCAGGTCCCACGAAATGGTACGCGGTCGTGGCCCCGAACGGCGCGGGCGTGACCGCGTCCTTGAGGTCGATCCGATAAAGCCGCCCCATGGCGAACTCCCCGACCCACAACCGCTTTCCATCCGGACTCAGAGCGAGGACGTTAGCGACCGCGAGATTCCGGACGACCGGGACCGGGGAGGTGCCGCCTGGCGCGACATACCAGACCCCGCCCGCCGGCTCGCCGACCGTGCCACGCGCGTCGGTGAAGTAGAAGCCGCCCTTGGTGTCGAACGCGATGTCGTTGGGGGCAAAACCGCCTGCCTCGGGAACGATCGTCTGCTGCTCGCTGCCGTCTGTGCGCATCGCGATGATCGCGCCGCCCCCTGTGCTGCTCGCCGCCGCGATGAAGACACGGCCATCAGGTGAGAACGCCATGCCGCCGGGCATCAGACTGGCCAGCGTGACTACCGTGGTGAGCCGGTCACGCCCGTCCAGCCGCATCACGCGCTTTCCCTGAACATCGGAGAACAGGAGATCACCGTTGGGAAGAAACACCGGGCCTTCGAGGTCCAGGGTTGCGCCAGGGACGCGGATTGGCCGATCGGCGACGATCGTCGTCAACGCGCGCTCGGCAGGCGGGATGGGAACGGCACTGCCGAGTGCGGGAGCAGTGACCTGAGCCGACGCTCCAGCCGCAATGCCGAGCAACGACAGGACGAGGAGCGCCGAGCGAAGTCGATGCGGCAGGCGCGTGAGCAGCTCGCGGGCGCTTGTCATGTAAGCTCCGGCATCCCCTCAAGGTGCTTCTCCAGAGTGATCGGATATTCACGCACGCGCACGCCAGTCGCGTTGTAGATGGCGTTGGCGATCGCGGGCGCGACCCCGCTCAAGCCAAGTTCGCCGACGCCCTTCGCTTTGACCGGCGACATGGTCGCGTCGACCTCATCGATGAACGCAACGTCGAGATGCGGTACGTCGGCGTGAACCGGCACCTCATACCCCGCGAGGTCGTGATTCACGAACAAGCCAAAGCGCGTGTCTACCGCCATCTCCTCCATCAGCGCAGCACCGATGCCCATCGTCATGCCGCCGATCACCTGGCTGCGTGCGGTCAGAGGATTGAGGATGCGTCCCGCTGCGCACACCGCCAGCATGCGTCGGACGCGGACGACACCCGTGTAGCGATCGACGCCGACCTCCGCGAAGTGCGCGCCGAAGGTCTGCTGGGCATATTGCTTGCTGAGGTCGCCATATTCCATGCTGTCCTCGGCCACCACCTCCCCGCCCTGTGCGGCACGAGCAAGGGGAACTGCGCGACCGCCCGAACGCACCTCGCTGTCAGCGAAGATGACATCGGTCGTGTTGAAGCCGAGCCGCTGCGCCACGGCATCACGCAACGCGGCACAGGCGGCATAGACTCCGGCAGTGACCGACGCAGCGCCCATCTGTCCGCCGGAGCCGGGCGTCTCGGGGAAAGCAGAGTCGCCGAGCTTGGCCACCACGCGGCTCAACGGGACACCCATCATCTCAGCGGCCACCTGCGCCACGATCGTATAGCTACCCGTACCGATGTCGGTCATGTCGGTTTCAACCGTGATGATCCCGTCGCGGCTGAGCCGAGCGCGCGCACCCGCCTTGGCGATCGGGGCGCCGCGGATAGCACTCGCCATGCCGTAACCGATCAGCCACTTGCCGTCCTGCCGACCGGCGGACCGGGTCGGCCGGGCGTTCCAGCCGAACCGCTCGGCGCCGGTGCGCAGACAGTCTACAAAGGCGCGAGTCGAGAAGCGACGTTCAGGCTTCTCCGGATCGACCTGCGTGTCGTTGGAGACGCGGAGCGCCACCGGGTCCATGCCCAGCTTTTCCGCCAACTCGTCCATCGCGATCTCGAGCGCCATCATGCCCGGAGCCTCGCCGGGCGCACGCATCGCATTGCCCTCGGCCAGATCGAGTGTGGTCAGATAGCGGCGAAGTAGCCGGTTCTCGCCACGGTAGAGCAGCCGGGTAGGCAGCGTGGTCGGCTCGGTTCTCCCGCCGCGCAAATTGCCCGACCAGCCATCGTGTCCGATCGCAGTGATGCGGCCGTCGCGGTCCGCGCCGAGCCGGATACGCTGGATCGTTTTCGGCCGATGGATCGTGTTGTTGAACATGATCGGGCGCTGCAGCACGAGCTTGACCGGCCGCCCCGCCGCCCCCGCAGCGAGCGCCGCGAGCGCAAGGTCGCTCTGGGTCGTACCCTTGCCACCGAAACCGCCGCCGATGAACGGCGAGAGCAGGTGGATATTCTCCTTGGGCGTGCCGATGATTTTGCCGAGATCTCGCTTGCCCCAATTCATTTGCTGGATTGATGTCCAACAGGTCAGCTGGTCGCCCTTCCAGCGGGCGATGGTGGCGTGCGGCTCCATCATCGCATGGGCCTGATCGGGCACGGTATAGGTCTGGTCGAGCTTCACTGGCGCGGCGGCGAAGGCCCGATCGAAGTCGCCGACGCGGAGCTCGCTTGGACCGCCGAACGGCTCTTCCGGCGCAATCGGTGCGGTCGGCTTCTGTGCGGCAAGGTCGAACGCGCCTTTGCTGCGCGCATAGTCCACGCGGATCAGGGCGGCAGCAGCCCGCGCCTGTTCGAACGTGTCCGCCACCACTACGGCGACTGCCTGATGATAATGATCCACTTCCGGTCCGGCGAGCACGCGCTGGACATAGAAGTCACCGACACCGAGCGTTCCCGCCGTTTCGTAGGTGACGATCGTGCGGACGCCCGGCGCGGCGCGCGCGATCGACAGGTCGAGGCGCGAAATCCGACCTTTCGCGATCGCGGCACCGAGAATGTAGCCGTAGGCAAGGTCGTCGCCGACGTCATGGTATTCGGCCGCGTAGGTGGCGGTGCCGGTGGTCTTGAGCCGACCCTCGACCCGCGGATGGGGCCGGCCGACGACGGCTTGGCGATCGATCGGGGTGGTGCCCGCCGGTGTGTCGAACTTCATGCCGCTGGCTCCAGCTTGGCAAGGAAGTCATCGTGGGTCATCGGCAGCGAGAACATCGGGAAGTTCTTGGTGACGGCCGCGTCCTGCTCTTCCGGACTGAGCGTCGCGGTACAGTCGCTCAGCGTGACCACGCGGAAGCCGCGCTCGTAGGCGGAGCGCATGGTCGACTCAACGCAGCAATTGGTGAAGAAGCCGGCAATGGCCAGATCGGTGATGCCGCGTTGGCGCAGGATGAAGTCGATGTTAGTGCTCGCAAAGCAGTCAAGCCCGCGCTTGCCCTCGATGATGATGTCACCTGTCTGAGGAGCCATCACCTCGGCAATCTCGGCACCCCAGCTTTCTTTCCGGAACGCCTTTGCGGCCACGATCCCGGCCAAGATGCCGTAGGGATCGGAGGGAATCTCGGGATAGCCATCGGCAAAGCTGATCGGGGCGTGCATCGCCGTCACCCCGAGCGCTCGTGCCTGTTCGACCACCGTCCGGCTGTGCGCGAGCATCCCGGTTTCGGCCATGACCGCCTGCACTGCCTCATGCTGTGCACCGCCCTCGCTTACGAAGTCGTTCTGGTATTCGATCAGCAACAGGGCCGTCGTGTTCGGATGCATCGCGCTTCTCCGTCGGCGGCTCGAACCGTGAGGGCGAGCCTAGTCGTTCCCTTCCGCCGGGCGACGGAAGGGGCTGCATTTCTGATGTCCGACCTTTGGTCGGCGACGATCGATCAAGCGATCGCCGGCAGGCGTTCCAAGTGCTTGTCGAGGGTCAGCGGATAGTCCCGAATGCGCACGCCGGTGGCATTGTAGACGGCGTTCGCCACTGCGCCGCCCACGCCGCAAAGCCCGAGTTCGCCGACACCCTTGGCCTTCATAGGGTTGGCCTTGTCGTCGGCCTCGTCGAGGAACACGACCTCTTGGTGAGGAATGTCGGCGTGCACCGGCACTTCATATCCGGCGAGATCGTGGTTGATGAAGAGACCGAACCGCTTGTCGACCTCCAGCGCCTCCATCAGCGCCGAGCCCACGCCCATGGTCATCGCGCCGATCATCTGGCTGCGCGCCGACTTGGGATTGATGATACGGCCAGCGGCACAGACCGCGAGCATCCGGCGCACGCGGGTGGCACCTGTATAGGCATCGACACCGACTTCGACGAAGTGCGATCCGAAGGTGGATATCTGGTAGGACTTGTCGAGTTTATCGAACTCGATCTTGTCCTCGGCCACTAGCTCGCCGGCAGACGCCGCCTGACGCAGGTCGGCGGTGCGGTTGCCGCTCCGGACCTTGCCACCTTCGAACACCGCGTCGACCGAGTTGACGCCGAGCCGCTGGGCAACCTGCTCGCGCAGCTTCACGCACGCTGCATAGACACCCGCGGTCGAATTTGCCGCACCGAACTGGCCGCCCGAACCCGCGGACACCGGGTATGCCGAGCTCCCGAGCTTTACGACGACGGCTTCGGCCGGCACGCCCATCATCTCGGCCGCAGTCTGCGCCAGGATGGTGTAGCTGCCGGTGCCGATGTCGGTCATGTCGGTCTCGACCGTCACGACACCGTCGCGGCGCAGCCGGACACGGGCACCCGAGGGCATGTTCATGTGGTTGCGAAACGAGGATGCGACCCCCATTCCCACTAGCCACCGGCCATCGCGCACCTGACCGGGCTTGGGGTTGCGCTTCGACCAGCCAAAGCGCTGTGCCCCTTCCTCAAGGCAACGGACGAGCTGGCGCTGTGAGAAGTGGCGCTTCGGGTCCTTGGGATCGACCTGCGTGTCGTTCTTCACGCGAAAGGCGATCGGATCCATGCCGAGCTGCTCGGCCATCTCATCCATCGCGATCTCAAGCGCCATCATGCCCGGCGCCTCACCCGGTGCACGCATGGCATTGCCCTCGGGCAGATCCATGACCGCAAGCCGCAGCGACGTGAGCCGATTGGCGCCCGCGTACAGCAATTCGGTCTGGTTCACTGCCGTTTCGGGGCCGCCGCCGGGCAGATCGCCCGAGCCGCTCTCGTGCGCGATCGCCGTGATCGTGCCGTCGCGCGTCGTGCCGATGCGGATGCGCTGGCGGGTGGCAGGGCGATGCGTCGTGTTGTTGGCGATGAGGGGGCGTTGCAACGCCAGCTTGACCGGGCGCTTGGCTGCACGCGCGCCAAGCGCCGCCAGCACTGCGTCGGTGCGCAGGAACAGTTTGCCGCCAAAACCACCACCGACGTATGGCGACATGAAGGTGATCTTCTCCTTGGGGATGCCAAGGGTCGTCGCGAGATCCGTACGGCCCCAGTCGATCATCTGGTTCGACGTCCACACCGTCAGCGCATCACCGGTCCAGGACGCGATCGAGGCGAACGGCTCCATCATCGCGTGGCTGTGATCGGGCGTGGTGTAGCGTTGATCGAGCTTCACCGGGGCAGCGGCGAATGCAGCCTCGAACTTGCCCACTCGGTGCTCGGGCGGAGACTCGCTCCCTTCGCCGCTGTTGCCGCCGTGCAGCGGCGCGGTCTTGATCTCCTGGTCGAGATCGAACCGCCCGGTGGCGCGCTGATAGTCTACACGGATCAACCCCGCCGCGGCGCGCGCCTGCTCGAAGGTCTCCGCCACGACGACTGCGACGGCCTGGTGATAATGATCGACCGCGGGACCGGCGAACAGCTTGGCGGTGTTGTACTTGCCCTTGCCCAACTTGCCGGCGTCGGCTGCAGTGACAATGGCAAGCACTCCGGGAGCGGCTCGCGCCTCATTGAGGCTCATCGAACGAATACGGCCCTTGGCGATGGCCGAGCCGACCACGTAGCCATAAGCCGCGTTCGGAACCTCGCGGTAGAACTCGTACGCGTAGGGTGCCTGGCCGGTCGTCTTGAGCGGCCCGTCGATGCGGTCGTGGGCACGCCCCACGACCTTCATGCGGTCGATCGGATTGGTCGTCGCGGGGGTGTCGAACTTCATGGGATCAGGCCCCTTCTGGTCGGCGGCTTGCGCGATCACGGAAGCCAACGCGCGAGTGGCGAGCGGCAGCTTGAACTTGTTGTCCTCGGTCGGCGTCGCGCCCTGGAAGGCGCGGGCAGTTACCGCAGCGGCACCGCGCGGCAGCAGCGCCTCTGCAGCCTCGACGCGCCACGGCTTGGGCGCGACCCCGCCGAACGCGACCCGGCCGGTGCCATCAGGTTGGATCACCGCGGCAACGGAAACGAGTGCGTAGGCGTACGACGCGCGGTCGCGCACCTTTTCGTAGAGGTGCTTGCCGCCGAGCGGACGCGGCAGCGTCACGGCGGTGATAAGCTCGCCGGCGCGCAGGTTGGTGTCGATCTCCGGGCGATCACCCCAGAGCCGGTGAAAGTCAGCGATCGGGATCGATCGCTGCTGACCGTTTGCGTCTACCGTCTCGATCACCGCGTCCAGCACGCGCATCGCTACCGCCATATCGCCCGGGAAGGTCGCGATGCACTTATCGGACACGCCGATCACGCCGAGTTGGCGGGACACACCGCCGATCGCCGAGCACCCTGAGCCTGGCTTGCGCTTGTTGCACGCCATGTTGGTGTCGTAGAAATACGGGCAGCGGGTGCGCTGGAGCAGGTTGCCCGCCGTGGACGCCTTGTTGCGGAGCTGACCGGACGCGCCCGCCACGATCGCGCGCGTGAGCACGCCGTAATCGCGCCGCACCCGCTCGTCCGCGGCGAGGTTGGTGTTGGTCACCAACGCGCCGATGCGCAGACCACCGTCGCGGGTCTTCTCGATCTTGTCGAAGCCGAGATCCTGAACATCGATCAGATGGCTCGGAGTCTCGACCTCAATCTTCATCAGATCGAGCAGGTTTGTGCCACCGGCGATGAACCGGGCGCCCGGCCGAGCCGCCGCGCGCGCTGCGGCAACAGGATCCTTGGCGCGCTCATAGGTGAAGGCCTTCATGCCTTAGCTCCTGCGACTTCGGCCATTGCCTCGGCGATGTTGGAATAAGCGCCGCAGCGGCAGATGTTGCCGCTCATGCGCTCGCGCATCTCGACGTTGGTCGCCTGCGGACGATCGGTCAGGTCGGCCTGCACATGGCTCGGCACCCCGCGCTTGATCTCGTCGAGCACGGCGACCGCCGAACATATCTGGCCGGGCGTGCAATAGCCGCACTGGTAGCCGTCATGCTTTACGAACGCCGCCTGCATGGGATGCAGCTTCTCGGGCGTGCCCAGGCCTTCGATGGTCGTGATCTTGTCACCCTCGTGCATCACGGCGAGGCTGAGGCAGGAATTGATGCGCACACCGTCGACCATCACCGTGCAGGCACCGCACTGGCCGTGATCGCAGCCCTTCTTCGATCCGGTCAGGTGCAGATGCTCGCGCAGCGCATCAAGCAGGGTAGTGCGCGGATCGAGCTTCAGCTCGCGCCTGGAGCCGTTGACCTCGAACGATACAGGTAGCGAAGCCGGGGCGGGAGAGGGAGGCAGTGGTGCTGCCTCAGCAGGGATCGGCGACGCAACGATGGCGGCCGTCGCGGCGCTTCCGGCAAGCAGTCCCCGACGGGACAGTTCAATTTCCGATATGCCGGCCATGGACCGCGTTTCCTCTTCTTCCGACTGCGTCTCGGTGAGCTTGAATTTGGGTAGCGACGTTGCCGCTTGTCCTAATGTAACGCTTTCAAGTGCAGGACGCCCCTCGCACTTTGCTCATCGAAGCGGTGAGCAGCGTTCAACACCGACTCAAGTGGCCTTTCGGCTACTTTCCCCTCGAGTACTTCTTCGTAAACCTGAACGACTTGAGCCAGGATCGAAACGGCGAGCGTTTGCGGGTCCCGAGTGGCGGCAATGATCCCGACCGGCCCAACGACGCGGTCGATGGCGAGCGGGTCCGCGCCAGCCGCCAACAAACGATTTCGCCGCTCGGTGTGGGTTTGCCTGCTGCCCATCGCACCGATGAACAGCGGTTGCTGCTCGAGTGCCTGCAGCAGCAAGTCGGTCTCCCAGTCGTGATCATGGAATAAGGTAACGACCGCGGACCATGGGTCGAGCAAGAAGCTGTCCGCAGGCCCGACGATCCGCAGAAGGTGGGCCGGCCTGCCTCTCGCGTGCGCCTCGTCGACGAGCGAGGATTGCGGACTGAATAGCAGCGTCTCCGCGCCATAGGCTTCTGCCATCTGCAGAAGGGCGCCCGGTTCCGCGCCATGCCCGAGGACGATGAGGCGCAGTTGCGGATCGTGCCGCGCGATGAAGTCGTGCCCAGACCAACCCGTTCGATCCGTTTCCGCAGCTTCGGAGGCGGCGAATGTGCCGCTACGTGAAAGTCGCAGCTTCAGCGGTCGGCGCCGCTCCAGAATGTCCAGCGCCAGGTCGATCTGCGAGCGGTTGGGATCGGGCAGGAACAGAAGGTCGATGCCGCCTCCGCACGGAAGCCGAATGTCGATGTAAGGCGATCCTGCGCCATAGCGGACGTGCCGCGGCTGTCCCGCCGCCAGCACCTCTTGCGCTTCGGCGATAACCGCGGCCTCGACGCATCCACCAGAAAACGATCCTATTACGGCTCCGCTTTCGGCAACCGCCATGTGCTCGCCCGGCGCGCGGGTCGCGCTGCCGGTGACGTCGGTAAGAGTCACCAGCACGGCGCGTTCTCCCCGGTGCGCGCAGTCGCGCATGAAATGGAGGATGGAACGCGCCTGCTTCACGCGGTCGCAGTCCCTCGCGTAGCCGGAGCGCGGCTGTGCATGCGTGCCACCGCGAAGGCGGCCAGCGCTGCGAGGGCGAGGAGCGCACCGCTGGTGAGGAACTCGGGGACAGCGCCGGCAGTGTCGAACACGATGCCGCCGATTGTGGCCCCGAGGGTGATTGCAAGCTGGACGATCGCCACCATCAAACCGCCGCCGGCTTCCGCTTCGTCGGGAGCGGTGCGCGCGAGCCAGGTCCACCAGGCCACCGGTGCCGCCGTTCCGGCAAAGCCCCATACCGCGAGCAGCGCGGCGGTTGCGATCGTCGATCCGCCGAACAGTGTCAGGGCCACCGCTACGGCAGCCATGGCGGCCGGCAGCACGCCAAGGGTCACGTAGAGCCTATGCTCGAGGACGCGGCCAATCAGCAGCGTGCCGATGAAGCCGGAGACACCGACGATCAGGAGCATGATAGACAGCATCGACACGCTGACGTGCGTGACCTGCTCCAGGAAGGGGCGCAGGTAGGTGAACAGCGAGAACTGCCCCACGAACAGCAGCGCAACCGTGCCGAGCCCGAATAGGACCGGCGGGCGGCGCAGCAGCGCGGCCATGCCGTTGCCGCCCTGTCGCGCGACAGCAGGCAGCTTGGGAAGGGCGAGAGCCTGCCAGATCACTGCGGCGGCCGCGACCGGCACAACGCAGAAGAAGGCGCCGCGCCAGCCGATAAGACTACCCATGAAGCTGCCGAGAGGGGCAGCAAGCACGGTAGCAAGAGCGTTGCCGCCGTTGATGACCGCCAAGGCCTTGGGAACGGAGGCGTCCGGCACCAGCCGCATCGCGATGGCCGCGGACATCGACCAGAAGCCGCCGATGGCGATGCCGAGCAGAGCTCGGCCACCCATGAAGATCAGGTAGCTCGGCGCGAACGCGACGATGACACCAGACACGATCAGCAGCCCGGTCAGCAGGAGCAGGACCAGTCGCCGGTCCAGATCGCCGAGGATGAAGGAGAGCGAAAGGCTCGTCACCACGGCGAACACGCCGGAGATGGCGATAGCCTGGCCCGCCTGTCCCTCGGTGAGCTGAAGCGTATGAGCGATCGGGCTCAACAGGCTGACGGGCATGAACTCGGATGCTACGAGCACGAAGCTGCACAGCGCCATCGCATAGACAGCACCCCAATGGGCCGGTTGATCGATTGCGCCGCGCTGGGCGCCGGTCGCCGCGGGAGCGGCCAAGCCTGTCATGATGGCTTCTCCTTATAGTGGTTCGAAGCGCCCGGATCGAAGCGAGGCCAGGGGAGGAACGTCGCAGTCGTCCGGGCACACGCGGCATCACCGGGTTCGGGGAAGCGGTGAGCTGCGTACGAGTCTAAACTAAGGGGCGGGGGAACAGCCCACAACGCCGGGCGAGGTTGATGGAGCAGTGAACGCGCTTCATCGTTGCGCTACGATATTGGGGTATTCGCGACCCGGTAGCGAAGCCAGACGATACCATTGTCCAACACTTCGTGGGGCTCCGTCAAACCAATGTGGCAGGCGGGGCAGGGACTGATAATGGTCACGGATGTGCCGGAAATCGAGAGCGTTGCCGCCCAGCCCGTTTCGCCGTTTCAACTCGTCGCCCGAGGTGATCCGGCTGGTGGTGCTGATGTACGTTCGCTTTCCGCTGTCGCTGCGCAACGTGGAGGATCTGCTGTTCGAACGCGGCATCGACATTTGTCACGAGACGGTGCGGCTGTGGTGGAACAGGTTTGGTCCGCTGTTCGCCGGGGACATCCGCCGGCAGCGAGTCAGCCGCATGCGAGGTTTTCGTCATTGGCGGTGGCACCTCGACGAGATGTACGTGAAGCTGAACGGTGAGATGGTCTACCTGTGGCGGGCGGTGGATCACGAGGGCGAGGTACTGGAAAGCTACGTCACCAAGACCCGTGACAAGGGCGCAGCGCTCGCTTTCATAAAGAAGGCGCTGAAGCGGCACGGCTCGCCGGACGCGATCACCACCGATGGTCTGCGCAGCTACGGTGCTGCCATGGACGAACTGGGCTGCCGGGATCGTCAGGAGATCGGCCGCTGGGCTAACAACCGGGTGGAAAACAGCCATTTGCCGTTCCGACGACGAGAGCGGGCGATGCAGCGTTTCCGGCAGATGAAGACGCTACAGAAGTTCGCATCCGTCCACGCCAACGTCCACAACCACTTCAGCCTGGAACGCCACCTCATCGATCGACAGACCTACCGGGAACGACGCTCCGCCGCTCTGGCGGAGTGGCAGGTGCTCGCCAGCTAAGCCGACGCGCTCAAAGATCGACGTGCATCACGTGGAGAGCGGTTCGCGTTAGACTGACAGCACCTGCGCCACGTATCAGGCCGGCGCGGCCTGCCGGGCCAGCAGCTGAAGGTTGTATGCCGCGGCAGCCATGGTGAACTCTTCGGCTGCTCCGGCGAGGCCCCGCAGCTTGAGCGTTCGTAGCCCCAGGTTACGTTTCAGGTGGCCGAACACGCGCTCGATCCGCTGTCTTCGACGGCGCGCGTGCACATAAGCGTCGGTGCCGGCAAGGGCGCGCACGGTATCGCGGGCATCCTCGCTGACGAGGCGGGTGATGCTGCGTTTCCGGCTGACGGTGCATCGGGGCTTCAATTCGCAGCCAGCGCAATCGGCGACATGGCTTCGATATACGCGAACCTGGCTTGCGCGTTTGGTCCCGCAATAGCCGAGCGGCTTGTCCGCTGGGCAGCGATAGGCATCGGCCTCGCGATCGTAGCGAAAGGCATCCCGGGTCAAGAAGGCGCCGCGCTGGCGGCTACGATCGATGACCGGGATGTATGGCGTAATGTTCCGGTCGATCAGCCAGCCGAGCAGCCGACCGCTACCATACGCCTTATCGGCTGAGAGACTGGCGGGTTCGATGCCCAGCCTGGTGCCAGCGCGTGACACCAGCGTCCGGGTCGCCGCCACCTCGGCTGCGAAGCGGGCGGGCGTTGCCTCCACGTCGAGGATGCAGTCGGTGTCGAGGTCGAGTAGGGGGTTAATGGCGTATGCGTAGCGCGCTGGTCCGTGCTTGCAGGTGAGCGCCGCCTGCGGGTCGGTCGGCGAGATGCTGGTCGGATCGACCGGCGCTGGTTCGTCGGGGTCCGGCGGCAACGCGGCATCGAGCGCCGCCAGATATTCGGCGACGAGTCGCGATATGCTTTCTCCGGCACGAAGCTCGTCTGCCGCGTCGGCCCCCTTCAGCTTCTTCTCGCGGCTGGCGTCGGCCATGATCGTGCTGCCGTCCACCGCCAGGTCGCGCCCCGTTACCAGCCCGGCCGCGGCGCACCGCGCGACTACCTGCTCGAATAGCAGACGATGTAGGTCGCAGGCGCGGAAGCGGCCGTGCCGGTTCTTGGAGAAGGTGGAATGGTCGGGCACTCGGTCGCCCAGATCGAGCCGGCAGAACCAACGATAGGCGAGGTTGAGGTGCACCTCCTCGCACAGGCGGCGTTCCGAGCGGATGCCGAACAGATAGCCAACCAGCAGCATCCTGAGCATCAGCTCCGGGTCGATCGAGGGGCGCCCACTCGCGCTGTAGCTCGATGCCAGCGCCTCGCGCACGAAGCCGAAGTCCAACACGCCGTCGATGCGTCGGAGCAGGTGGTCGACCGGCACATGCTCATCGAGCCGGAAACCATAGAACAGCGCACCCTGCGCCACCTGCCGACCCATCATGTCCGTGATCCCCCTACCTTGCAGGAGTGAATCACGCCCTCGTCACCGTCGCAAGCAGCCGTTTTTCAACAACCTCGCTCGGTTGTGACATCTATGCCGACGGCGGTCCGGCAGAGCGAGAGGCCTTCATACGGCGTAGCCAATGAAGGATGCCGGTTGCGAAAAGCAGCGCGGGAACGAGGCCCAGCAACAGCGCCAGAATGCGCGTCGCCAAGCCTCCGACTGTCCCGTCATGCAGCGTGCGAACCCAGCTCACCACGGTCGTTCCGGTGCTGGCGTGGCGGACATCATGCACCGCCAGCACCTGTTCCGAGAACCGATCAATGAAGACGTAGCTCCCCGGGAAGCGCTGATGCGGATCACCGGGCACCTGTAGCCGGACCCGGATCGGCGCATCCTGTGCGCTTGGCATATCAACGAAGACGATCCGACCCTCAGGCAGAATCCGGCGCGCTGCCGCGAACGCCTGAACGATGCTGACCTGACCGCCCCTGTCGTCGGAGGACATTGGGGCTGGTACAGCCGTTGGCTGCAAAGGGCCTGCGTGACGGCAGGCAGCGCCAGCAGCACGCCGGTCGCGACCAGCACGAAGAGGAGCGCCATGCTCCACAGGCCGGACAGCTTGTGCAGGTCGCGCAGCCTGCGGATCGGCACCGTGTTGCGCTTGAAGGCGACGGCCTTGCGCCAGCTTCCACGCGGCCACCACGCCACGATGCCGCTGAGCAATATCAGCAGCATCGCCACGCCTGACCAGCCCACCACCTGACCGCCGAGGTCGCCGGCGAGCAGCGCCATGTGCAGCTGGTAGAGCCAGCTCATCAGATAGCCGCCCCAAGGCTCGGCGCGGACAATCCGGGTACCGTCCGGCGAGAACCAGACCATCATCCGATCGGCGTGATGGCCGTGCCCGGACGACGGGTAGAAGCGCGCCGGGATAGCGCCGCCCTCGTCCGTCACCTCGATGGTCCATTTGCCGGCGGGATCCTGCCAGCGGGCGCGTCCGGTCGCCAGCGCGCGATCCCAGACGGGCGACGCAAGGCCGGGCGCGTGATCATTCCGCCCGGCCTCGACCAAGGGATGAAGGGCGGCGTCGATGCCGGTGTAGAACACCAGCGCCGACCCGGTGAGGCCCAGCACTGCGAACAGCAGCCCCAGGCTCAACCCCAGCCAGAGATGGACGCGGCGCACGAGGATGCGCGCGCGCGATGCTGCCGATCGGCGGTGCGCGGTCATCAGAACCGCGTCGCCAGTGCGACCTCGAACGATCGCGGCGCGCCGATATAGACGTTGGTGGTCGGGTAGCCGGAGTATTCGCCGTAGAAGGCGTCGGTCAAATTCCGGCCGCGCAGCGTCAGGGTCGCCTGGCGGCTGACGGGCACCGACAGGCTGGCATCCAGCACGGTATGTCCTGCGACCCGGATGGTGTTGGCGGTCTCGGTGTAGAAGGCACTGGCGTGCCGCAGGAAGCCGCCCGCCGTCACCTTGTCGGCGATGGTGTAAAGCGCTGAGGCGTTGACCGTGGTTGAGGGGACGTTGATCGGGCGGTTGCCGCTCCGATCGATCCGCACGCCTCCAACCAGCTCCGACAGCTCGTCATATTGCGCGTCGGTATAGGATACGCCGCCCGACAGGCGCAGCGCCTTCACCGGAGAGACGACCGCGGACAGTTCGACGCCTTGCGAGGATTGCCGCCCGCCCTGGACGGCCAGTGCGGGATTGGCCGGATCGCGCGTCAGGATGTCCTTCTGTTCGATCCGGTAAGCCGCACCGGTGACGCTCGCCCGGCCGCCCCATGCACTCGCCTTGAACCCGGCTTCGTACGCGCGGCCTTTGGTCAGCCGGAACCGGCTGTTGGCGATTGAGGCCAGCAGGATCGAGGACACAGGCGATACCGCGGTTGTATATTGCGCGTAGAGCGTCAGGCCCGGCGTCACGTCCCATGTCGTCCCCGCCCGCCACGACACAGGATCGAAGGTCGGGCTGTTGCGATCGACCGCGCCGCCCACGTTCTGGATCGTCGCGCGGTCCAGATCCATGTGGTCCCAGCGCACTCCGCCGACCAGCAGCCATTTGGGCGTCAGGTTCAGCGCATCCTCCGCGAACACGGAGGTTTGCTTCAGTTTGGAATCGAACGTGACGTTGCCGGCGGTGAAGATCGCCGTGCCAGTAGGCACCGGCACGACGGCCGGGCTGCGCACGTCTACCGCCGGGAGGGCCGAGGTGGGGGCCGTTTGGCGCAGGCTGACGAAATCGGTATCGTTGTGTTCGACGCCAAGGCTGAAGCGGTTGCGCAGGCCCGCGATCGATTGATCGTTGCCGATCACCCCGCGCGCATTCCAGAACTGATGATCGTGCCGGAAATCCTGATAGGTCTGCCGGAAGCTGCCGTTCGGGAACGCTGCGGTGGGCGCGACGAAGGTCTGGCTGTCGGCGAGCAGAAACGCGCGCTTCGCGGTGTAACCGGTCAGGTCGAGCGCGAAGCTCCACCCGCTGCCGATCGACCAGTCGAGCCGCGAGCGCACCGTCGTCTCGTCGGCACTGGAATAGGCTCCTTGGGGATTGTAGTTGCGGCGACGCAGCGCGCGATCGGCGACAAGGCCGTTCGCGCTCGTCACGGCATCGGTAGGGCGCAGCGCATATTGCCCCGGGATCAGGGGTAGACCCTGATAGGTGGCGTCGTAGCGATCCTCAAAGTGATCGACCGCGACGAGCAGCGAGAGCCGATCGATCGGCTTCCATAGCGCGCTGGCGGTCAGCCCGGCCGAGAAGGTGTCGTTGTTATCGACGTCGTAGAGGCTGTCCGATCGCTGGTAGCTGGCATCCGCCCGCACCGCGATCGTGGACGATACCGGCAGGTTGACCCCACCCGCCGCGAACACCGTGTCGAAGCTCCCGACCGACAGCAGTGTGTCGAGGTGGCGTTCGCCCAGCACCGGCTTGCGCGTCACCTTGTTGATGACGCCGGCCAGTGCGCCCTCGCCGTAGAGAACCGAGGCCGATCCCTTCAGCACCTCGACCCGATCATAGTGCCAGTTGTTGCTGTCGCGCTGGACGACCGTCGAGGTGGATATGCGCACCCCGTCCTGCAGGATCGAGACGGTGTTGCCGGCGAAGCCGCGCAAGGAGACGACGGCCGGGTTGCCCGGCACGTTGCCGGCGATCGCCCCCACCACGTCATTGAACGTCTCGCGCGCGGTGCGCAGGCCGCGGACCTGGAGATCGTCCTGCGTCAGCACCTCGACGCTCGCCGGCGTCTCGCGGATCGACAGCCCGAGCCGGCTGCTCGCCTGCGCCTGATTGTCCAGCTTCAGCTGGTCGCGCTGGCCAGTGACGACGATTGCCGCATCGGTGCGGCTGTCAGGGGTGTCGTGGGTTTGCGCCACAGCCGGGACAGCTAGCAGCAGGCATGGGGCAGCCGCGCCCACCAGAAAATGTGTTCGAAGCATGGGAATACCTTTGACCGGCTCGACGCTGAGGCGCGGGCCGCGGTTCATGATCGCGCCGGATGAAGCGGCGTGGAATGACGGGTCAGAGGTAGGCTGGTGGTCCCCGCAGGGGGGCCGTAGATAAGCCGGACCTAAGGGGGTCGGCGGGATGGTGGCGATCAGGCCGAGGGCCAGGATGAAGGCGATCAGAGCTGCGAGCTGGACGGGATCGATCGACCTAAGCATCGCGGCCGACAGACCAGCGAAGGCGCAAGGCATCTCCGCCTTGCCGTGATCCTTCGATTTGCCGTGGTCAGGCATGTCTCCGTGCATGCCCGGCATTTCCATCGTCATCGTGCGCGCCGCGGTGCCCGAACAGATGGTGATAGTGATGTGGCCATGATCGCTGTCGATCATGTAGCCGGCGGGAACCAGCAGCTTCAGCAGCAGCGTCGCCGCCCAGATCAGCACGGCGAGATGGCGTTGCGCCATGAGATGCCGGAAGGCGTGCACGGAAGGCGACCTACCGTCGCCAGCAGGCTATGTCACTTGGACATTCCGCCTTAGCTTTATCAGGTGTCACGACCGTCCCATCGTGATGTCACGCGTCATTGCCGTTGCCGCCAGACTACGGTGCTGGATGCCGGTGTCAGATCGTCTGCTTCGGGAAGATCGGCTAGCTAGTGCAAGGCCGAGCACCTGCACGAAGCTCGTAGCCGCCGAGATGAACAAGCGACTGATATCGGTTCAGTCGCCGATCCGTTGAATGACCGCATATGGGTCAACCCGACGTGCCCGTGAATTACTTGGGTTGAACCAAGCGTCAGGCAGAGTGGCAGTCAGCGATCGCACGTCTGCCGGCGAAGCGGGCGTCGATCCAGTTCAACGTCGAAGTCGCCTCAATGCGGGCCACGGTCGCGTGCTCTCCCCCAGGCACCATCTTGTACGTAATCGTCTTGCCTAGCTTGCACGCGCGGCGTGCGAAGTCGCGCACGACGCCTGGCGCAACGATCGTATCGTCCGTGCCCGTGTAGATCAGCGTGGGAACGCGGATGGCGCTCGGCGATGGATTGTTCTCGCTCATCAGTCGTGCCCATGGCTGCGTCCGTCCAAGGTCGACCTTTCGAACCGAATTCTGCGCGATCGCCACGCCAATGATCGTGCCTAGCCGCGGTGATTTCCCAGGCGTGACACAGTTGTTGTCTGCCAAGCGCAGCATGACATTTTGGACCTGGCGCGATCCGAACGTCGACATCGGAGCGCTGTAGTATCGTGACCAGCTTGCCGCAGTATAGGACGTCAGCAAGGCGCGAACGCGAGCGTCCTTCCCCTCACTGAAATTACGGGCGAGGTCCGTCGGCGGTACGATAGCCGCAGTACCAACCAGCTGCAGGTCGGGTGAATAGCTTGTCGCCAACTGCCCAGCCCATAGTGCAGCGTGACCGCCTTGGGACTCTCCCCATAGGGCAAAGCGCGATCCCGCGTCAGCCTCAGGTATCTTGCGAGCCGAACGTACGGCATCAAGGACCGATATGGCTTCGCTGCGCCCGACCAATACGGGATGAACCATATTGGAGCCAAGCCCCGGATAATCGGGCGCGACTATCGTATAACCTCGGCGGATTGCTTCCCTAAGAGCAGGTATGGCCGTAAAGTTGGCTGCGCCTTGGGAAGGCGCGCATCGCTGTGCGATGCCGATAAGGCCATGCGTCCAAGCTATCACTGATCGTGGCTTGCCGGGTGATCGTGAGACTGGTGCCACAACCATCCCGGTAACCTGAATCGGTCGGCCCTGGTCCGAGGTCCAGTACCGCACACGCCATGCTCGCATCCCAGCCGGCGCAGCCACAACTGGGATCGCCGAGATGAGCGATCCAATCTCCTGTGCTGACCCCACCTGCGGACAAACGGTGCTGGTCGCGACTGCAACTGCCGTGAGCTCGCAAAGACGTTTGTGCATCCATCTGCTCCCACAATGGTGCGCGAGCATAGCACGGGAACAGCGGTGCGCGCCCGCTTTCTACCACATTGGTAAGGCGCGCAGTATACGCAGAACCTCACCCGAAATCGGCCATGCGGAGACGTGAAGGGACGTCCGGTTCTGGTGGCCGGTCGAGGGCCACTGAGTGACCGCAACTGGGTCGTTGGAGCTGTTCATCGGGGAAGCGTCGACGGTGTCAGCGATACCGCGTTAGCCAGCCGATCCGGCGGTTGGTCTGTTTCGTCAAACAGGCAGGATGGTTCAACGTCTCGATCGTGCCGGCACCGTCGCGATCGTCAAGCGGACAGGCCGCGTCACGCTCCCGGATCCACGCTCGCTGCGACGTCCGGAGGGCGACCCGCCGGGCAGCAGGTAGGCGCCTCATCGTCCTGGTATACGTCGCATTCAGTTGGGCATCTGCCCGTTTGTAGTCTGCGACGAAACAGGCCGACATCGCTGATGTCACGCCCTGTGCCGCCTCGCCTGCGTTTAGGCAGCGATCGAGCGGGCTGGAGGCGACAAGGGCAAATACGAGGACGAGCATCGGTGATCTCCGTTGTCCGATGAACGTCGGGCACCACCTGCGGTTGCGACGTTAGCGGTCGACCTGTCGCGTCAGCCGGTGCCCGGCTCGCCGCTGTCCGCCAGCAGCGCTGGTCAGATCTGGAGCGGAACGGTGCCGCAACGGGCGGTCATCGCCGCGCTGATCGAGGAGCATACGATCGGCCCGATCGCCAGATCTGCCCGGCTTTCGTCCTTTCGCAGTCGGTCGGTCAATGGTGGTGTGAGCGCTTGGTAGAGAAGGGCGATCGCCGCTAGTTTATGAATAATCTTCTACGCACCGGAGATTCGCCTGCAGCGGCGCGCGCATGAAAGGGGCATCGATTGCGGTCATGCGGCAGTGATACTGCATGCGTCGGCTTGGCCCTGACCGCCGCGCCATTTGCGCTGGGTACCCTCACGGATCGGACCGGCTAACACTGGGCAATCCGCTCGACGATGGTCTGGATCGCATCGCGCTCTAGGGGCGCGTGATCGATCGAATTGTGCATGCCGATACCCTCGATCAGCGCGTCGAGCGCGCGTGCCGTTAGCGGGTCGAAGAAGCGACCGAGGGCGCCTCGGCTGCTGTCCATCCAATCTTGCATGACCGCGCTGACCGGTGGGTGCCGGGCCGCGAAAGCGTAGAGTTCGTAGCTCAGCAACAACGTGCGCGGTTCCGCCCAAATCTGGTTCGCGATGATGTCGACGACTGCCGCACACGCCTCTGCGCGGTCCGTCGCGGTGTCCAGGCGCGTGCGGAAGGCAATCGAGGAGTCCGCGGCCAATTGCAGGAAGGCCGCCGTGAGCAGGTCCTCCAGCGTCGCAAAGTAATATGTGACCGAGCCGAGCGGCACCTGCGCCGCCTCCGCGATACGGCGATGGGTGGTTGCCGCGGTTCCGTGATCAGCGATGACCGTCAGGGTCGCGTCGATGATGCGTTGCCGCCGTGCCGGATCGTTGCGCCGGGACTGTTGGGTCATCGCCTCTTTACCTCGATCTCCGCATGCGTACATATGTACATTACATTGCAGGTGATTGGAAGGCAGCGGCTATGACGGAGGATCGAGTGAGCAGGCGGGCGGTGATCGGCGGTGCTGCGGCGCTAACGATCGCGGGCAGTGCTGGGGTCGCAACTGCGCAGAGCTCGACAACATCGGCGCTTGGGCGCCGGGACGGCCGCTGGCTGAACGCGCCTCAGGTCTGGAAAGTCACACCCGGCGGGGACCTGACGCTCGTCACCGACAAGGGCAGCGATTTCTGGCGCGAGACGCATTACGGCTTCACCCGTGACAGCGGTCATTTCCTCGGCTTTACGGCACCTGCCGCGTTTACCGCACAACTGCGCATTCGCGGCCAATATCAGAAACTCTACGACCAGGCCGGCATCATGGTGCGGGTCGACGAACGACGCTGGGTAAAGGCAGGGATCGAGTTGTCCGACGGGCGCGCTATGCTGAGCAGTGTGCTGACCGACGGAAAGTCCGACTGGGCAACCGGCCCCTACGAGCACGACGCACAAGATTTCTGGATGCGCGCGACGGTCGCCAAGGGCGTCCTGCGGTTGCAGGTCTCGGCGGACGTCAAGACATGGCCTCTGGTCAGACTGGCGCCCTTTCCGATCGCCCCCGCCTATCAGGTCGGACCGATGGCCTGCACGCCCGAACGTGCCGGGCTGGACGTGCACTTCTCAGACCTGAGCATCACAGCCCCGTTGGGCAAGGACCTCCACGACCTGAGCTGATCGCGATGACGCAGAAGGAGCGGATGCTGGCGGGCGAGCTCTACGTCGCCGACGATCCGGAGCTCGTCGCGGACGCGGCGCGCGCTGCCGCGTGGCTCGAACGCTATAACCGCGCATCGACAGCTACCGTGGCGGAGCGTCATGCGCTGTTGGTAGAAGGGCTTGGTCACGCGGGGCGCGGTGCGACGATCCGACCGCCGTTTCAATGCGACTATGGCTATAACATTCATCTGGGCGAGGGCGCGTTTCTTAATTTCGGATGCACGGTGCTCGACGTAGTCCCGGTGCAGATCGGTGCGGGCACGCAAATCGGTCCGGGCGTGCAAATTCTAACGGCCGATCATCCGCGCGATCCGGTCCAGCGTGGCCGGATGCTTGAGTTCGGTCGGCCGGTCATCATCGGCCGCAATGTCTGGATAGGCGGTGGTGCGCTGATCCTGCTCGGCATCATCGTCGGCGACGATGCGATCGTCGGCGCAGGCAGTGTCGTGACGCGCGACGTTCGCGCTGGTGCGGCCGTGGCGGGAATTCCTGCTCGTCTGCTTAGATAGTTGCAGAACACTCAAGTACGCCGGACTTTGAACGGACATGAATGAATATCCGAAGTTCGGAAGGTCGAAAGCGGCCGCGAACGTCCGGATTTGGGTCATCGCTGACGCTCCGAATCCGCTCTGATGTAGGCTGTCATGCCGTCGACCAGTGCGTCGAAGACCAGCCGCATGCGCCTTGTCGAGCGCAGGTCCTCATGCATGGCGATCCAGACGGGCAGATGGGCGTGGAAGGTTTCCGGTAGGATCGGGATCAGCGCCGGATCACGGTGAGCTATTGGGCCCTGCATCACACCGATCCCGCAGCCGGCGCGGATCAGCGCGATCTGGGCCAACTGGTTGTCGGTGCGCAGCGCAAAGGTGGGCAGGTCGGGCCACGCCGCCTCGAGCGACCGGATCGACGCCGCGTCCCGGTCGAAGCCGATGATCGCATGCCGCTCTAAGTCAGCGGCGCTGTCGATCGATACGGCGCGCGCAAGATACTCGCGGTGCGCATAGAAGCCGAGGCGGATGCGGCCCACTGACTTGACGAGCAGCGCCTGTTGCCTCGGCTCGGTCATCCGGATCGCGAGATCGGCGTCACGCCGCAGCAGGTCGGACGAGGCGTTGGTGAGCAGCAGCTCGATCACCAGGCCGGGATGCTGCGCGCGCAGGGCGGCGAGGATCGGCGGCAGTACCTCCGCTCCGATCACCTCACTCACACTGATCCGGACGACGCCGGAGATCACATCGCCGGGAGCGGAGGCGGTTCGCACCAGCGCTGCCGCGGCGGCAGCCATCGCCTCGGCTTCCGACGCGAGCGCCAGCGCGGTCTCGGTCGGCTTCAGCCCGCGCGCCGAGCGCGTGAACAGCGCGCCTGCGCCGAGCGCCGCCTCCAGTTCCACGATATGTCGCCCGGCGGTCGGTTGGGTGAGACCGAGCGCGCGCGCCGCACCCGACAGGCTGCCCGCCCGCATGACGGCGTCAAAGGTGCGCCACAACTCCCATCCGGGTCCACTGTCCATACAATCCTGTATAACTGCTCTGCGTATTGTCGCAATTTCGGCTAACCCGGATGGAGTCCATCTCTGCCTCCGCAACGAGGAGGTGGCGATGAACAAGGATACAAACACAGCGCTGGTGATCGGCGCGACCGGCGGCATCGGCGGCGAGGTGGCACGGGCGTTGCTCGCCCGCGGCTGGGCGGTCCGCGCGCTCCATCGCGATCCGGCGCGGGCCCGGGAGAGCAACCCGGCGCTGGAGTGGGTGCAGGGCGATGCCATGGACAAGGCGTCCGTCACCGCCGCTGCCGACCGCATGTCGGTGATCGTGCATGGCGCGAACCCGCCGGGCTATCGCAACTGGGCAGGGCTGGTACTGCCGATGCTCGACAGTACGATCGCAGCGGCAGCCGCGACCGGCGCGCGGGTGTTGCTGCCAGGCACGGTCTACAATTACGGGCCAGACGCCGGCGAGGCTGTCGACGAGGCTACCCCGGAAAACCCGGTGACCCGAAAGGGCGCGATCCGCGTCGAGATGGAGCGCCGCCTGCGCGAGGCGAGCCGGAACGGCGCCAAGGCACTGGTTGTCCGCGCGGGCGACTTCTTCGGTCCGCGCAGCGGCAATAGCTGGTTTGCGCAGGGCATGGTGCCAACGCCCGGACCAGTGAAGCGCGTGTTCAATCCCGCCCGCGCGGGTATTGGTCACGCTTGGGCCTATCTGCCCGACCTTGCCGAGACGATGGTACGCCTCCTGGAACGGCGCGACGCGCTAGCGGCGTTCGACAGCTTCCAGTTTGGCGGCACCTGGATGGACGACAACCGAGCGTTTGCCGACTCGATCCGCCAGGCGGCGGGCAAGCCGAACGCGCCGATCTACCCGTTCCCGTGGCCGGTAGTGCACGCGATGGCGCCGTTCTACGAGACCGCGCGCGAGATGCGCGAGATGATCTATCTCTGGCGCCGGCCGCTCCGGCTGATCGACGGCAAGCTGCGCCGCTTCCTCGGTGATGTGCCGGCAACGCCGCTCGTCGAGGCGCTGCGGGCGACGCTGCAGGGTTTGAAACGGCTGTAAAGATTCAGCGGCTTTGCATCCGCTGATGAACGAGCGGCAGTTCTTGGGCGTCGAGCGCGCCGAGTAAAATGTCCGAAACTGGGTCTTCTCATACACGACGAGATCCAATCCCTGTTATGGTCTAGGGACAAGTCAGGCTCGAGCACGCACCCTCGTTGCCCCTTGCCGCGGGTCTGGTCGCGAACCGCGGATCAGTGTAGCTGGAATAAGGTTCTCATGTTGAGCGCGTCGCTCAAGCTGGAATCCCGAGCGCCGGAGCGACCGACATACCACGCAAACCAAATTATGACTTCGAGCGCCGCGAGCGCGAGAAGGCCAAGGCGGCCGAGTCCGCGAAGAAGGCGCAAGCCAAGGCGGATAGGCGAGCAGCTGAGCAAGGCACGCCGGATGCAAATCAATCAGGCGGATCGTGAGCCCGCTGAGGCAATGACTGTGTCGTCCGATCTCACTCTCGCGCATCTCGGCTGGAGATCCTTCTTCGCCGAGCAGGTCTCCGCCGAGCAGAGCCAAAACTGTCAGCCTGTGCGGGTCATGTCGGTTCATCGTGGACGGGTGACCGTCTTAGGAGAGGGGATCGAGGATTCGATCTCGTCGAGCTTGGCCGTGCAGAGGGAGCAGTGGACCGGCCCACTGTCGGCGACTGGCTGCTGATCGACCGGAGCAGCCGAAGCCTGGAGCGTATCCTCGATCGCACAAACCTGTTCAAGAGGCCTGCGCCGGGCGACGATCGCCGCGTCCAGCTCATCGCCGCGAACATCGACACGCTGTTCATCGTCTCATCGTGTGATCAGGACTTCAACGTTGCGCGCATCGAGCGCTATCTCGTGCTCGCGCGCGAAGTCGGCGTCCGTCCTGTCCTGGTGATCACGAAGGCCGACCTGTCACCTGCGCCTGAGCGCTTGGTCGAGGAGGCGCGCACACTCCAGTTGGGGTTGCGGGTGGAACTGGTCGATGGACGCTATACGACCAGCGCCGGCCACCTTGCCGGCTATTGCGGCTTCGGGGAGACGGTTGCGCTGGTGGGATCGTCCGGTGTCGGCAAATCGACCCTCGTCAACACGCTTAAGGGATCGAAGAGCATTGCGACCCAGCCAGTCCGAGAGGATGATGGCAAAGGCCGGCACACGACGACCGTGCGCGAAATGCATCGTCTCGCCGGTGGCGCGGACGGCCCTGCCGCAAATGGTGGCGGCTGGCTAGTGGACACGCCCGGCATGCGCGAACTCCAGATGTCCGAAGTAGCCTCCGGCGTGACCGAGGTTTTTGACGACGTCACGGCCGTGACGCTCGAGTGTCGGTTCGCGAACTGCACCCACACGGACGAGCCTGGATGCGCTATCCACGTCGCGATGACGCAAGGCGATCTTGATCCCGCTCGCGTCGAACGATGGCGCAAGCTCGCCCGGGAAGACGCGGAAAACAGCGGCGCCGTGGCAATGCGCCGCTCCCGCCGTGGCAAAGTTGGCGACAGGAGATGACGATTGTCCGATCTCGACCTTCGCGCGCCGGAGTTCGAGCGCCGAGAAACCGACAGCCTAGACACGGCCAGAATGCTGGAATGGAAACCTGAACGAGTTTCCAGTTCCAGGAAGCGGCATCGGCAGCGTGAATGTCGAGTTGTGGGTCTTATCGCCCCCGTGAGGTCATCAAGAAGCCGTACTATTGCATGTTCGTCAGAACTTCTTGCCAATAATCGAGCTCCTGCCCGAAGGCACGAAGCGGTATCCGCTCATCGGTACCGTGAGCGCGGCTATCTTCAGGCAGCACCAGCCCAAGGCTGCCTGCACCCCAGGTGGGGATGCCCGCGCGGCGATACTCGCGCCCCTCCGTACCACCCGACGACATGGTCGGATGAAGCGACGCGCCGGGATAGGTGGCCGACAGGCCGACCTGCAGCAACGCGGTCACCTCCGCGCGCGGCTCGGACACGGGGCTTTCCACGGCCTCGCCGACCAACGCGATGGCCGTTTCCGGCCCCGCCGCGCGTGCCAGCACCTGCCGGACTTCCTCGACGGCGACGCCCGGAAGGATACGGCAGTTGACGGTAGCCGTCGCGTTCTGCGGCAATGCGTTGGGTGCGTTGCCGGCCTCAAACATCGTTGCGACGCAGGTGGTCCATAAGATATTCGAAACCTCGGGATAGCGGCGCACGACGTCCAAGGCCTGAGCATCGCCCGGAGCCGTGGTCAGCCGGGTCAACGCTTCCCCCAACACGCCGCCGCGCTCTGCCGCAACGCGTTTGACCATCGCCCGGGTCACGCTATTGAGTTGCACGGGAAAGCGCGTTCCCTCGATCCGCGTCAAGGCGCGCGCGAGTTCGTAGATCGCATTGTCGTTGCGCGGCACCGAACTGTGGCCGCCGCGGTTCTTGACCGTCACGGCGAAAGTGGCGTTGGTCTTCTCCGCGGCTTGCATCCCGAACGCGATCGGGCGTCCGTCCGCCGTCACCGACCCGCCCCCTGCGTCGGAGTTGAGCGCATAGGTCGCCCGCGCCACCCAAGGATGTGCGATGACCGCACGGGTGGAGCGCATTCCCGTCTCTTCGTCGCCCGAAAAGGCGAGCAGCAGATCCCGGTTCGGCCGCCAGCCGGCGCGGCGAAGGCGCACGAAGGTTTCGACCAGCACCGCGACGCCAAATTTGTTGTCCTGCGTGCCGCGTCCGTAAAGGTAGCCGTCCTTCTCCACGGGCTTGTACGGCTCGGTCGCCCAATTGGCGGCGACGGCGTCGACCACATCCATGTGCGCCAGCAGTGCCACCGGCGGTAGTGACGGATTTCGCCCGGCGTAGCGCACGATCAACCCCATCGTCTGCTCGCCGTCGACCGTGACCGGCCGTCGCACGATGTCATCGGGCGCAAAGCCGGCTTCGGTCAGTTTTGCCGCGAGTACATCGATCAGCTCGGGAACGCGGCCGCGGCCCTTGGCGGTGGGGATGGCGACAAGCTGCTTCAGTAGCGTGACCGCTTCGGCCCGGTCCGCGTCCGTTGGCGCGGGGACCTTGCCGCCGGCGGCTGCGGCGGGCACCGATGCCGCGGCTACGGAGAAAATAAGCGCTATTCGCAGCATCGACGTCTCGTCCTTCTTGCCGACGGGCGAGGCAGATCGCGCCTCGCCCGGTCGAACCACATCAGAAGCGCAGCGAGGCGCTGGTGAACAGATACCGTCCGGTGGCATCGTAGAATTGCGGGTAGGTGTTGCCGTTGCCGCCATCCTCGATCGCGGAGGTGGTCGTCAGCGGCGGCTGTTTGTCCAGCAGGTTGTTCATGCCGAGCGTGAAGCGGATATTCTCCTTGGCATCGAAGGTGAAGGCAAGATCGAAATAGCTGCGGCTGTTGAGCTGCTTATTGAGCGTGGCGTAGCTGCCGGCAAGCGCCGGCTGGTCGCTGGTCTGCGCGATCTTGACCGCGGAGATATAACGCCATGTCAGGTTCACGCCGACGCCGCCTGGCGTGTTCCAGGTGGCCAGCATCCGGTGCCGCCACTCGGGGCGCGGGCGTCCGCACAGGCCGCCGTACAGGCCCTTGCAGTCGTACACGTCCGAGGCGGGTGAGCCCGGCAGCGGCACGGTCTCGTATTCCGCCAGATAGGTGCCCGCCAGATTGAGCGCGAAGCTGCCGAACCGTCCGCTCGGGATGCGATAGTCGAGCGCGACGTCGATCCCGCGTGTGCTCAGCGAACCGGTATTGACGTTGAAGCGCCGGAAATAGCCGGTGTCGTTAAGGAACAGCGTCCCGCCCGCACCGCGATTGATCAGGCCACAGAAGAACGGATCGCCCGTACCGAGGCAGTTGGTGAGCGCCAGATTGGGATTCACGCTGCCCACCAGGTTCTTCACGCGAATGTCGAAATAGTCGACCGACAGCGAGAGCCGCGGCACGAACGTCGGCTCGAACACCAGGCCGGCCGACCAAGTATCGGCCTTTTCGGGATCGAGATCGCGGTTGCCGCCGATCAGGGAGTTGAACTGGCCCGCCGGATTGTCGATGATTCGCCCATATTGCGCAGCGCTCACGCCCGTGCGGGCGCATTGCTCGGCGGAAGCGAAGGGAGTTTCTCCCGCGCAGGGATCGTAGAGCCCATTGGCAAGCTCGGTCAGTTCCACCTCGAACAACGACTGGGAGGAGAACAGCTCGACCACGTTGGGTGCACGCACCGCGCGCTGGTAGCTGCCGCGGAACCGTGCCGAGCGCACCGGTGCCCAGTTCAGCCCCAGCTTGTAGGTGTGCGTCTTGAAGCCCGTGTCATAGTCCGAATAACGATAGGCGCCTTCAAACGAGAGCAGGTGGAAGAACGGCCGTGACTCGACGAACGGCACGTTCAGCTCGCCGAACACCTCCTTGGCGGTGGTCGAGCCGCTGACCGGGAATTCGGGCGAAACCGCATTCTGATATACTTCGTCGGGCAGCAGCTCGAGCGTGTTCTTGCGATACTCCACACCGATCGCGATGCCGATGCCGCTCTCGGCCCAAGGCAGGATCGCGCCGTATTTGCCCAGATCGCCGTTCAGCGAGGCGACGATATTGGTCAGCCCGGTGTCGCCGACGATGCTCTTGGCCTCGGCGATATAGCCAACCGCAGCGGCGCTGGCCGGCCGTCCGCTGAAATAATCCAGCGGCGCGCAGCTCGGATCGTCGTTGGCTGAGACCGCGTCGGCATTGATGGCGCACACCGCCTGACCGAAGGTCGCCGAACCGGAGCGGCGGTCGACCACGGCGTTCAGCGCATTGGCGACTCGCTGGACGTTCGCGTCACCGGTGAATCGGCTGCGATAGTCGACCCGCGCGTAGCTGGCGTAAACGTCATAGCTGAACGCACGGTCGAGCTGGCCGCGCACGCCGCCGACGATGCGGAAGGTCGAGTGGCGAATGTCGTCCTGGCGTGCGCCGCCTTCCACGTTGCGTCGGCTGATCAGGATGCCCGGGGCGATCGCCGCCGGCCCGACATAGGCGCCGGCCGCGTTGTAGTTGCTGGCGGTCGACAGGCCTGCCGCGTCGCAAACGAACTGAACCTGCTGCGCACTGAGTAACGGATTGTCGCAGTTGAGGCCGCCCCCGCTGCCCAGCACGCCACCCGACACTGTCCCCGGTGCGATCTGCGCGGTCGAGCGGTCGTTCATGTAGCTCAGCTCGAAATAGGGGATCACCCGCTCGCTCAGCTCGATGTGGCCGATCGCGCCCAGCGTATAGCGCTCATCGGGGCGCTGGTAGTAATTGGCAGGCGCAAAATTATACGTGCGACGCCCGGCGACGAACTGACCATTGTCGACGCGGAACTGTGTCGGCACGTTCGCCACCGCGCCGGTGTTGGCGATGTTGGCGGGGTCGTTGAAGCCGGAGCCGCTGCAGGCGTAGGTGTCCCCGCCATTGCCGGCGGTCCCCAGTGCGCACGCGCTATAGTCATAGTCGGCCTGAAGGATCGGGCGGATCTTCCGATAGGTGGCATAAGCGGTGATGTTCCCGCGCCCATCGGCCATGTTGGTGCCCATGACGGCCGAATAATCCTGCGTGAAGCCGTTCCACACCGACTTGTCAGGCTTTGGATAGGCACCGGGCACCACTCGGTCGTTCGTGTCCAGCAGGTCGCGAAGACGGCGATTGCCATTGCTGTGCTGGTACATGCTGAGCCCGGCGTTGAGCTTCACGCCTTCGAAATTGTCGATCAGATTGAAATTGACGACACCGGCAATGGCATCCGAGCCATAGACCGCAGACGCGCCACCGGTAAGCACTTCGACGTTGCGCACCAGCGCGGCGGGCACCTGGTTGAGGTCGGACGGCACCGCCTTGGGGCTGCCGTAGGGCAGCCGCTTTCCATTGACGAGCACGAGCGTACGGACCGGCGTCAGCCCGCGCAGGTCGACCTGCGCGGTGCCGGTCGCCTCGTTGGAATTGGCGGAGCCCTGTGCCGCGAACACCTGCGGCAGCTGGTTGACCAGATCCTCGCTGCGGGTCGCACCGCGGGTCACGAACTCCTCGCCCGTCACCTGGATTACGGGGCTGATGCTGGTGGCATTGGCGGAGCGGATGCGCGAGCCGGTGACGACGATCGTGGCCGCCTCATTCTCCAGATCGGCGCTCTGTGCCTCGACAGAGGGTGCAGAAGACGTCTCCTGCGCCGCAGCGGGGAGCGCGATCACGCCCCACATGATCGTGCTGGCCAGTAGGGTTGAGCGATGCCTGTTGTTCACGTCCCTTGTCTCCCTTTTGGGCGGGCACCGCCGCGCTGGCGGCGGGCGCGCGTCTATCCGCGACGCGCCGCCCCGCGCGGGCGGGCGCCTGTTCCTCCGGTGATCGCGGCCGTTGTCGGCCGTCGTTCGTGGGTCTTCAGTATCGCCAGCTAGTGAGGTCGGCGCCCTTCGGTGCGCTAGCCTCGATACGCTTCATGATCTTCGGCAAGTAGAAGCTGTTGTAGCGAAGTCGTCCGATCGCATTCGACGTGGAATGGTCACCGTTCCAGCAATGTTCGCGACGGTCGCCGTAATCCACTTCTCCGCCATAGGCCGGCTTGGTCATTTTCAGGAAATCTTCCATGAGATAGACGGCGTTGTTTAGATAAAAATTGTCCATATCGCCGACATAGATGTGGATCTTGCCCTGAAGCTTGGGCGCCAGCGTTTTCCAATCGCGTTGCAGGATGTTGCGGAGATCGTAATTGTCGCGCCAATGGGCGGCCACATCCTTGTCGATCACACCGGTGCGCTTGTCCCAGATCCGCTTCGGATAGCCGTCGTCACCCTGCGGTGAGTAGACGGCTTCCCAGATGTCCCACTGACCGCCCGACCGCGACTTGTCGCCGAGCACCAGCTCGAGCCGGTTTTCCTGTTCGATCGTATAGGGCACGTGATCCAGCCAGTCGCGTTTGCCCGGATGCTCGACGCTGCCGAACGGGCCATCGTAGCGGTAGGCGTTGGCGTCGTTGTAGATGTTCACCGTCATCGTCTGACGGAAGTCGATCGGGTCGGGGCAGGCGGCGAAGGCGCCGTTGTACTGGTCGGGATATTTGATCTGGACGCCCAGCGCCTCCCAGCCGCCGGTCGAGCCGCCGTAGAGAAAGCGTGACCAGCCCGCCCCGAGCCCGCGGTAGCGCCGCTCCAGCTCCGGAATGAAATCGTAGGTGATGGCGTCACCATAAGGCCCGAGATTGGCCGAGTTCACCGCATAGCTGTCATCGTAATACGGGTTGGAATGGTCGATCTCGACGACCAGATAGCGCGGGAACTTGTCGGACACCCACTTGCGATAGAAGTCGTAAGCCTCTTGTTGCTCGTCGCGATTGTAGCAGGGGAGGTTAAATCGTTCGCTAGGCTCGCACGTCAGCTTCGGATCGGGCGGCGTGGTGCGGAAGCCACCGAAATCGTCCGGAAAATGTCCGTGGAAGATCATCAGCGGATAGCGCGCCTCCGGATGCTTGTCGAAGTCGCGCGGCACCAGCACATGCCCGCGGATATAGATGTCGCGACCCCAGAATTTCGACAGTCGCTCGTTGCGTACCTTGAAGTGGCGAACGAACTCGGTGTCCTTGGGCTCGGCGATCGGCGGGTTCATCTGATCCAGCTCGAGCGGGATCGACGTCCGGCCGGCAGGGTCGAAGTCGATTTGGCGAAGCGTGCCGAAGAAATTGCCTGGCTCAAGCCGCCAGTTCTGGCCCGCGCCGCGCGGGGCAGGCAGCTTCACCGTGCGGCCGTTCGACAGCTTGTAGGTGTCGTACCGGTGCAGCACCGGCTGAGCCCAGTAACGCCCTTTGGGCACCTGCTTCGTGCTGAGCGCCGGAAAACCGAGCACGTCCGCCCCAACCGTCGCGGATTGTCCGCGGCGCAGCCCATCGACGGTGACGCCGAACACTTGCGCGCCAAAATAATCGGGCCTCACCTGAAAGCGCGGCTCGATCGCCTTCTCCTTGGTCAGGATCACCAGCACCCGGCCGTCGACGCCATCCGCCGCCGCGCTTGCGGGCAACGTGACCCGGAACTCGTCCGCCATGACGGGTGTCGCTGCCACCAGCGCCGCCGTCACCCCTGCCGCCCACCGTCTCATCATCGCCCCATCCCCTGTTGTCGACGCGCCCCGTGTCCGTCCCCTACTTGGACGGGATCGGGGTGATCTCGGTCTGTCGTCCGTCGAGGAAGCGCACCCGCTGCCCGTCGTAGAAGGCGTTTTCCTCGGCGCGGAACTGCACCTCCTGTCCGCCCCATTCCGGCACCGGTGCATAAGCGGCCAGCTCGATCGACCAGGCGGTGTCGGCGTGGATCGGATACTCGCCGCGCTCGTCGCCGCTCTGCTTGTCCCAAAAGCCGATCGCGGTGCCGGCTGCATGGCCATGGTAGCCGAGCGGGTGGGTGTAGATGGTCGGCTTCAACCCGGCCGCGATCGCCTTGGCGCGCGCCGCCGCCAAGACCTCGTTGCCGCTCTTGCCGACCTCGAACGAGGAAAGGAGCGCGTCCTGCACCCCGTTTGCCGCTTTCAGGCCCGCCGCCAGCCCGGGCGGGACCGCACGCTCGCCCGGCTTGAGCACATAAGCGAGATGCTGCGTGTCGGTGTTGAGCCGGAGATAGGTGATGCCGAAATCAGTCCACAGCAGATCGCCCGGCTGGATCACCGTGTCGCCCTCCAACATGGTCGACGCGCCGCGGCGAATGATGCCGACCGATGGCTGGAACCATGTCGACAGCCCCAGGTCTGACACGCGCTGGCGATACCACCAGACCACGTCGTCGCTGGTGGTGCGGCCGGGGGTGATGACCTTGCGGGAGAACGCCTCGCCGATGAGGCCATGCGCCAGGCGGAGAATGCCGGGATAGATCCGCATCTCGGCTGGGATGCGGGTTTCCAGCCAACCGATCGCCAGCCGGTCGCCCGGAACGATCCGGCGGCGCAGGTCGGGCGATAATGCGGCTGTCATCTCATTATATTGGCTCAGCGTCATCCCGTCGGCGAAGGCCGAGACGGCGGAGGTGTTGATCGCGATCTTCCGCGGATTGCGCGCTGCGATCAGATCGGCGACCGCCTTCCATTGATCGGGCTGCTTGTCCGGGTCCCAGGCCGGGTTGAACAAGCCGCCCAATCCGTAACGGCTGACCGTCAGGCGCTCGATCGGCTTGCCCGCGCCGGGGTCGAAGAAGATCAGGATCGTGCGTCGCCGCGCGTGCAGGCTTTCGGAGTTGAGCATGGTGGCGACCACCGGCTCCTCGAAATATTCGCGGGCCATCAACACCCACATGTCGACGCCCTGCGCGCGCATCAGCTTCGGCACCAGAGTGTCGAGCCGCTCGGCAAGGATCGCGTTCTGCAGCTTGGCGCGGTCGCGGATCGACAGGACCGGGGGCAGCGACGGTGCGCGCTGCTCGGTCTCGCTCATCGGCAGGATCGGTGCCGTAACGGGTTCCCGTGCCATGCGTTGGCCCATCTGCGCGCGTGAAGGCCCTTGCGCAGCCGCTACCGCGACGAGCGCAGACGCTCCCATCAACGCTGCCGCATATCGCACCACGCCGAAAACCTTGGCCCACGCCATCACCTGACCCCCGCTTATATCTGTTGCGTGAAAATGAACGTAACCTTATGCATCTGTCAAGCCGCCTTATTTGCGGTCGCCCATAAGATTGGGCAATTGCCGCGGTGGCGGGTGCACGACAGGAAGGGGCAGCCGGCCCGAGCGGATCGATGGATGAGGCGACCGGCGGCGTCGCGGAGAGAGGATGCGCAGTGACCGGCAACCGAATGTTCGATCCGACGAGCGAGGCGTTTCGCCTGGCCACGTCGCCTTTCTATCTGATCGCGCACGCCGATTATATGTACCACCGCAACATGGATGCGGTGCTCGCGGCGCATGGTGCGAACAAGGCGATGTACCGGATCATGACCGTGCTGCGCGACCACCAACCCTGCCGCATGACCGATCTGGCGGATATGGCGCTGATCAAGCGGCCGACCGTGAGTCGCATCGTCGAGCGGATGGTCGAGCTTGGCCTCGTCCTTGCCGCGCAAAGCGAGGAAGACAGCCGCGCCACCGACGTGCGGATGTCGCCGGAGGGGCGCGCCTTGCTCGACACGTTGACGCCGCTGGTCGCGCCCTTGTTCGTCGAGGCGACCGCCGGGCTTAGTCACGACGAATTGCAGCGGTTCGTCGCGACGCTGCAGATCATCGGCAGCAACCTGTCCCGCTCGGGCGAGCGGAAGGCGCCGGAAAGTTGACAGTGCGCATGTTCGCGGCCGATACGTTCATTTGAACGCGAACCGGGGGCGCGGCATGATCATGCGACAGGATCGGGGTTGGTGAGCCAGGCGCATCGGGGTGCCGGTTCGGACGGGCGTATGATCGCCGCATCGTTCTGGCAGACGCACGCGGGGCAGGCGGTGTCGCACCCGCCGCTTCGTGGCAGCGAGAATAGCGAGTTCGCGATCGTGGGTGCGGGCATCGCCGGCCTTTCGCTCGCGCTTCAGCTTGCCGAAGCGGGACGCGAGGTGGTGGTGGTGGAGGAAAGCGTGCCGGGCGCGGGCGCGTTGGGCGCCTCGGCGGGGATCGTCGCGCCGCAACTGGTGCGCACCACCCCCAGGCGGGTGCTGTCCCGCCTGGGGCGCGACGTCGGGGGCGGTTGGCTCCGGCTGATCGGGGAGAGCGGCGGCCATCTCTTCGGCCTCATCCGCGAGCACGGGATCGAATGCGACGCTCGCCCGCATGGCTTCGTCGCGCCTGCCCGCGGGGCGGATGCGCTACGACGCCTGACGACGGTGGTCGACGAATGGCGGCCCTTTCGCGAGGATCTCACGATACTGGACGCCGCTGACGTCGCGAATCTCACGGGCACGCAGGGGTACGCCGCCGGGATACTCGATGCGAGCGGGGGCGGGATCGATCCGGTGCGGCTCGCCCACGGGCTGGCCGATCGGTTGGTGGCAGCCGGCGGTCGGCTGTTTCATCACAGTCCGGCAACCGCATTGACCCGGGAGCAGGACGCCTGGTGTCTCAAGACCAAGGACGGGTCGGTGCGTGCCGCGCGGGTCGTTCTGTGCGCCAACGGCGGCAACCACCGCCTTCATCCGTTGCTGCGCGAAACCGTCTTGCCGATGCGCATCCACGAGCTGGTCACGCACCCGCTATCGGCGGCGATGCGCGCGGCGGTGCTGCCGCATGGCCAGGCGCTCACTGACCTGGAACACGACATCTTTTCGATACGTTGGATCGCCGGTGATCGGCTGCTTACCTATTATCCCGTCGCCGCGCATACCAGTGCAGCGGGCATCGAGGCGGCGGTGAACAAGCGGCTGCACGATATGCTGCGCTACCACGAACCGTTTGAGATCGCCCATTTGTGGGAAGGCGTGGCATGGATGAACAGCAGTCTGCTCCCGCGCGTCGTCAGGCTCGATGAGCGGCTGCTGGCGGTGCAGGCGTGCAATGGCCGGGGTATCGCCACCAACGCCATCGTAGGGCGCGAGGTCGCGCGGATGCTGCTGGCCCCGACAAGCTATAACCCGCAGATCGCGTTAGAGAAACCGCGGCGGGTGCGCGGTTTCGCTCTTGCCCGCCACCTGCCAACCGTGCTGTTGCATGGAGCGCGGACGATGGCGCGTTGGTCGCGGCGTTGAGCCCTCGATCCAGCCAGGGGCGGGAACGAATGGTCGAGACTGTCATGTTGCCGGGGGTGCTGGCGCTGGCGATGTTGGGTGCCGGTATGGGCATCGACCTGCGCCGCCTTCCGAGGGGCACATCGCCGGCCGCGCGATGATCGCTGGCCTGATCGCGACCGCGGTCCTGTTGCCGCTTGCCGGGATCGCGATCGCGACCTGCTTTCATGAAACACCGGCGATCGCCTTCGGGCTGGCGCTGCTCGCCGTCTCACCCGTAGGGCTGCTGGCGGGGCCGATGGCGAGCGCAGCCGGTGGCGCTGCAGGAACGGCGGTCGCGCTGACATCGTGCTCCAGCTTGCTCTATCTGGCGTTGGCGCCGCGGATGATCCCGGCGCTGGCAATCTGGTTCGACGTGCCGGTCGGCATGGTGGATCTACCCGGTCGCGATATCGTGACGAGTGTCTCGGGCATCTGTGTGTTGCCGCTGGTCGTCGGCGCCATCATCCGACTGGTCGCGCCGCGCCGCGCCCGCTCGGCCGAGCGGGGCATCGCGTCGTTGATCCGGCCGCTGCTCGGCTGCGTGCTGGCCTACATCCTGCTGGCCAACATCGACGCGTTGTGGCGCTGCTCGGTTGGCCTGCTAGGCGCGACCCTCCTTCTTAATCTGATTGCGGTGGTGCTGGCGAACAGTGTGACGTCGATTACTGCTTGCCGCCCCATTGATCGCATCGCCATCGAGAAGGCGTGCCTTATACGGCAGGAAGGTACCGGCATCTTCGTTGCGGTTGTTGTCCTTGACGAATCTGCGGCAGCGCTACCGCTGATCGTCAACAGTGTGATGGCCCTGATTGTGGCACATCTGCTGCGATCCTATTGCCGGAACGGTCGCTCCCCTTTGGGAACCAAGCCGTGTCATTCGACACAGAAGGGCCGGTTCATCACGTTTCCTCAACCGTTTAGCGGCGAGTTCTCGAAACAGCCGCCCGGGCGGTAACTTCGTCGTACAGGGCACAGCAGCCGCATCGTTGAAGACGTCGTTGCTTAACTTAGCTGGCCAAACGCCTGCAGCGCCCATGCCAGACCCGGCTGTCGTTACGGTGTCGTCGGATGTGTCGCCGACAACGAGCGCACATCTTGCAATTGCGAAGTGCATTACCTGCTCCAGGTGCTTGGACTTGCAGCTCCTCACGTGCTCCTTGCTTAACCCTTTCTGCTGGGCTTCGTCTTTTTGCGTGACCAGTGTCGGCACTAGCATCTCGCTGCTCTTACCGACTGCTCGTGGATACCTCATTGTGCATTACGGCTTTGCTCTGGCCTGGAGTTGGCGATCAAGCGTCGTTGGCGGCCCAGGCAGAGCATGGCGGACGTCGCCAACCCTGATGAACGAGCGTCAGTTCTCGGTTAGAATAACAATGCTGATGAATGGCCGGAAGTGGGTCTTTCTGCTCAGACCTCAGTGCGTTCAGCCAGTTCCAAAGCGTCCTCAACGTCGACGCCCAAGTAGCGCACTGTGCTGTCGATCTTGGCATGGCCGAGGAGGATCTGAACGGCGCGGAGATTGCCGGTTGCCTTGTAGATGATCGACGCTTTCGTGCGCCGAAGCGAGTGGGTCCCGTAATCTTGAGCCGGAAGGCCGATGCCGATAACCCACTCGTGCACGAGGCGGGCATATTGCCGCGTGCTCATATGGCCCATGTAGTCGTTGCGGCTTGGAAAGACGAAGTCGTTCAAGGTTCCGCCGCGACGCTCCAGCCATGCCCGCATCGTCTTTCGTGCAGTGTCCATCAGTTCGAACTGGACCGGCCGTTTGGTCTTCTGCTGAACCACGACAGCGCGGGCTCGGACGCGCCCGCCAGAAACTACATCTCCGATCCGCACCCTGACCACATCACAACCGCGCAGCTTGCTGTCGATCGCAAAGTCGAACAGCGCTCGGTCGCGCAGTCGTTTATGCTGGTCGAGCCAGAAGCGAATGGCCCATACCTGTTGCTGTTTCAGCGCGCGCTTCGCACCAATTAGCCGGCCTTCGTTCCAAGGTCGAAGTTCACGGAAAGCGGGATCCATCGACGAGTGACCCATTGATCATCTCCACCGAACCAGACTGCTAAACGAGCATACGGAGGCACGGTAAACCGGCGGTTTAGCAATGTGGCTAATTGACCGGCGGTATCCCTGAAAGAGTGGCCGATTCCGGTTCCCGCCTCGCAATCGTTAGACAACCGAACCTGGGTCAAGTTGGCTATTTTGTCTAATCGAAGCTGCGCGTTCGTACGAGTAGATGATGTCTAATACTTCAATCAATGCCCATGCGCGGCTGGATCTTTGATCTTGATGGCTCTTCAATATCGCGCGCGGAACGTCAAACCATACCGCGCCGGCTGATTATAATTGACCGTGCGCCCCAGGTAAGCGGTCACACCCGCTCCGGACGGCGCGGCCAGCAATGCCTGCGAGATGATGTTCCGTTCGTTCGTCGCGTTGTTGGCGAAAAGCGAGATGTCATATTTGCCGTCGTCGAGCCGAAGACCTGCCCGCAGGTTCAGGTTCGACTGGCTTGGCACCTGCGTGTAGATCGACTGGGTGACGCCGGTGCCGTAAGACGACGCGAAGCTGTACTGCGCGTCGCTGTAGAACGTCGTTCGGCCGCTGACGCGCAGGTCCCAAGAGGGCGTGACGGACAACGCCCACTTCGGCGCATAGGGCGCGCGTTGACCCGCTGCGTCGATGTTGGCGACTCCGTTGTAACTGAGCTCGGCGGGTGCGGGAAGCGAGGGCGCACGCGTGTAAATCGCGTCGTTGTAATTACCGTCTAAGGTCAATCGAATGCCCGCGCCGAGCTTGGCGTCCACGCTCCACTCGATGCCGCGCGCGCGAATGTCACCGACATTGGTCGCTCCGCGCTGCGGCGTGCCGTCGGGTAGAATGAACGACACCGAGGTCTGAAATCCCTTCAGCTTCTCCCGATAGGCCGCAAGCGACAGCGTCACCCGTCCGCCGAGCAGGGCGGCCTTGATACCCGCCTCGATATTCGTCGTCGTGGTCGGCTGCACCGGGGGCGCGAGAGGGTTGAGCGCGCGATTGTTCAGATCCAAGCCGCCGGCCTGGAACCCGGTAGCGTAGGTCAGATAAGTCGTGACCTCAGGACTGACCTTATAGGAGACGCTCGCCGTCCCCGACAGATTATCGTTCGAGGTGCCGATGTCGAGCGGGTAGCCGGTCGCCGCGACCGCGGTGGGGTAACCTGGTACGGTGTAGGCGCGCCCGGCGTTGCGCTGCACCGCGTCGATCGCATTGTAGAAGGCCAGCAGTTGCGCGTTGGTAATGCCGGTCGGCAGCGTCCGGGGAAGCTGGCTGGTGTCGACGGGGCTGCTGCCACGCTTGCGGTCGTAGGTATAGCGAAGCCCGCCGGTCAGATCGAGTGCATCGGTGACATGCCAGGTCGCCTGCCCGTAGGCGGCGGCGGTCCAGTTCTCGACCGTCGTGTCCTCGATGATCTGCGTGCCGGTCAGTTGGTCGCGGAAGGACAGCGGGATTGGGGCGATGGGGGTGCCCGCCACGGTGTTGTATGCATTGTACCACGGGATCACGTCCGCGCCGAACTGATGGATGACGTAATGATCCTCCAACCGGGAATAATAGAAGAAGGCGCCGACCTGCCAGTCGATCGTCTTTCGCCCTGATGAGGCCAGCCGAAGCTCTTGGCTAAACTGGTCGCTGTGGCTGATCGCCATGTTCTGGTAGATGTCGATTGGCGAGCTGTCACTGTCCTGCGGCGGATCGAACGACCACCGCCGCCATGCGATGATCGAGGTCAGCCCCGCCCACCCGGCATCATAATCGCTAGTCACCGAAATGCCCGCGTTGGTGGTGCGCATCTGGTTGTAGTTGTTCGTGATGTTCGCGCGAGGATCGACGGCGGGCACCCAGTTCTGCACGCCGCCGAAGTCGGCCAGCCGCGCCAGCGCATTGCGTGCATTCGTCACGCGGGTGCGTTGCGCCGCGGTGGTGTTGATCCCCCAGTTGCCCGGTCCGAACAGTTCGACGATCCCGCCGCCCGAACTGAACCCGGCTGAACTGTCGCGTTCGATATTGAGGTCGCCGGCGATGTTCACCTTCAGCGCGCCTTCGTCGATCAGGATCTGTTGCCGCACGCCCCAGCGCCCGATGCCGGCGGTGGTCGTCTCGTCGGTGGCAGTGGGAGCGTAGATGCCCTTTCGCAGCGCGGCGGCGCGGAAGCCGGGACGAAGCGGCGTGTCGATCCAGCCGTCGGCGCGCGTCCCGAAGGCGACCGTCCGGAATGCGACGGTATCGGAGATCGGGCCGGTCAGGATGACCTTGGCCTGCGCGAAATCGTAGCGGCCGTAGGACAGCTCAACCGAATGGCTGGACGTGAAGCTCGGCTTGTTGAAGGTGATGTTGAGCGCACCGGCCGCGGCGTTGCGCCCGAACAGCGTACCCTGCGGCCCGCGCAGCACCTCGAAACTCTGCACGTCGACCAGATCCTGCAGCACCTGCCCCGGTCGCGCCTGATAGACGCCGTCGAAGTAGACCCCGATCGCATTGTCCAGCCCGTCCGCCGCGGTCGGGGCGTAGCCGATGCCGCGGATTGTGATCGAGAAGTTGCGCGGATTGGCGCCGGCAGCGTTCAGCCCAGGGGTCTGCTCGATGATGTTCTGAAGGTCGATGGTTCCCTTGCGCTCCAGCGTCTCCCCGCTGATGGCCTGGATCGAGATCGGCACGTCGCGGATGTTTTCGCTGCGCCGACGAGCGGTGACGACGACCTCGCCGGTGCCGGCGTCCGCATCGTCGGGCACGACGTCGCGGGTGACCTCATCGGGTAGGATATCAGGCGCCGGTGCGGCCGATGGCGAGGCGATCGTCGCCGCGGACGCCAGCAGCATGGCCGGCACAGCCGATACAATCATTCAAGAACCCCCTGCTTCAACATTCCTATCAAATCAGTAGGAATTCTGCCTTGTTGAATCCCTATCGATTAACTAGGAAATCTACGCGGATGGCGAAGTTTTTCTGCGTCGCGGCTTTTTCGAGGTGCGCCGACACTCGCGCCATCCAGTCGGGAGACAAACATGGCGACCATCGGGACACTGCAAACGAGCGCGCAGGGGTTTGGCGCGATGGGGCTGTCGTCCGTGTACGGGCAGGCGGATGAAGCAGAGTCGATCCGTACGCTGCACCGAGCGATCGACCTCGGCGTGACCTTCTTCGACACCGCCAGCGCCTATGGCAAAGGGCATAACGAGGAATTGCTTGGGCGCGCGATCGCCGGACGCCGTGACGGGCTCGTCATCGCCAGCAAGTTCACCCACGGGCAGGGGGCGAAGGACGCCGCGTGGCGGCGCGCGACGCGGTCGAGGCCAGCCTGCGGCGGCTCGGCACCGACCACATCGACCTCTATTATTTGCACCGCGTTGATCCGGCGGTGCCGATCGAGGAATCGGTCGGCGAGCTTGGCCGGCTTCGTGACGAGGGCAAGATCGGCGGCGTCGGCGTGTCGGAAGCGAGCGCGGCGCAGATTCGCGCGGCGCATGCCGTCACCCCGCTGACGGCGCTGCAAAGCGAATATTCGCTCTGGACGCGCGAGGTCGAGGCCGAGATCCTGCCGACGACACGCGCGCTGGGCATCGGTTTCGTCGGCTATAGCCCGCTGGGACGCGGTTTCTTGGCCGGCACCGGGCCGACCGAGGACCATGACCGGCGGCGTATCCATCCACGGTTCGAGGCCGAAGCGGTCGCCGCCAACACGCGTCGACGCCGTACGATCGAGGATGTGGCCGAGCGGCTGCACGCGTCGCCCGCGCAGATCAGTCTTGCCTGGGTCCTCGCCAAAGGCGTGGTGCCGATACCCGGTACGCGCCACATCTGCCATCTCGAGGAGAATTGGGCAGCCAACGATCTTCGGCTGGACGCCGGGACGATCGACCAGCTGGACGCGGCCTTCCCGCACGGCACCACGTTCGGCGACCGCTATCCGGCGGAGCAGATGAAGGCAGTGCCGCCTGCGCCCGTGGCGGCACTCGCGTAATGCCGGGATCCGCCTCGCGGTGGCCGGCAGGCTCGGCCGGCTTGGCGAGCGTCGTGGCCGGGTCAATCGCTTTGCTGGTGGCCTTTGCGCCGGCATGGCGGGCCGACGGCAAGGCGGCGGGCCATGCGCTGGATGCCCCGCTTCCGGAGCGCGTCCCCCCGGCGTGGTGCTGCGGGTCGGTGATCCGGTCACGCGCTGGATCTTCGAGCATAACGGTTGGGAGAAGAACCTGCCGTTTCGTATCGAATGGGCGGAGATCACCGGCGGTCCCGACGTGACCGAGGCATTTCACGCCGGGGTGCTCGACGTCGGCTTCGGCGCGAGCGTCCCGCCGATCCACGCGGTGTGGATGGGCATCCCGGCGCGCATCGTTGCCTTCCGCGAATATGCTGACCGCGACCGCCGCCAGGCCTGGGTCTTCGGTATCGCACCCAAGGCTGGGATCCGTACGCTGGCGAACCTGCGCGGCAAGCGGATCGCCTACAGCCCGAGCCAGGTGCAGGGTCAGATCGTCATCGAGACGCTGAAGGCGGTCGGGATCCGCCGGGACGAGGTGACGCTGGTTGAATTGCCGTCGAGCACTGGCGGCGACGTCTATACCAATGCGCTGGCGTCCGGCGCTGTCGACGTCGCACCGATCCGCAACGACCTCGTCGCGCAGCGCTATCTGCGCGATTACGGCCGCGACGGCGGGCGCGTCCTCCCACATCCCGCGTTCCGCGACGACGGCACCAACGTCTATGTCCCCGAATCCACCTTGGCCAACCCCGGCAAGGTGGCGGCATTGCGCGTGTTCGTTCGTTACTGGGGGCTGGCGCAGGCGTGGGCCAATGCGCATCCCGATGAACTCGCGCGCGGCTATTTCACCGGCAAGCGCGGCCTGCCAGCGGCAGATGCGCTCGTCTCTGCCCGCTACCTCACCAACGTCGCGGTGCCGCGCGACTGGTCGGGGGCGACCGCCTACGAACAGGCGACGATCGACACGCTTGCGCCGGAGACGAAGCGTCCGCGCCTCGATGCCGCGACGCTGTTCGACCATCGCTTCGAGACCATCGCGGGTGACGCAGCCGCGCGGGGAGGAACGCGCTCATGAACGCTTATTCGGAAGACCTGCGCCTGCGAGTGCACGAGGCGAACCGGCCGCGTGCCCGGTTGGCGTCGACGCCGGCTGCGCAACCGCGGCTTGGGCCCGGCACGCCGCTGCGTTATGGCACGGTGCTCGGCCCGCTGCTGCTGCTGCTGTACTGGGCCGTCCTCTCGGCGACCGGCTGGCTCGATCCGCGCATGTTGCCCGCGCCGTGGGCCGCGGTGACGACGGCGGCGGAGCTGATCCGCGACGGGCGTCTGCAGGACCATCTTGCCGTTTCCACGTGGCGCGCGATGGCGGGGCTGGCGCTCGGCGTGGCGGTCGGCGCGACGCTGGCGATTCTTTCCGGGCTGTCGCTGCTCGGCGGCTACGTGATCGACGGATTGGTGCAGATCAAGCGCGGCATCCCGACGCTGGCGCTGATCCCGTTCATGATCCTGTGGCTGGGCATCGGCGAGACGATGAAGGTGACGCTGATCGCCACCGCCGTCTTCTTCCCGGTCTACATCAACACGCATAACGCGTTGCGCGCGATCGACATCCGGCATGTCGAGCTGGCCGAGACGGTGCGGCTGAGCCGCTGGCAGTTCCTGCGGCACGTCGTTGTGCCGGGGTCGCTGCCCGGTTTCCTAACCGGCTTGCGGTTTGGCGTGACCTCGTCGTGGCTGGCGCTGGTGGTGGTCGAGCAGCTGAACGCCACCAGCGGGATCGGCTACATGGTCACGCTGGCGCGCAATTACGCGCAAAGCGACGTGATGCTGGTCGGGCTGGTCGTCTACGCGCTGCTCGGCTTCGGATCGGACGCGCTGGTGCGCCAGATCGAGCGTCGCGCGTTGCGCTGGCGCCGGACGCTCGGCCGATGAGCGCGCCGGTCCTGCCGCCCGCGGTGCGGGTCCGCGAGCTGGTCCGCACCTTCACGCGCAAGGGCGTACTGAACGGCCTCGATCTCGACATCGCGCCGGGAGAGTTCGTCGCGCTGCTGGGGCGTAGCGGATCGGGCAAGAGTACGCTGTTGCGCGCGCTCGCCGGGATCGACCACGAGGCGGAGGGCAGTGGGGAGATCAGCTTGCCCGAGCGGTTGTCGGTCATCTTCCAGGATGCGCGGCTGCTGCCTTGGATGCGGGTGCTCGACAACGTGCTGCTGGGGGTGTCGGGGCGGCGCGATCGCGGACGCGAGGCGCTGCGCGAGGTCGGGCTGGCCGGGCGCGAGCAGGCGTGGCCGCACGAACTGTCGGGCGGCGAGCAGCAGCGGGTGGCGCTGGCGCGTGCGCTGGTGCGCGAGCCCGACCTGCTACTCGCCGACGAGCCGTTTGGTGCCCTAGACGCCTTGACCCGCATCCAGATGCACGCGCTGCTGCGCCGCTTGTCGGAGCGCCACGATCCGGCCGTGTTGCTGGTGACGCACGACATCGACGAGGCGATTTTGCTCGCCGACCGCATCGTCCTGCTCGGTGACGGGCTGCTGGTCGCCGACCTGGCCGTGGGCCTGCCGGCCGGCGGCGTGGCGCGACACGCCCGGATCGCCGAATTGCGGGTGTTGCTCCGCAAGCTGCTCGGCGTCGAGGACGTGCCGGTCGAGCTGGACGACGCCCATCCGATCGCCGCGATCGGTGGTTACCATGGCTGAGGCGCTGCGATCCGCCGCCGCCCCGGCGGCCGCCTCTCTCCTCCACGACCGCTATCGCATGCCGATCGATCCGCCATGCGCGGGGAGCGACGTGATCGACGCCCTGCTGTCGCACCGCTCGGTCCGCGCCTATTTGCCCGACGCGATCCCGGCCGGGACGATCGGGTTGCTCATCGCGGCGGCACAATCCGCGCCGACCTCCTCCAACCTGCAGCCGTGGAGCGTCGTCGCGGTCGAGGACCCGATCCGCAAGGCCCGGCTCGCGGCACTGGCAGGCGATCAACGGCAGATCCTTCAGGCACCGCTGTTCCTGCTCTGGATCGTCGACCATCATCGCCTGGCACAGAACGGCGCGTGGCAAAGCGTTCCCGCGGACGGGCTGCACTTTCTCGAGAGCTTCCTGCTCGGCGCGGTTGATACGGCGCTTGCCGCGCAGAATGCCGTCGTAGCGCTGGAATCACTTGGGCTCGGCGGCTGCTACATCGGCGGCATCCGCAACCGGCCCGTCGAGGTCGCGGCCGAACTCGGGCTGCCACCGCGCACCTTTGCATTGTTCGGACTGACGGTCGGATTTCCCGATCCGGGTGCGCTGGCCGCCGTCAAACCGCGGCTGCCGCAGGATGCGGTGCTGTTCCGCGAACGCTACGGCGCCGACGATGCCGCGCCGGCACTCGCCGCCTACGACCTGCGACTGCGCACCTTCCAGCGCGAGCAGAACATGCCCGAGCGCGACTGGAGCGAACAGGCCGCGCAGCGCGTCCGCGGTCCCGACGCGCTGGCCGGCCGCGACCTCCTGCGTGCGGCGCTCGAACGCCTCGGCTTCCACCTCGATTAGCCAGTTTTCCCGATCCTGCCAGCACGGAGTTCCTTCCATGTCGAACTTATCCGAATATCTCTGGTACATTCCCAACCAAACCGAGGGCGGTCATCGCGGCGATATCGTGGACGGCGATCCCGCCAGCCTCGACACGCTGACCCGCTATGCGCTGGCGCTTGAGGAGCACGGCTGGGACGGCGCATTGATCGGGACCAGTTGGGGGCGGCCCGACACCTTCACCATTGCCACCGCGCTCGCCGCGCGGACGACGCGTTTCGAACCGCTGATCGCGATCCGGCCGGGTTACTGGCGGCCGGCGAACTTCGCCTCCGCGGCGGCGACGCTCGACCAATTGAGCGGCGGGCGCGTGCGGATCAACATCGTCTCCGGGCAGGACAACCTTGCCGCCTATGGTGACAGCGAAGGAGACCAGGCGCATCGCTATGGCCGGACCAAGGAGTTCATGCGCCTGGTGCGCCGGCTGTGGGCCGAGCAGGACGTAACCTTCGAGGGCGAGCATTTCCAGGTCGCCGGTTCGACAGTGACGCCGCGGATCACGCCGCGCCAGACTTCGCAGGGATTGCGGCGCCACCCGCGCCTATATTTCGGCGGGGCGTCACCCGCGGCCGAGCGTGTGGCGGCGACCGAGGCGGATGTGCAGCTGTTCTGGGGCGAGCCGCTGGACGGCGTGGCGGAGCGGATCGAGCGATTGAAGCGCCTGAGCCGCGATCTCGATCGCGACCTGCCGCCGCTGGAGTTCGGGCTGCGCATCACCACGTTAGTGCGCGACACGAGCGAAAGGGCTTGGGCCGATGCCGAGGCCAAAGTCGATGAGATGGCTGCGGCGCAGGGCCAGATCGACGAGCATCGGCGTGCCAAGGCAGTTGGTCAGCAGCGTCTTCTCGATCTGCACCGCCGCGGCGAGGTGCTCGACGATAATCTCTACACGGCCCCGGGCCGCTATGGCGGAGGTGGGGCGGGCACGACCTGGCTGGTCGGTTCGGCGGAAGAGGTCGCGAGCGCGCTGCGCAAATATCGCGATCTGGGTGTCACGACGTTCGTGCTCTCCGACACACCCTATCTCGCCGAGATCGGTCGTCAGGGCGAGCAGTTGCTGCCGCTGCTCCGCGACGGACCGGCCCATGCCGCGGTAACGCACGAAGCGGCGACGGCGGCTTGACGGGATCGATGGTGGCGGAGATCGGTGAGGAGCGGGTTGCTGGCGGTGGCCTGTTGCACCGGCGCGCCTTGCTGCGGTGGAGCGCGACAGGCGCGGCCGGATTGATGGCCGGAGAGGCGAGCGCGCAGTTCGCTTCCCCGGCATCGACGCTGGAGATTGGTGCGCCGCTGTCGCCGCTCGGCGTGCGCGGCGCGGCGGCCGAGCGGATCCGGCGGATCGTTCCCGACCTTCCTTTCCCCGGCACGGGTTCGTCGCGCACGCCGCTCCAGCTTCTCGAAGGCACGATCACGCCCAATGACGTGCATTTCGAACGCCATCACAATGGCATTCCTGCGATCGAGGCGCGAACGCACGAATTGCTGCTGCACGGCCTCGTCCAACGACCGCTGGTCTTCCGCTACGAGGATCTGTTGCGTTACCCGCGCGAGAGCCGCCTGCTCTTCATCGAATGTTCGGGCAACAGCCGCGCCTTGAGCGCCGCCCAACCGGTGCAGGCGAGCGCGGGTGAACTCAACGGCTTGCTATCGTGCGCGGAGTGGACTGGCATTCGTCTGTCGACGCTGCTCGACGAAGCGGGCGTGCTGCCCGGCGCGCGGTGGGTGGAGGCGGAGGGTGCTGATGCCGCGGCAATGGCGCGCAGCATACCGCTGTCGATCTGTCGCGACGATGCGATGATCGCGCTGTTCCAGAACGGCGAGCCGCTGCGTCCCGCCCAAGGCTATCCCATGCGCCTTCTACTGCCCGGGATCGAAGGCAATGCGTCGATCAAGTGGCTGCATCAGCTCAAGGTGTCCGCCGAGCCCGCGTTCTTCCGCGATGAGACCGCCAAATATACGGACCTCCGGCCCGACGGGAAGGCCGAGATGTTCTCGCTCCGCATGGGGGTGAAGTCGATTATCCTCAATCCCTCGTTCGGCCTCGATCTTTCCAGGCGCGGTTATCACGAGATCAGCGGGCTGGCTTGGTCGGGCAGAGGGTGCGTCCGCGCCGTCGAAGTGTCCGCCGACGGTGGTGCAAGCTGGGCGGAAGCGGCGCTCGGCACGGCACTTCCGAAGGCGCTGACCCGCTTCCGAATGCCGTGGCAGTGGAACGGAGGGCCTGCGGTGTTGCTGAGTCGCGCGACCGATGACACCGGGGCGGTACAGCCGATGCGTGCGCTCTGGCTGGCAAAATACGGGACCGGGCAGGGCTACCACGGCAATGCGGTACAAAGCTGGGCCATCGACGCGGCGGGAAGAGTGGCGCACGTCTATGTATGACGGACCGGGCAGGCGCGGGGCGCTGCTACTCGCGGGTGTAGCACTTGTCTTAGCGAGCGGGGCGAGCGGGCAGGTGCCGCGCGCTGCGTTGGGACGTCCTGCGGCCGCCGACCTGATCCGCCGCCTTGATCGCACCGTCGCGAGCGATGGGAGCGGGCTGCCGGCCGGCAGCGGCACGGTCGCGACCGGGCGCGCGATCTTTGCGAACAAGTGCGCGTCGTGCCACGGCGAGGAAGGCACCGGCGGGGCCGCCGAACCGTTGGTTGGCGGCCGCGGCTCGCTTGCGTCGGCAACGCCGCTGAAGACGGTGGGCAGCTACTGGCCCTACGCCACTACGCTGTTCGATTACATCCGGCGCGCCATGCCGCTGAACGCGCCCCGGTCGCTCGCCGATCCGGAAGTCTATGGCCTCGTCGCGTATCTTCTGTGGCGCAACGGCATCGTAGCGGCGGACACGCGATTGGATTGGAAGAGTCTGCCGCGTGTCCGGATGCCCAATCGCGATGGCTTCGTCAGCGTGGCGCCGTACGCATACGACGGCAATGTCGAACGCGTCGGATCGAAGAAGTTGGAAGGAGATCGACCATGAAGACCGCCCTCGTCACTGGCGCAACGTCGGGGATCGGCGCCGCGACCGCGAAGGCACTGATCGATGCCGGCTGGCAGGTGATCGGCACAGGGCGCCGCGCCGACCGGCTCAGCGCGCTTGTCGATGAGCATGGTGACCGCGTGCACGCCGCAGTCTTCGATGTCCGGGACGATGCGGCGCGCGATGCCGCGCTGGCCGGATTGCCGGAGCGCTTTCGCGAGATCGACCTGCTCGTCAACAATGCTGGCCTCGCACTCGGCACCGCGCCCGCGCAGCAATCAGACCTTTCGCAATGGCGCACGATGATCGACACCAACGTGACTGCGCTGGTCGCGATCACTCACCGGCTGCTGCCCGGCCTGATCGCACGCAAGGGCGCGATCGTTAACATTGCGTCGGTCGCCGGCACCTATCCATATCTAGGAGGGAACGTCTACGGCGGCACAAAGGCGTTCGTTCAGCAGTTCTCGCTGAACCTGCGATCGGACCTGCATGGCACCGGCGTCCGCGTCAGCACGATCGATCTAGGGATGGTTGAGACGGAGTTCACGCTGGTGCGCACCGGCGGCGACCAGAATGCATCGGACACGCTATACGGAGATACCGAGCCGATGACCGCCGCGGACATTGCGGCAACCATCTCGTGGATCGCATCGTTGCCAACTCACCTCAACATCAACCAACTTGAATTGATGCCGGTGACTCAGTCGTTCGCGGGCTTTCAGGTCTTCCGTCGCAATTAGATCTTTTTGACAGCTGTTTGCCGCCCCCGGCTGAACGGCTGCCCCCGCGCGCTTATGCCATTATGCTGCAACATGAATGAACGTCCGAACTTAGGCATCTGCTCGGGGCCGCTCAATGACCGTTTGTGGGTCAGACCAACCGGTCGGCAGTTTGCCCGTGCGCGGGTCGTCGAGCAGTCGAGCCTTGGCGCCAAGCCCACCAAAGGAGGAACGTGGCACCGAACCCCGCTGCAAGGGCCATGGGCATGGAAGGGATGTCGGTCAAAACTGTGACCCATCTGTTCCAGGCTGACGTTCGGCCGATCGTTTCAAAGCCAACCATCTGCGCAGCTGTGGCCGATCCCGCAACGCCGAAGCCGAACCGCGAAGCGGACGAGCGGCCAGCGAGGCCGAGCGCGATTACCAAGGTAATTCCCTCAGCGAGCTGGAGCGAGAGACGGAACCCGCCGAAGCCAGCCCAGCCACCTTGGGGAAGCCTGGAATGGCAGGAAACAATCTGCCGATAATTGGCGGAAGAACGAGCAACGCTGTTGCGAGCATGGCGGCCGCATGCCTCTCCATCTCGCGGCGATGTGCAAAAGCGTAGACGACCAGCAGGACGACGGTGGGCCCAGCGATTATGTCGGCGACTACCAGCTGCGAACCGAACGCCATGTGGAACGGGTCGGCATTAGTTCGCCAGAGTCTCGCCATCCCCTGCAGCGCAAGTGGCCCAGCGGCCGCGAACAGCGGCAGCACCACGAACGTGGCGAGCCCGGCTGTACGATGCCATTCTGTTCGACGTTGATGAATGGACCAGCTTTGCAGCGTGAGGAGCATCAGCCAGGCCGTGGCCGTAAGCCCATGCGCGTGCAGAGCAAAGGGGCCCTTCCGAGTTGGCCCCAGTAACCGGGCCAGAAAGCGAGAGCAATAAGGGGGAACAGCGCTAGCAGCCAACGGTAAGCGTGACGGTATCGCATTGTCGCCCCCCCCCCCGAAAGACTCATCCAAACTACCGATTGCTCGATTTGCGACAAGTCCTTGAAACCACCTAAACGGCGCCAGCCGGCGCGTCCGAAAGAGATGTTATACTGGTTGATGAACAAACCGCGGAAACTGGTTCGGCGATCGTCAACACCGAATGGCTGACAATGGGGCGATCGAGACAGCGCTGAGTGTCCGCCATTGGGTCGCCTCGGCGAAACTGACGGCAGCCTAACGCGCGATCAAAAGCGTTCAGATTGGCCAGCAACGCACCAGCCCCGTCGCTTGCGTCCGTCTGCCGGGCGGCAGTTAGGCGTGCTTCTTGCGAAGCCAGCTATCGCGCTCGGCGAAGATCTTCTGCATCTCAACCATGTTATCAGTTCCCCAGGTGCATAAGGGTTCAAGCGCCTGAGCGAGGCTCTGGCCAAGCGGCGTCAGCGTGTAGTCAACGCGTGGCGGCACCTCCTTGTAGTCGTTCCTGCGCAATACGCCGTCCGCTTCCAGCTCCTTTAATTGCTGGATCAGCACCTTGTCGCTGACATCGCGCACGGCGCGCTTCAGTTCGCCGTAGCGCGTTGGTCCGCGCAACAGGAAATACAGAATGAGCGGCTTCCACTTGCCTGAGATGATTTTCAGGGTCGCGTCGAGGCCGCAGGTGAAGCGAGGAGCAACCGAAGTGGGCTCGACGGCGGTGGTCTGGACGTCTTCGGACATACTGGTACTTACCTAAAGGTGCATACTTGCCATTAGGTAGGGTCAGCGCCAGCTGCGTGCAACCAAGGACTGGAGGCACGTATGAACCGACTTGAAGGCAAGACTGCGATCATCACCGGCGGCGGCACTGGCATTGGCCTCGCCTCGGCAAAGCGCTTCATCGAGGAAGGTGCGTTCGTCTACATCTTCGGCCGGAGGCAGGCGAAGCTAGACGCAGCGGTGACTACGCTCGGTGCGAATGCGCGTGCAGTGGCGGGATCAGTGACCGATGCCGGCGATCTCGACCAACTGTTCGACACCGTGAAGCAGGAGCGCGGCACACTCGATATCCTGTTCGCCAATGCCGGAACCGGCGCGCTGGTGCCGCTCACCGAGATCACGGCTGAGCATATTGACAAGACCTTCGACGTCAACGTGAAGGGCACGATCTTCACGGTGCAGAAGGGCCTACAGCTGATGAGTGAGGGCGGATCGATCATCCTCACCGGGTCGACCACCGGCGTAATGGGTACGCCCGCATTCAGCATGTACAGCGCCTCAAAGGCTGCTGTCCGCAACCTCGCGCGTAGCTGGGCGCAGGATTTACGCGGTACGGGTATCCGCGTCAACGTCCTGTCGCCTGGACCGACGCTGACCGAATTGGCAGCCGAGGTTGTTGGTCGCGAAGCGATGATCGAGATGGGAGCTACCACGCCGATCGGCCATGTCGGCGACCCATCCGAAGTTGCGGCGGCTGCCGCGTTCCTCGCATCCTCCGACAGCAGCTTCATGACGGGTAGTGAGCTGTTCACCGATGGAGGCCTGGCTCAAATTTGAGAAACTCTGCCAGCGGGCGATAAGCCCGCTGGCCTGAAAAGTGGGGCTACTCGACTTAACCTGCTCGCCAGAAGAGCCGTAAGATCGACATTAACGAATGGCCGAAGTTTTGAAGCGCGGAAGGGTGCGCGAACGTACGGCTTTGGGTCGTAGCTGTATGCCGGCAAGATCAAATTTGTAACGTCAGGCGTGGCCTACAACGATAGTCAGCGGATCGCTGCGTCGTCCATCCGCGAGTGTTTCGACCATGCTGACCCTGAACCCTGCACGTGTCAGGTAGAATTCGATGAGCGCGGCGTGCCCCGCTGGATCAAGTGCGCGCCAGATCGCCACCGCCTTGGTCGGGAAGCAGCGATTGGAGAAGCTGATGATGAAGGGTGCGACCGGCCGAAGCACGCGGTGGACGTCGGCGAAGACCTGGACGGGGCGCTGCAGATACTGGACGCCGACGCAGCACAGCGCCGCGTCGAAGGCGGCGCCATCGAGCGGGAGCACGGGATCACGGTTGAGATCCTGCACGAACCAACGGGATGCCTGCGGATTGGCGGCTAGCTCGCGCGCGTTCATGCCGTGGCAGACAACCTCCGCATAGCTGCGATCGGCGGGCAGGTGACTGACCCAACTCGACATGAGGTCGAGGATGCGGCCGCCAGATGGCAGAAGGGCACGGTAGCGGGCGGATAACGCGGCTACTGCCGCCATGTCGATATGTGTGACGAGCCGCGGCGGGGCGTAGAAAGCGAGATCGTCGCCCTCGTCCTGCCGCGCGAAAGCACCAGCGGGCAACTCGGGCAGGGGGTCTTGTGTCATGTCACATCCTCAGCGCCCGGTCATAGCCGGTCAGTTCGAGATAGCCGCGCCCACCCCGCGTCCGCACCGCGCCCTCCCAATAAACAGGCAGACCACCACGGCGTGCGTCGAGTTCCTGTGCGGCGAACATGGGGGTCAGGCGAAAGCGGGCAATGCGGCCGTTCAGGCGGAGACTGACTTCCTGCGACACCGGATAGACCGCGCCGGTGGCGCTGCTTCGCCAGGTCGCGAGCGGCTGGAACGCCACGTCCCGCGGCCCCAGCGCGGTGGTGGTGCCGTTCGGCCCACGAAGGGCGCCGCCCGCCCACAGCGTGCCGCCGCCCTTGCGCCGGATGCGGAATGCCATCAGCGCCGAGCCATCGTCGAAGTTGAGTCCCGTCCAGTCCCAGCCCTGCGCTTCGGGAGCGAGATAGTCCGACGACCATTCGCGATCGAGCCATGCCTCGCCGGTCACCGCGACGATGCGGTTGCCGCGCCGCACCCGACCAGCAACGCGCAAGTGCGGGATCGAATAATAGTAGCTCGCCTGCTCGGGGCGCGGCCCTTTGCGGCTGTAGCCGCCCAGCCCCTGCGGCAGCGGCGGTTGGGTCGATCGGAAATCGAGGGCCAGCGCGAAGTCCTTCGCCTTGACCCGTGTCGACCAGCGGCCATCGGTAGCGCGACGCAACCGCCAGTTGCGGATCGCGATATCGGCGTCACCAGTGCGCGCTGATGCAAGACCGAAACCCTGGCGCGCGGCGCGCTCGCCATGGACCAGGCGACCCGTGGCGGGATCGGACAAGGCGGCGTGCGCAAACAGTACCTGCCGCGCGGCAAACCGGCTGGGGTTCGCCTCGCCTATAGGCGGGCGCGTGCGGAAGAAAGTGACTTGGAAGCCCAGGTCCTCCCCTGCATCGGTACGCAGCCAGCCAGTGACGTACCACCATTCGGTTCGGAATGCCGGATGGGCGCCGTGGTCGGCAGGAAAGCGTAGCACGATCCCCGGGCGGACGACGGGGTAGGGGACCGCAGCGGGGGCGGCGACCACAACGGCGGCAAGCCAAGCGTAGAGCAGCACGCGGATCACCAATCCTCCCGCACCGACTGCACCGCGTCCCGCGCGGTCGCACGACGGCCCGCTAGCACCGCTGTTGCCGCCGCCGCCCCGGTCAGCGCCGCCGCGACGCCAAGCAGCGTTTCGAACGGCACCTGCGTTGTCATCGTCCAGTTAAACGACTGCGGGTTGATGACGTGGATCAGTACTTGCGCGAGGATCAGGCCCAGCCCGATCCCGGAGAGCGCGCCGGTCAGCCCGACCATCGCTCCCTCGGTCGCCAACATTGCACTTAGTTGCCGGCGGGTCAGGCCGAGATGGCGAAGCATCCCAAATTCTCGCTCGCGTGCAATAGTCTGTGCCGACATCGTCGCTGCGACCCCGGCCAGCCCGACCAGGATCGCCACCGCCTCCAGCAGATAGGTGACGGCAAAGCTGCGATCAAACAGCGTCAGCGCGAGGCTCCGGAGCGTCGCGGGCTGCGTGACCTCGACCTGACCGCGCAGGGTATCAGGCAGGCGTGCGGTCATCGCCTCGCCAACCGCGACCGCGTCACTGCCGGGGGCGAGCATCGCCGACGCCTCGTCGCGGCCGGTGTCGCCGGTCAGCCTCTCATAATCCGCCTCGTCAATCAGAACGGCGCCCGCCTGTCGGCCATAGTCGCGCCAGACGCCTGCCACTGTGAACCGCGTGCGGCCGGCGATCGGCAGTGTAATCGTCTCGCCCGGATCCCAGCCATAGAGTCGCTGTGCGGGCTCCGACACCCATACAGGCAGCACGTCCGCCGGCAGCTTTGGCGCGCGATCGATCAGGACGAACAGCGGATCGCGCCCGTCGAGTTCGGGCCGTGCGATCAGGCTGATCGGCGGGCGGTCCGCGGCAATCGTCAACGGCAACTGGCGGCTGAACGCCAGCCGCTCGACGCCGGGTACTGCGCTCAAACGCGTCCGTGTCGCGGGATCAAAGCTCGCCCCGGCGATGGTGCGCAGGTAGAGGTCGGCACCGAGAACCTGCCCCAGCCAGGTGTCCACCGCGCCGCGGAAACTGGTCACCATCGTCGCCATGGCGATCATCAGCGCGGTGGAGGCGACGATGCCGCAAAGCGCGGTCGCCGCTTCCCCCGGTGCGCCGTGGAGATGACGGACAGCCAACTGCACAGGCACGCTGCCGCGGGTGCGCCGGGCGAGCGGGGCGAGCAGCGTGCGGGCGAACCACGGCACGCCGGCGACGCCGCCTGCCAGCATCAGCGCCATGCCGGCAAAGCCGAACAGCGGCAGTCCGCCGACCGCGGGCAGCAGCGCCGCACCCCCGCCCGCCGCCAGCAAGGCCGCCGCGGGCCACCACGGAACCGAGCGGCGCGGATCAAGGACATCGCCTGCATTCTTCAGCGCCGCAGCGGGCTTGGCGCGCGCAGCGGCACGCGCAGGATCGCGCTGCCGAGGACGGCGGCGAGCAGACCAAGTCCGAAGAACCTCACTGCCGCCACCGGCTGAAACACGACACGCGCGGTGCCGCCGTTGAAATAGCCTGCGCCCAGATCGCCGCCGAACCAGTGCAACGCCGCCCAGGCGAGGCCATAGCCCATGCCAAGCCCAGCGACCGCGCCGACGATCCCGATCGCCAGCCCCTCGACCACCACCGCCGCAACGACGCCGCCGCGTGGCATCCCCAGCGTGCGCAGCAACGCGAACGCGCGCTGCCGCCGCGCGACCGACAGCGACTGCGCTGAATAGACCAGGAAGCCGCCGGTCAGCAGCGCGACCAGCGCCAGCATATCCAGATTGACGCGATAGGCCCGCGACAGCGCCGACCCCTGTGCACCCCGCGCCTCCGCTGTCGACAGGATGGCGTCGGCGGGAAGCAGCTTGGCGAGCGACGCCTCGGCCGTCTGCCGATCCGCCAGCGCTAGGTCGATCCGGTCGATCCTGCCAAGCCGACCGAACCGCCACTGTGCGGCGGCGATGTCCATCACGCCGATAGCCGCGTCCGCATCCGCGGCGGGTAGCGTACCGGCAATGCGGAGCGACACCGTGCGGCCATTGGCGGCGACGTCCACCCGCGCGCCGACCGCAATGCGCATATGGACAAGTGCAGCACGTGATAGGAACAGCGATGCCTCGTCGAACACGGCATCGCTGCCAGCATCGGGGCCACGCGGCGGCAGCCCGACCAATGAGGGCGTCACCGCACCCGCACGGATCACGTCGATCCCCAGCAGCGTCAGCCCTGCCTTGCCGATCCTGGCGTCCAGCCGGACGACCGGACTGGCATCGGTGACGCCGGCGGCTCGGGTGACGCGGGGGTAGAACCGTTCGTCGATCCCGAGCGGGCTCGTCGCGCGCACCGACAGTTCGGCCGCCCCGTTCACGCCACGCACCGCGCCATCGAACGAAGCGAGCGCCGAGCCGTTGACTAGGTGGACGGCGAACCCAAGCGCTACACCGACCGCGATTGCCACCGCGGTGATCAGAAAGCGGGCGGGGTGGAACCGCCACTCGCCGCCGATCAGCCAGCCAAGCGCGAGCCGCGCCGACAACAGGTCGGGTTCAGCGGCCACGCCGTTCCGTCAGCCCGTCCGCGCCCAGCGTCAGCACCCGGTCAGCGATCGCAGCGGTCGCATTGGAATGCGTCACCATCACCCCGGCCGCACCATTATCGCGCACCGCGTCGGCGAACAGTGCCAGCACGCGCGCGGCGGTGTCGGGATCGAGGTTGCCGGTCGGCTCGTCCGCCAGGATCAGCGCGGGGCGATGGACCAGTGCGCGCGCGATCGCGACGCGCTGGAGCTCGCCGCCCGACAGGTCGCGCGCATAGCCGTCGCTGCGATCCCCCAGGCCCACCGCCGCCAGCATCGCCCCGGCGCGCGCCGCCGCCGCCGCTGCGTCCGGCGATACCAGCGCGAGCGGCAAGGCGACGTTTTGAAGGAGGGTGAGGTAGGGGAGGATGTGGAAGGCCTGAAATACAAAGCCGATCCGCTCACGCCGCAGCAGCGTCCGCGCCGCCTCGTCGAGCTCACCCAGCACCGTACCATCGATCGCGACGCTGCCCTCGTCGGCCTCGTCCAGCCCGGCGAGGATGTTGAGAAGGGTCGACTTGCCGACCCCGGACTCGCCGATGATCGCGACCAGTTCGCCCGCGCCGACGTGGAGGTCGAGCGACTGGAACAATCGTCGTGGTCCCGGCACCGATTTACCAAGCGCGCGGACGTTGAGGAGGATCGGCTGGCTGCTCACCGATCACAGGTGGGGCAGCTACCGCTTGGCCGCAACGTCGCAGCCACCCTCTGGCAACATGGATCAATCCCAACACCTGCTCGACGACAGCTGGAACGGCATGAACAACTGGCCGTTTTGGGGAAAGCGTCAATCGGTTGGGGATGTCGCCTTATGGGTCGTATTGACAAGCTGGCCAGAGGCTGACTCCTAGATCGTCGGTGGTGGCAAGCGCAGTTCGAATATTTTGGATCCCGCGGTTGGTGGTATAAACAACCCGCCGATCGCCGCCATCAACCGCTTGGCAATTTCCAAGCCGAGACCATCACGGCTGGGGTTTTTGGGGTCAGGGAAGGGAAGGCCGTCGTCATCGACGAGCACGGTCACGCCGCCGGTCCCGTCCGTAGATTGGGTGATCGAGATGTAGCCTGACTTGTCGTCCTCATAAGCGTGCTTGATCGCGTTGGTAGCAAGTTCGTTGACGACGAGGGCCAGCGTCGTGATCTGCGATGGCGTCAACTCAGCGCTGTCGTCTTCGACCTTTAAGGTGATCGAGATCGACCTGGGCTCCGCCTGCGAGCGTAGCGCGGTGCAGACGTGCTGTAGAGCGGTGGCGAGGGATGGTCGCCGGCTGGTGCCCAGTTCCCGCCGCGCCGCAGCCAGAATCGCGACGCGTTCCATCGTATCGGTCAGCGCCTGCTTGGCTTCTGCCGAGGTAACACGACGGCTCTGCAGCGCCAGCAGGCCGACGATCATCTGCAGATCGTTACCCGCCCGATGATTTATCTTCTGAAGAAGGAGCTCGGTTGGGCGGGCGGCAAGGCGACCACCCGATTGGTCCGTCATCATATTGCTTGCCATTGTTCGCCCCCTGACGTTCGATCAGGGCATATCGGAATATTGCACGGTTAAAAGTATCCCGCGGGCTTCTGTGGGGTGGAACACAGTCCCGATCTGCTTCTCCATTCACTGAAGCAGGGCCGGGGGTCGACGCTGACCAACGACAAACCCGCGGAAAAGCGCGATTCCTGAATCCTCACGAACGTGAACTTTGTTGGTAAGCGAGGGCTTTGCGGAGAAATGTGCGCCATCGCACAGACGCGATGGCGCTGGTTTGCATAGGCGCGCCAGCGTATACGCCGCAGATCGCTTGCCACGTTCCGGGCGCAGGCGGCTGGAAGAGTCTCATGCACTTTCGCCCCAGCTACAGGGGGCGACGATGTCGCAGCCAGATCAAACCTATAGTCTCAACACCCTGCTGAGCGCACTGTCGGCGGGGGATCTCGAACTGCTGAAGCCACACTTTACGCGCCACGACATCTTTCGTCACGACGTGCTCGTCACCGCGAATGCACCCATCGACCATGTGTATTTCCTCGAGGCAGGGGTCGCCTCGATTGTCACGGCGGCGTCATCGGGGCGAACGACCGAGGTCGGGATCTTCGGCCGCGACGGCGTCTCCGCAACGAGTCTCCTGCTCGGGAGTGATCGCAGCCCGCACGAGACCTTTATCCAAGTCGGCGATGGCACAGCGCTTCGGATCGGTACCGGCCCATACCTCGAAGCGGTCAAGGCCAGCACCACACTTCAGACCACCTTGCTGCGCTATGTGCAAGTCATGCTCGTCCAAGGTGCGCAGAGCACCGCGACCAACGCGCATTATCGGATCGAAGCGCGTCTCGCCCGCTGGCTGTTGATGTGCCACGATCGTGTTGAAGGAGACGAGATCCATCTCACCCACGACTTTATCGGCATGATGATCGCCGCGGAGCGTAGCGGCGTCACGGTCAGCCTGCATATTCTCGAAGGAGCAGGCATGATCCAGTCAAAGCGCGGGCGCGTCATTGTCCTGGATCGAGATAAGCTCGAGGAACTCGCTGGTGATAGCTACGGTGTGCCGGAAACGGAGTACCGCCACCTCATAGGGCCGCTGGGACGAACCACGAGTCTTCAACACTAAGCAACGGGGGTGTCCGTTGGCTTCGTCAGTGGCAAAGCGATGCCATACAAAGCTTGGTGTGAAGTGACATGAATGAAGGTCCGAAGTTAGGCAGCGGAGTTTATGTCCAGAATGACTGGTTGTGGGTCAATCATCCGACCAATCCCCGACCCACCGACAGCTGCACTAACGGACACGATTAGAATCTCTACTCTGCGTCCCCGACGTGAAGCGACACACTCATCCCTCGATCAACTCGGTCACGCGGCTGGCAAACGTTTTCATTGCGAATGGCTTGGTTATCATTCCCATGCCGGGTTCCAGAAACCCCGACGCCAGAGCCGCGTTCTCCGCGTAGCCGGTCATGAACATGATTTTCAGGCCAGGACGAAGCGCTCTCGCGGCATCCGCCAGCTGCCGCCCGTTCAGACCCGGCAGGCCGATATCGGTGACAAGCAAGTCGATCTTGCGGCGGGACTGAAGGATTAACAGCCCCTCAGGCCCATCGGCGGCTTCGAGCGTTGCATAGCCCAACTCGCCGAGTTCCTCCACAATCAATCCGCGCACGACGAGTTCGTCTTCCACCACGAGAACAACACCGCCAGCCTCGCTGGAACGTGCCTGCTCGGCGGCCGCAGCACCCTCGTCATTCAGATCGTCTCCGACATAGCGCGGCAGATACAGGGTGAAGGTTGTGCCTTCGCCGATCTCGCTGCTGATCTTGGCGTGTCCCTCCGATTGATGCGCGAAACCGTAAATCATCGAAAGGCCGAGCCCGGCGCCCTGTCCCATCGGCTTGGTCGTGAAGAACGGTTCAAAGGCTTTCGCCATCGTGTCGGCGCTCATGCCGATCCCGGTGTCGGTCACGCTGATGCACACATACTGGCCGGGCATGACACCGCGCTGTTTGGCCTCAAGGGGCATTTCGAGATGGGCTTTCGCCGTCCGTATTACCAGCCATCCTCCATCCGGCATGGCGTCGCGGGCGTTGATGACCAGGTTGAGCACGGCGTTCTCAAGCTGGTTCGGATCGCAGCGGGTCATCCACAAGTCATCGGCCAGGGCCAACTCCATCGCGATCGTCTCGCCGATCGTGCGGCGAAGGAGATCCTCCATAGAAGCGAGCAGCGTGTTGGCGCGGACGGGCTTGGGATCGAGCGGCTGGCGTCGGGAAAAGGCCAGAAGCCTGTGCGTCAGCGCGGCAGCCCGGTTCGCAGCCGTTGTCGCGCCTGTGATGAAACGGCCAACGTCGTTGGTTCGGCCCTCGGCAATGCGGCGGCCAATAATCTCCAGACTGCCGGTGATACCTTGGAGTAGGTTGTTGAAGTCGTGCGCGATCCCGCCGGTGAGCTGGCCAACAGCCTCCATCTTTTGCGCCTGGCGAAGCTGATCCTCGACCAGCCGTTGCGACGTCATGTCTACACCCACTCCCGTCCGGCGAGCGGGCCGTCCCCCATCGTCGAAATAGGTGTGACCACGCGAGAGCACCCAACGCGTCGACCCGTCGCGGTGAACGATACGATATTCCAGTTCAAGGTCGCCCGGATCGATCAGACCGCCCGCCATCGTGGCGCGCAGCTTCGCCCGGTCGTCCTCGTGCACGTTGGCCAAGAAATCGGCTCGGGAGATGCCCTTGGCGGCTAGGACCGGATCGATGTCGTAGAGCTCGGCGACGTTGGCGTCGCAGGTGAAGCAGTCCGTCGCAACGTCGAACGTCCAGACACCGACGCCGCCCACGGCGGAAAGGGCCAGCCGAGCGAAATCCATCGAGTCGCGCAGCTCCTGCGTGCGTTCTTCGACGCGGTGCTCTAGCTCCTCGTTCAGATGCCTGAGCGTCTCGATGGCTCGATCACGCTCCGCCGCGACGGCGCGTCTGTCCTCGACGTCGATCAATACGCCGGGAAAGCTGCGGGGGTGCCGTCGGGATCATGATGGACACGCCCATTGGCCTCGATCCAATAATAGCGTCCGTCATTCCTGCGAACCCGACATTGATGCGCGTAGGCACCACTCCGGGCGATGACGTCGCCAATGGCCGCGAGCAGGTCATCGCGATCGTCTGGGTGAACCGTCGCGATGACCTGCTCGAGCGGAATGCCCGTTTGCCCCAGCGCGGGATCCAGACCGAAGCTGTGGGCGAATGCTGCATCGACAGTGAAGCTGTCCAGAGGAAGGTCCCAAAACCATGTTCCGATGATCGCGCCGGCACCTAGCGCGAGCTGAACGCGTTCGGCGTTCACCCGGTCCCGCTCCTGCGCGGCGACCAGCTCGGTCGTCTCGACGGCGACATCGAGAAAGCCGATGATCCGGTCGCCATCACGCAGCGGGCTATACGAGAAGGTCCAATAGGTATCTTCCTCACAGCCATTGCGGGTCATGACGAGGCGCAGGTTCTCGAGATGCACGGTCTCGCCTGCCATCGCCCGATCGACCAGCGGCTCGATGTCACTCCAGACGTCGACCCAGACCTGATCGATCGGCCGACCCAGCGCCTGCGGATGACGTTCGGCCAGGAACGGAATATAGGCTTCATTATAGAAAAAGGTGCGCTCAGGCCCCCAGGCGGCGCACATGCCGAAGCCGCTCGACATCAAGATGTCGTAGGTCGTGCGGAGCGCAGGGGGCCACGACCCTTTGGGCCCGAGTGGGGTAGACGCCCAGTCAAATTGCTCCAAATACGACAACCGCAATCCTGCCCTTCACCGCAATGTGCTTAACCCCGGACCTACTACGCTGAAGGTGGAAGCACGACCCTCCATGGCCTATGAAAGCCACCGACGTAAGCGGTCGCTTGGCCGGCGCTTGCATGCAATCCCGCGGCCCGCTCAAATCGCACCCCGATCGGCTCGACAGGTTGATTACGAAGTCGACGTTTCATGTTGTCGTAAGTCATTGTGCGATTTCGGCTGCCTCTCAAGCATGCCTCGACGTCTGAAACTAAGTCTGGCGAGATGAGCGGCAGGGTCGAGGCGACGGGGATCACCGCAGCTGACCGTCCTTGCTGCCTCGCCAATTGAACGCTGCGGCAAGTGGCCGGTCCCGGCCGCTCTGGCAGGAAACGCAGGTGCGCACGACAAGTATCGCGCGGCGACGACCTTCGGGAATGTCCTCACCGCAGATTGCGCAGAACGGTTCACTTGCTCCGTTCGGAATGCTCGCCCGGGCGGCAAGTACCGCGTCCGCCACCGTATCGTCGATCTCATTCTGAACCGCGCCATCGCGCGTCCAACCGCCGGCCATCTGTCTCTCCATGTGTCAGTCATATGGGAAGGAGGCGGGTCAGACGTCCGTGAACGGATGTCTGCTTCCGGGAGGTCGCTCACGTCGCGCGAATGACCAGTTCTGGGTCAGTGCGGCAGCGAGTGGCTAATTAGCAGGTGTCACAACCGTCCAGTTGCTACCCCGAACATAACGATCGTGCCCCCTGATCCCTCAAGATTGATCACTGTTCTGTTGAATGACAGTGAGCCGGGGTGAGATGTTGCTTCGTTCAGTTCCAAGCTGGAGAAAGATCAACGCGAAGTGGCAGTGCAGGCGCATGGTCTCGGCCGGCGTGTCCCTGTTGATGGCTTGCAAGTGTTCGAGGGCGGTCTCGAGATATTGCGGTCCATCCAAGGGGAGCCTTTCCATTGTGTCAAGCCGCCGAAGTCAGGAAGCGTTTAACAATGTCACCGCCGAGTCTCGTCGGGCGCAATGTTTTGGCATCCAGGCAGCACCAACGCGATTTTACATGTGCAACAATGTCTTCGCCGCGCCGAATTACGGTTTCATAAAAGGCACTCTCGCGGCGAACCTCATCCAGGATGGCGGTGGCGACGATCGTGTCGTTCAGGAATGCGGGCTTGCGGTAGATGATCTCGTGTTTGAGCGCGACCCAGAGGTGGGCGACTACCGCTTCTGGTCCGGCAATCCGTTCCCAGTGCGCGATGACTGCGCTCTGCACCCATTTGATATAGATCACGTTGTTGACGTGACCCATGAAGTCGATATTGCTCGGCTCGATGTGAACCCTAAAATCGTGGCGTGCGGCAAGCATGTGGTCGATTATACTGCCGCTTCAATTTATCATTCTGAACATCAATCAATGTTACCGGCTTATTCTCGTAAGATCGCGTAGTGCGGGGAGGTTGCCGATGTTGAAACCGTTCGATGTGTCCGGTCCCTCACCCGCACTTACGAGAAACACGATCGCAATATAGGGAGTGCCCGGCGCACGCGACTTTTGACGGTGTCCAGAGGCATACCTGTCCGCTGCACCAATTCCGCATAGGTCGACCCTTCTAGGAAGGCGGTGCGGATCAGTAGGGCGTCAACAGGATCGATCGTTGGAAGGCTGTGCGAGAGCAGGAGTAGCTCTTCCTTGGCCTCCAGGATTTCACAGGCGAGCGGGTGACCGTCGGCGATCTGATCCGCGATCTCGATCGGCGCCGTGGAAATGCGGCTAGATCGGCGCAGCCGGTCAATCGCGCGGTTTCGCGCGATGGTCATCATCCAAGTCATCGCCGTGCCGCATGTTTCGTCATACTGCGACGCGCAACGCCATATGAGAACATAGGTTTCTTGCAGCGCGTCCTCGGCTTCCGAGCGCTCTACGAGGACACGCAGGCAGACACCGAACAGCTTTGCCGAGGTGCGCTGGTACACCTCTTGGAAGCTTGGGAGGTCGCCGAGTGTTACCCGGTCCATTGCTCTTGCAAGCCATGCCGCATCGTCCAGCGCCGAGCTCAAGCGTTGCTACCTTGCGACACGTTTATCGGCACCCAAATCGAAGCCCGAAAGCCATGGCCCGCCGCACCTGCGGTCCTTGTCACCGTCGCGCCAAGCACCCGCCTGAGTTGTTCGAGCAGCCCGCCGCCATGTCGGGCGGAATAGATTTCAACAAGACCGACGCCGTCGTCCTCAACGATCAATTCGACCTCTCCAAATTGGGCGATTAGGTTGACCGAGATCGTCCCCCCAACCCCTGCTGGATATCCGTATTTCAAGGCGTTGATGACGAACTCGCTGCCCATGAGCAGGAGCGCATGTCGCATGTCAGACGGAAGAAGAACTGCCTCCGCAGAGATTAGGACTGTAACCTGCCTTGAACGGCCGAATATGTCGGCCAGCCGGGTAACGATCTCGGTGAGCAAAGGCGCGCAGGGGGCACGCATCCGGGGGTCGTCATCGATACCCAGCTCGTCATAAGCGCGCGACAGGCGCCCTGCCTGTGTCGTCACCTCTGGCGGCAGCCAGCGCCGGGAGGGATGACCTGCTACATTCGCCAGGGAAATGGTCATCTGAGCCATGTTCTTTGCCCGGTGAATCGCATCCGTTCGCCATAAAGGTCCGTGTTCGCTCTTGGGCGGGGCTACGGCTTCCGGTGACGGCAAGCGTGTCGGCGAAAACAGCTCTAGCAGTTCGGTTTCCACCGCGATCGGAGGCAGCTTTCTTATAGCGTTGGCGTGTGAGACCGTCTCAGTGCACATGTAGCCCCCGATCCATGCTGCGGCGATCCTGTCATCTCTGGTTAAGGTGAGCCACGTCCCGACTTTAGCACAAATCCTGGCGCTATGATTCGTCTAAGTTAAGAACGGAGGAAGCCGTTCGTGCAAGCAATCTGCTTCGTTCCGAACACGCTGCCGCGCCCATAAGGCGGCTCTTAAACTGAGCGTAATAGAGAGACTGGGTGGCAGCTTAAACCGTTTGACGCCGACGGCGGTGCAAGTAATTCTCGTCAAATCCGGCGGTCTGGACCAGCTTCTCCGGATCTATGATCGTCACACTGCCGCGACTGAGTGCCATCGTTCCCGCGAGGTGGAGTTCCTTGAGAACGCGGTTGATGTGAACCGGCGTCATGCCGAGCGCATCGGCAAGGACGATCTGCGACAGCGGCAGGGCGAAGTCGCCATCGTGCGTAAGACCGATGTTGAGCGCGCGCAGGTACAGCTCGCAAATCAGATGGGCGACGCGCTCGACCGAGCTGCGCCGGCCCATGCTGACGATCCACGCCCGCATGATGCCTTCGTCCACCAGTTGGGCTGTGTACATCGCGCGCGCGATGTTGGGATGCTCGTCCATCATGGACTACATCTCGGGGCGAGACACGGTCGCGACCTGCGCGGGGGCAACCGCCTGTATGCTGTGATCCATTTCCGCCAGCATCTTGATGTGAAGATCGCAGGCGTCTCCCGGCATCAGGAACGCCATGATCTGGCGTGAGCCGTTGGGCAGAATCTTGTAGCGGCATAGCCACCCTTCCAGCACCACTAACATGGGGCCTGTCTCGTCGCCTTCGTTCTTAGAAGTACGAATGCCCGGCTGCCAAGATGGCGAAAAGTCTCAAAACGAGGCGGAGAGAACCTCCGCTTCAACGAGATGCTAGATCAAGTTTCTGACTGTTGTCGCCAACCTAAGCGGGTCAAAAGGCTTCGCTATGACCCCTCTGGCTCCTGCCGCCTTGTAGCGCTGTAGCTCGGCCTCCCTCACCGATGCCGTGAAGAAAGCAAAGGGTATGGTCGCGTCGGTCTGGATCTGCTGGAGAGCGTCGGCCAGCTCAAAGCCGTCCATGTCGGGAAGGCTGAGATCAACGAGGATTAGATCCAATCCTGCCACCGTACACGCCGTCTGTAGGGCAGCTGCGCCAGTTCTCGCTTCTATGACGCGAAAGGACGGATCTAATTCGAGTGCCATCACGGCTAACGTTCGAATATCGTCGTCATCTTCAACAACCACGATGGTGAAAACCGCTCGGTTAGTATGGCCCACGGCTGGCTCCGCGACGAACTCCGCCCTCCTAAACAACGAACTATATCTTTGGTTTCTAACGAAAAAAAGATTGAGGCGGAGAGGCTTCCGCCTCAATCGCCTTCTCTCCTCCGGCGCAAGGGCTATCGGCACCGATTATACCGGCCGGATACCCGCGAACGCTCGCCCGCTTTCGCCCAATTGCAGACTGGCGCATCTAGGTCCCGACAGAGACCGGCTTTCGTCCTAGAAAGCCTGGGCGATTTGAGAGCTGCAAATCCCGTAGTAGTGCCGCAGCGGGGGCGATGATCGCCCCTCGACTAAGCGCGCTTCGTGTTGCTTGGATAAGCTGATCTATGAGGGTGTTTGCTTCATCCATATCGAGCCTTATCACAGGACCCGCTTCGAGTCGTTTGAGATCTAAGGTGACTAAATTCGCGTCAAAGGTCACGAAAAACACTTCGGGGTAAGCCATCACGTGTGACCTTTATTGCTTACGGCTCCTCACAGGGACTCGGAAACGCCGTAGAAAACCTCTATAGCATGCCAAGGTTATAAGAAGGGCATTTAATAAAAAGGTATCTCAATCATGTAAAAGGGGCTAAGAGGGTTGCACCGCGTAAAACTTTCCGGGCGATGTGCGGCTGAGAGCCTATTGCTCCCGCTCTGACGGAGGCGCGTTCAATGGATCTCAATTATTTGCTCAATCGCGAACATCATTCGCTATATATGGCTGAAAACTCTTTATCCGCGAGCGCGCGCCATGCGCATTTGGCATTTGCGAAAGCTTATGGTGCCTTAATTGCGGCTACCCCCTTCCCGCGCCGCGAGTTTGTCGAAGATATCGGTTGGTTGCCCCGAGACTCAGACAAAGGAGGAGAGGTAAAGTGGATCGTTGATTGCAAGAATGAAGTCGGGCGCCTCAAATTGGGTTCTGAGCTGCCAGCAAAGGTGGGAGCTCTAGCAGTGAGCGTTCAAGCAAAAATAGGAGATGCGTGATGATATCTAGTCGTATTCCCTACATCGGCCGAGCGCATCTTGATAAAGCGATTGAAGAAGGTCGAAGCGCTGCGGCTGATGTAGCTCGCAGCGAGAGTGACTGCCCGTACCGAAGTCATGATAAACCCATGATCCGTCACGCTTGGTTGCGAGGCTTTCGCGCAATCCGACGCAATGTTTCCATTGCCGGGGTCAGTAGCTAACTACCATGCCAAGGATCGAGGCGGAGGCATCCTCCAGCTCGGTCATGATTTCACCTTGCCGATGCGGGGGGCATGAGCACTGTACCCGGCAGAAACCCGCACGAAAATCAAAACGCGCACTTAAAGTCAGGCGTCATGGCGAAAGGCTAATCGGGTCTTCGGATGGACGTAGGCGCAATCACTGAAAACGCTTATCTGGAACATGCCTCTGATCAGCGAATTTGCTCCGAAAAGGGAGCCGCAAGCGACCGATCATTAACATGACCCGTTAGGGGGAGCGTTCCAGACCACGCCAGGCATCGACCAGCATGTCGCCGGCGCCAAGGTGGTTACGCAACGTGGTGATGTCGCATTGCGTCCAGCGCTGATGCCTCATGCTTACACCGTTTCCGTCAGCCACCGCTAACCCACCGCGCACGCGTCACCGTTCCTTTGATCAGCTGATTGGCGAAAACACCTCGCATCACCTCGGCGTCAGCGCCACTTGCGAATACGACACGTGTTCCGCCTGACAGGATCGTCTCGATCGCGCTGATCGCGGTTCCCATGGCCGCTGCGCGTGTTCTGACTTCCGCCTCGGTGGCGTTGACGTTCAGAGCTCGTGACATGATGATCCTTCGGAAAGTTCTGCGCCGACGCAAGTGCGTTTTAAGGTCTACTTCTTTGCGAGGAGCGCAGCGACCAGGCCGTCCTTTTTGGGCGCATTGGCAGCGATATTATTTAATTTAACCGCCTTAGGCTTGCGAATTTCCTTGTTCGATTTGCGCTGGCTTTTTGCCATTGTCGTATCCTTTTGAGCGATGCGCTCCCAGTCGCTGTACACTTTTCTGCGCTGGTCCTTGCATGGCAAATCGTCTGCGTGACAGAAATCGCTGAGGTCTCGAGAGGGCGGTGTAACTTTCGAGGGCACTTGAGCTCGCTGACGTCATACGAGGCGGAAAACTTCTTCGCCGCAAGCGTCTTTTAGGCCGGCCTAGAGGTTCCTGAAGGCCGATTTGCATCCTCCAGATACCCGCACCGGGACGGCCACTTCGCCCAAACCTAGACATCCATGCCAGCTACCGAGGCGCGCCATAGCCGCCGTTCGTCAAGAGCGCCCTTGTTGTTCGAAGCCAAACGAAGTGCCGCCTTTGACGTCCTCCCTGTTTTTTCATCCATGTTGAGTGAGAGTTTTCCGGTCCTTTGAAGCCTGCGGGCGAGGAGCTGGACATGAAGAAGACGAGGCATACGGACGAGCAGATCGCGTTCGCGCTGAAGCAGGCGGAGACGGGTACGTCAGTGGCGGAGGTAATCCGCCGGATGGGGATCTCCGAGCAGACATTCTACCGCTGGAAGAAGGTGTACGGCGGCCTCGGCGTAGGCGAGCTGCGGCGCCTGAAGCTGCTCGAGGAGGAGAACCGCAAGCTCAAGCAGCTGGTCGCGGACCTGAGCCTGGACAAGCATATCCTGCAGGACGTGCTGTCAAAAAGCCCTGACGCCTGGACGACGGCGCGAGCTCGTCGCGCACGTCCAGGCGTCTCATGGTGTCAGCGAGCGACGCAGTTGCCTGGCGCTGGGCGTCGACCGGTCGTCGGTGCGCTACGTGTCGCATCGGCCGGACCAGGCGCCGCTGATGCTGCGCATCCGCGATCTGGCGGCGACGCGGACGCGATACGGCTACTTCCGCATCTACATCCTGCTGCGCAGGGAGGGATGGTTCGTGAACCACAAGAGGGTCTATCGGCTTTACCGGGATGATGGACTGAGCCTTCGGCTCAAGAAGCCTCGCCGCAACGTCAGCGCTGCCAACCGCGACCGACAGCCTGCGGCTGCGGCGGCCAACGAGATGTGGTCGATGGACTTCGTCTCCGACGCGCTGTTCGACGGCCGGCGGTTGCGAGCGCTGACGGTCGTCGATGCGTTCACGCGCGAGGCGCTGGCGATTGACGTCGACCAGGGCATCAAGGGTGAGCAGGTGGTCGAGGTGATGGCGCGGATCTCGTCAACCCGCGGCGCGCCCAGGACCATTCGGGTGGACAACGGGCCGGAGTTCATCTCGAAGGCGCTCGACCGCTGGGCATACGAGAATGGCGTGACCCTGGACTTCAGCCGGCCGGGCAAGCCGACCGACAACGCCTTCGTAGAGTCGTTTAACGGCCGCCTTCGGGACGAGTGCCTGAACACGCACTGGTTCCTGTCGCTGGAGGACGCCAGAGCCAAGATCGAGGCCTGGCGGCGGGACTATAATGAGAGCCGCCCTCACACATCGCTTGGCTGGCTGACGCCGGTCGAATATGCTGCTGCCGCGGCCAAGATCGCGGCCGAATGAATGACGGAAACTCTCCTTCGACATGGATGAGAAACTGGGGGACCCTCAGAATGACGGAAACTCTCCTTCGACATGGATGAGAAACTGGGGGACCCTCAAAATGACGGAAACTCTCCTTCGACATGGATGAGAAACTGGGGGACCCTCACTGACCAGCCTACAGCCTTCGGGCGGAAGCGTCATTGGGGGTACTAAGCGGGGAAAATCGCATTCTTCGATTAGCCAACGCCCTCAGCGCAGCTTAGACAGGGGCGGAGGGTTGCTCTGCCTCAAAGGCAAATTTCGGTGGGGTGCGGACCCAAGCTTGCGGCGTCCCGAGTGCACCGAAGCTTCCTCGCCGTGAGTGAGCTCAGGCCCGCATGGAACACATCGATCGATCAACAAGGATGTCCGATCGAGATGGCTGCGTGAGATCAAGAACGTCATGGAAAGCGCTTGCAGTGAGCGGTCGACTGACGTGGTAACCTTGGATCGTGTCGCAATCTTCCGCGACCGAGAAGGCGAGTTGCTCGCTCGTCTCAACCCCCTCGACGGTCGTTTTGATACCGAGGCATGCGCTCATCGTGATGATCGCCCGGATGATCGCCGCGCTTTCCGGATCGTCGGGAATTTGACGCACGAATGATTGATCGATCTTGATCTTGTCGAAGGGGAATTTGCGCAGATAGCTCAGGAACGAATAGCCGGTGCCGAAATCGTCCATGGAGATGCGTACGCCGGCCTTCTGAAGTTCGGCCAAAGTCGCAAGCGTACCCGCCTCGTCGTTCAGTAGCACGCCTTCGGTAATTTCCAACTCAAGACGGCTTGGTTCCAATCCGGATTCATGGAGCGCCGACAAGACGACCTTGCTGAGCCCATGGTCACGGAATTGCGCAGGCGAAAGGTTCACCGCCACGCCGATGTTTGCGGGCCAGCTGACCGCCTCGGCGCACGCTGTCCGCACCACCCAGTCGCCAAGGGGCAGGATCAATCCGGTTTCCTCTGCAAGTCCGATGAAATCGACTGGAGGGATAAGCCCACGTTCGGGATGGTTCCAGCGCACCAGCGCCTCTGCGGACGTAATCGCGCCGGTTTGAGCGTCGACCAGCGGCTGGTAGTGCAGTTGCAGCTCTCCGTGGCTGATCGCGTGCCGCAGGCCGATCTCGAGGCGCCGCCGCTTCTGTGTCTCCTCATCAAAGCGCGGGTCGTATCGCCGCCAGATCGCGCGACCGTCCGACTTCGCGGCATAAAGTGCCAGATCGGCGTTCCGCAGCAGTTCGGCCGGGTCGTTGCCGTCTTGCGGCGCCCAAGCGAAACCGACGCTCGCACCAAGATGCAGCGCTTGTCCCTGGTAGGTGAAGGGCCGGCCGCCGATCGTCTGCACGATGCGCTCCGCCAGGATGGCAACGGAGTCGAGATGGTCTGCTGCAATCTGCAGAATAGCAAATTCCTCGCCGCCGAGCCGGGCAAGCACATCGCCGTCGCGCAGCGTCGCCTGGAGCCGCTCCGCCACCATCTGCAGGATAGCGTCACCTGCGGCATGACCCAGCCTATCGTTCACTGGCTTGAAGCGATCGAGGTCGAGCATGAGCACCGCGAAGGATTGATCGCGCTCGCGTCGCGAAGCCGTGTGGATCGAGAGCAGATCAAAGAAGCGTCCGCGGTTGGCGACCCCGGTCAGCGAGTCGCTGAATGCCAGGGTGCGCATGCGTGCCTCGGTCCGCAGCCGCTCACGCTGGTCACGTACGGCAATGACCGTGTGAACCTTGTGGCCGAGCGAAACCTGCGCGCGAAGGATGCGGACGGGAATGGTGTCGCCGCTTGCGCTGGTGAGCTGCGCCTCCCGCTCCTCCCGCTCGGGCATGCTGGCGAAATCGACGCCGGGAAGCAGTTGGCTCAGGGACGATCCAGGGAGCGTGCCCGGCGCATAGCCGGAGAGGCGCTCGATGCTTTGATTGACGGTGGTGATCGCGTCCTCGGTGCAGATCAGCAAGCCTTCAAGCGCGACATCGGCGAGTTCACGCAGGCGGCGCTGATCAAGGCGGAGCCTTGCTTTTGCGGCGAGGTCGAAGCGCCAACCGAATATCGCAAGGGTGAGGAGGGCGATCGACACGCCCGCTACCCACGGCGCGATGGTTGCTGGCGACATGGCGGTCGCCGGGAAACTGACAGTCGCATCGGGGCGAACGGTCATCGCCGCCATGCCGCAGAAATGCAGAACGGCGATCGAAAGCAGTAGTAGTGGTGGCGCAGCGCGGCGAATGGAGCGACGTCGGTGCGACAACGTCATCATGCCGAGCCCGGTCAACGGCACGCCGACGACGAGCGAGAGAAGCACCAGCACCGGATCCCAGGCGACGCTGCCCCGAACAAGATATGCCGATTGTCCAATGTAATGCAGCGCGGCGATGCCAACGCCGATGACGAGCCCTGCGATAAATTGCTGCATGCGACGGCGTGAGCGCATCGACACGAGAATGCCCCCGCCGATACCCACGATAGCACAAGCTAACGATGCGATGGTGACCAGCGGATCGAACGCGGCTTCAATGCCTGGCTGGTAGGCCAGAAGCACGATGAAATGCGTAGCCCATGCCGTACATCCACCCGATACGATGCTGACGAGAGCCCATCGGAAGCGAAGCGCATCGACTGCTCGCGCCGTATGCCGCGCAATTGCGAATGTTGCGTAGACGCCGACAGCACAGACAGCAGCGGCAAGCGCCACAAGCCGCAGGTTGTGACTGTGCGCCATACAGTGCGCGATGGTATGGAGCAGACCCATAACGGCGCGGTACGCCGCAGAACTTAACGTTTACGGTAGCGCCTCTATGATCATGAGCGTGCTGCAGTGCCTGCTTCGAGTTCTAGCCATCGGCAGCCCGCCCTTTCAAAGGCCAACGCTACTTCAGCAAAAAGTTTGGGTGGGAGCCGGCTCAACACTCTCCTAGGCTGTTCGGCACCAAAAGCGCTGACGGCTATCTGTCGTAATGAAGATGAACGAACGTCGGGTATGGGGAAGCTCTGCGAACCGACTGAGCGGCCGGAAGTGGGTCTTTCGATCGGTTGGGCGGCGCGGCCGACAGCGAACTGGTTCAATACCAGCGCGTCACGATTGCGAGAAGACCCGGCCACCGCCCATGCCTATGCCCACCAGGGGAAGCAAGCCCGCTGCCTCCTCGCTATGGGCGATCCGCGGTGCGTAGATGATGGGCCAGTGGCCGAGAGCCCGGTCTGCAAGGGGCTGATAAGCAGGAGGTGGCGCGCGGGGTGAGAAACTGGGTGAAGAGCGGTCACCCGACATTCCGACGATGGAGCGGGCGATGCAGCGTCTTGGCAGATGAAGACGTTACGGGCGAGGCATTCGGATATCAGTCCTTCGAATAGCCAACGGACGTGGACTTGGCGCGCGCGGGTGCATTGGTGGAACAGAAAATGGCCGAGGCATGATGCCGCAGGCATGCCAACCTGCGACACCAATCCATCCGCATTTAGATGCGCGGCAATTTCACCCGTGCGCCGACGAACATGTAGCGGCCAACTGCCGACACCGGATAGGACAATGTGGCAAGTTCCGGCTTCTGCCCGAACACATTGTTGACACCACCAAACATCTGGAAGCGGTCGGTGATGTCGACACTGGCGTAAATATCGTGCTGCCACAGCTGCTTGACGTACTTATACTCACGAGCAACAATGTCAGGATTTCCTGTCATAATCTGATTGGTGTAGCGCAGCGTCTTGTCGAACCACGAAAGGCCGTAGTTCAGAGTTAGTGCATTTAGCTGCCACGTCAGGTCGGCGTTGACAGTGTATTTCGGCGCATAGGCTTCGCCGCGGCTGTTGGTGACATCTGCACCCGGCGTCCCGTAGAACTCCAGCTTGTCCAGATAATTGCCGATTACCCGCAGATTGAAATTACCGAGTGAGGCAGTTTCTAACCGGTAATTGACGTTCAGGTCCAATCCGGCGGTCGCGAAGCTTGCAACATTCTGCGGAATGACGGTGAAGCTGGTGATGTTGCCGATTTCTGCCGTGCTGGTTGCCGCAGCCGTGCGCGTAAGCTGGCCGCAGAACTGATTTTGAAGCGTCGGCTGATCGACGCATAGTTGTGCCAGCTGCGTCGCGGTGACGGTGTTGATAGCGTTCTTCAACTTGATGTCGTACCAGTCGGCACGCACCGTCAGGCCGGGCACAAACCTCGGCTGTAGCACTGCACCTGCAGTCCAGGTGGTCGCCTCCTCCTCACGCAGCGCAAGGTTGCCGCCGCTGAAACCGCCAATGCTCGCGCTGCGCCCGTCGACATAGCTGGCCGGATCGGTGACCCCCAACCCCCGAGTAGAGCCTGGCAATTGGCGGCGCGGTATTGCGTGCCGTTCTGGATCTCGGCGCGGTCGCACGGGTCGGTGATGAATGCGAAGGTCTGCGACCGCGCACCGAACAGCTCGCCGATGTTAGGGGCACGCACCGCCTTTGAGTAGGTGCCGTTGAAGGTGATGTCGCGCACCGGAGACCAGGTGCCGTCGACCTTCCACGTGGTGGTATTTCCGATCGTTGAATAATCGGAGAAGCGCGCCGCGGCGCCGACTTCCAGCCGGTGGGCGAACGGGAGATCGCGTAGCAGGGGGGCGTTCAGCTCGCCAAACACTTCCTTGACGTCAAACGATCCTTCGTCCCGACCGAGCGCGTTAGTGAAGGTCAGGCCTTGTGCCGCGATCGCATCGGGGATGAAGCGGCTTTCCTCCTTGCGATACTCGCCACCGACCGCGAAGCCGACAGGGCCGCCCGGCAGTCGAAAGATTTGACCGAAATCGCCCGACAGCGACGCAGTGACCACCTGCTGCCGAATCCGCGACCGGTCGGTCGTGTTGGCGCGCACGAAGTCCAGCGCCGCCTGGCTGGCGACGTTGTCGCCGAACAGGTTGAGCGGCACGCACTCACCGGGCCGGAAGGTACGCGGCGCACCGGTGTAGCGGCCCGTGTCGGGGTCGATATATGGCTGATCGGGCAGCGCGGTTGGGTCAAGATTGACGCGGCAAGTAATTTGCCCGGTAGCCGGATCGCGCACCGCATCCAGTCCGGCCAGGAAGCGATCGTCGTAGTTATCGTTGACGTAGTTGCTCGTGACGTTGGTCTGGCCGAAGGTGTAGGAGATCTCGTAACTGGCGTGCGGACTAACGTCGCCACGAGCGCCGACCACGCTGCGAAATGTCTCACGCGTGATGTTCTCGCCGCGCTGCCCAAGGTCAAAATTGTCGCGGGTCAATAGCGCCCCGTTGCCGGCCAGTTGAGCGGGCAGATAGGCATTGTCGGGCGCGATGTTGAGGTAATAGTCGAACGACGGCTGCCCCAGCGAGAAAGCCTTTACATTGGCATATTTACCCTCGACGAAGAGCGTCAGCGCCGGCGAGACGTCGAAATGGCCGATCACGTTGACCACATGACGCTTCAGTTCAGGCAGAAGGTCGTTCTGGTAATCGGCGACGCGCGTTCCGTTGCCGCCGGTCGAATAACCCGGCTGGACGACGGTGCCGATATTGAACGGCACCAACTGCCCCGCCCCGTCGACGACGTAATCGGGGGCGCCGTCGAAATCGACGTCTATGCCGCCTTCGCGCGCGGTGTCGTTGTAGCGGACGTCGCGCGTCGGGATGCGATCGGGGATGCCGTTGCTGGCGCCGCCGGTGTACCCAGCCTTGAATTCGGGATCTGCGGGATTGCGGTAGAAGCCGGTGTAATTGCCGCCGCGATATTGCGGACGCGCGCGCGCCTGCAAGCGGCTTTCCTCGGCATATTCGTAGGCCACCGCGAAATTGCCACGGCCGTCGGCAAAGTTTTTGCCTGCGGTGACCGCGACGTACCGCTTGCCGGCGTCGCCATGGTCGCTGAGCCCGGCCTGACCACGCGCGGTTATGCCTTCGAAGTCCTTCTTCAACACGAAGTTGACGACGCCGCTGACCGCGTCCGCGCCGTAGATTGCCGAGGCGCCGCCCGTCAGCACGTCTACGCGCTCCACCAGGTCGATCGGAATTGTGTTTACGTCGACGGCCTGCGTGCCCGGCAAGGAGGCAACATGGCGGCGCCCATCAACCAGCACCAGCGTGCGCTCGGTTCCGAGGTTACGCAGGTTGAGCAAGTTCAGCCCGGTCGCGCCGATGCCCGCTCCACTCCCCGAATTATCGGCAGAGGTCGAGGAGCCCTGAAGCGCCGGGAAACCCGTCAGGAAGTCGGTCAGGTTCGTGATGCCCGACTGCTGGATCGTTGCGGCACCCAGCGAGACGACGGGGCTAGGGCTGTCAAAATCGGGGCGGCGGATGCGCGATCCTGTGACAACGATGTCGTTGCCGGTGCTGCCGTCCGCCGAGGTTGGGGCGGCCTGTGCCGACGGCTCCGATGCGATCGGCAAATTATCGGTTTGCTGCGCCGCCGCTGTGCCGCTTAGGCATCCCATCGCCAAAGCCAGCATCGCGCAGCCCGCATGGCGGTGGCTGATCTTCATCGTCATCTCAGGTGTCCCCAATCCTACCCTCGTGGCGTCAGGAAGAACCTCGGCTTGCGCCGGCGCAATAGAGCGACGAGCTTTAGTGGCGCACTGTGGCGGTGTGGCAACAGTGCTGTCCTGCTTTCGTTATTCACGATACATGCGGCGGGTAGTCGTCGATGACACCCACGCACGCGGAACCGCCGGCCACAGGCCAATGCATCCGATAGGAAGTCGAGCGACCAGCGCTGGTTGGGATCCTGCGGAATAGCCATCGGCGCCCGTGTGCCCAATGCCCGTTTCCGGCCGCCACGCTTGCGCACCGTCAGCCGCTCCTCGCGATACAGCCGGTACACCTTCTTCGGGTTCATGCCTTTGCCTTCGCGCCTGAGCAGGATTGCAAGCCGGCGATAACCGAACCCCGCGACGCTCGTTGGCGATCTCGCGCATCCGCTCGCGGACAGCATCGTCCTTTCCGCGAAGCGGCTCATATTGCCACGCCGACCGGTTGACCCCCACCAGCTTGCAGGCGCGACGCTCGGAGAAGCCGTGGCCGGTCATCAGCTTCTCCACCGCAGCGTAGCGATCCGCAGACCTGGTCAGTTTTTCCCAGCAGATCCTTCAGCGCCGACACGTCCAGCATCGACTCCGCCAGCAACTTCTTCAGCCGTCGGTTCTCGTCCTCCAGCTTCCGCAACCGCGCCGCTTCTGACACGGTCATCCCGCCGTATTCCGACATTCAGTTGTAGAACTTCGCATCGCTGATTCCGTGCTTCCGGCACAGCTCGGCGGTCTTCACGCCAGCCTCGTGCTCACGCAGCACGCCTACGATTTGATCCTCGGTAAAACGGCCTTGCCGCATCGCTCGTTTCCATCTGACGAGCTAACTTATCAATGGCATGTTTTCCGGGGAGCACGTCAACGTCTGGTTGGCCGATTGGGCCGGGCTGGAGATAGGCGATGGCGCGCATGGGCTTGCTCCGTCTGTTTGCCTGAGCGGAATAGGGACCATGTCGCTGAATGTCGTAGGCACAACGGACGCCCTTAGGTTTTTCGCGGTAAGCTCCACTTGCTGGGCTGTTTGCGAGTTTGTCACAAGGTTCCTCGTTGGAGCGGTGTGTTGCCTCTATAATACAGAAGGGGATTGGGCAAGACGGTATCGGCTTGGCCTGCTGGAGCACATGGTCGCACTGGCCAATATCTCCATTGAGATGTCGGTCGGCTAACCACCAATCCCGGTCATAGAGGCGGAGGGATCCTCTGGCTTGGCGCCCCCAAGCGCCTCTCGGCGCCGCACCATTCGGATCATCGGCCTACCGCCCATGTGGGATCGTTCCTGCTTATTTGCTGGCGGGGGCCGATGTTGCCATTCGCGCGTTTAGTTTTATAGACGAGGAGGGAAGTTATGAATGCCAATCATACGGATGACAGAAAAGAAAAACAGAAGCCCTATCAACCGAGTGACGCAGGCAGCGGCAAGAATGAGAGCCCGTCAAAGGTGGAAGATCTTACTAAGGCCGGCCGGAAAAACTTCGATCCCAATGAGGGAAGCGATTAAGCGACAACGTACGTTTGTGACAGCATAGGAGAAGCAACGTGCCCGGTGAGAAAAAAGAACAAGACAAAGACCAATCGTCGGAGAGCACTCCGGACACTGGTGGCGGTGAGGACGATAGCAGCACTGAAATCGAAGGCGATGACAGCCACCTGCATGAAGATCAAAAGTCGCGCAGGCTGAAAACGTAAGGCACGCAATTTTATCTGTTTGCCGAGCGAGGCGGAGGAGCCCTCCGCCTCAATCGCCTCCGGCGCTTGGTTGTGAGGGCGATAGGACTCGATTATACCCGCCGGGTACCCCGGGCACGTTCTCCCGCTTTCGCCCACTTGCAGATATGGGCCGGATCGCTCACCCTCGATGCTCAATCAGCTACAAGGCGGTCAGACATGAGCTATAAGACGGATCGCCGAAGCCGGACCCAAGCCATAGCCGTGTACGGGGTCCTGCTTCTCATCGGCGTGGTACTGGGTTTCCTCGTTAGATTCGGCGTCATTACCGATCATATCTTTTGGTAGCAGCGGCGAAGGTCCAATTCCCACCAATCCTGGTCATTAAGGCGGAGGGAGCCTCTGCCTCAGTTGCCTGTTTGCTTCCGCGCAATTGACGATCAGTGCCGAGTATACCTGCTTGATATCCAATCACGGCCGTCCGCTTTAGCCACCATGCACTCGAACAGCTAATGAGCTGCAGGCAAAGCGGCGAAAACTTCGACCAATTGGCCATAAGATACAGGCTTCATCAGGAATGGTATGCCCGCCAGATCGTTAGGCAGCGTCCCTTTGTCGTACCCAGAGACGATGACGCTCTTAACCTTGCGGCTCTGGAGCTGCCTGGCGAGTTCGAAGCGAGCGCCAGACCCGTCGAGGTTAAGATCTAAAACGGCGTGCGACGGAGAGGTTTCTTCGATCAACCGCACAGCAGCTGCAACGGTTGCGCATGGCCCAAGAATCGTCGCTCCAGCTCGCGCGAGCGACTCAGCGGTGTCACTCGCAATGAAATACTCGTTCTCAACCACCAAAACGATGTATCCCGCAAGCGCCTGCCCCACATGACTTACCCCAGATCATAAACGGTCGACACTGTCGCAGGTTTATCGACACTTGACTACAACACGGGATAGAAGCTGATCGAAATACGCGCCCTTAGTGGCTGAAACTGAGTGGTCGTCCGCTTCGATCATCTACTCCCCTCGGCTTCAGAGACGACCCGATCTGAGATTACCCAATGGGTATCCGCATGCATAGAGTCGCTCTCTAAGCCATAACGGGTAGCAAGGTAGGAGGTCACGAGCTGAGCTAGCCCGCTGCGATCAATCTTGTTGAGTTTAACAGCACTAGCTGTTGCTGCTCCGTTTGGTGTCAGATCGGAATTATATCTCAGATTGATAGGATTACCGATTTGGAGAATTTGTCCACAAGGCCGCACATGCCGAAATTCACAATCGTTATCTTAGATGGAAACACCTACACCGCTACTGAAGGGTTTCCCTCAATAAACGCAGCGCGAGATGCGGTTACCCGATTATGCCTACATATGCTTCTTGAGGGGCAATCCTTCGAGAACAAGCGCGTCGCTGAGTGCCGGATTGAAGAGGTCGGGACGCAACGTGAAGTGTCATTTAAGGTAAGTATCGAGATCACCGATTTTATCTGATGGCGGAACGAAGGAGGTCTTTACCTTAATCACGCTACAACGCCCGCGTACCATCATAAGCGTACATGGATGCGGAGGAGCACTCGACCTCGGTCTCCTTTTGCCCCAGGCGCGAAAAGCATTCCACTCCCATTTTGCGTGCCGGCCGCAACGACCGCGAGCTGCGCGCGCACCGCGCCGAAACGCTGGTCATCAACCTCGCGCCGACCGTGCTGAAGAACGCCGCGTACTGTGCGAGCCAGCATGATGGATGCTTTCGTCTCTTCCGCTTGCTGGTGATCTTCCGGCAGGGCCGCGGCGCGCGAAGCACGAGGTGAGTGATGCGCTGCTGTTCACGCTCGGCAGCGCTAAAGGCGGGCCGCGCCGCGTTCTGATTGGTCATGATGGTCCCGGGCTACGTTGCCTATGCTACGCTCCGGGATCGTAATCAGCGGCAGATGACCTCGAGTACACGGCCCGGCCGAAACGACGTCGGCGACATACCCCACGCTCTGCAACCCCTCGAGCACCAGCTGCCGTAAGAGTGGGTGAGGCAGCGTCAAACCAAATGCACCGTCTGATAAACGGGCGATAGTTGGATAGGGCGGGGCCATGCCCCGCCCGCGCAAGCCAGCCTCGCCGTTTCGCTACTTCAACTCGTCGCCGGAGGTGATCCGGCTGGTGGTGTTGATGTACGTGCGCTTTCCGCTGAGCCTGCGGAACGTGGAGGACCTGCTGTTCGAGCGCGGGATCGACATCTCCCATGAGACGGTACGGCTGTGGTGGAACAGGTTCGGTCCGCTGTTCGCCGGTGACATCCGCCGCCAGCGGGTGAGCCGGATGCGCGGCTTTCGTCATTGGCGTTGGCGCCTGGACGAAATGTACGTAAAGCTGAACGGCGAGATGGTCTACCTGTGGCGAGCGGTGGATCATGAAGGCGAGGTGCTAGAAAGCTACGTCACCAGAACCCGCGACAAAGCGGCTGCGCTTTCGTTCATGAAGAAGGCGCTGAAGCGCCACGGCTCGCCTGAGGCGATCAACACCGACGGTCTGCGCAGCTACCGCGCAGCGATGAACGACTTGGGCAACGCCGAGAAGCAGGAGGTTGGCCGCTGGGCGAACAACCGGGTGGAGAACAGCCACCTGCCGTTTCGACGACGGGAGCGGGCGATGCAGCGGTTCCGTCAGGTGAAGACACTGCAGAAGTTCGCCTCCATTTACGCCAACATCCACAACCACTTCAGCCTGGAACGCCACCTCATCGATCGACAGACCTACCGGGAACGACGCTCCGCCGCCCTAACGGAGTGGCAGGCGCTTGCTAGCTGAACGTCGCCCTCAAAGACCCAAAATGCATCGTGTGGAGAGCGGTTCGCATTAGACTGACAGCACCGCCAACATCGTTGAAATTCAAAACCGTTTATCGGCAACGTCGCCCCTGCCCATCAGACGGGTCATGCCGCGATCAAATCGCCTAAACGGCCGGGAAGTTCACAGGACGCTACCGATCGACACGTCGAAGTGGGCGTGCATGAGTGCGGCGGCATTCGCACCATCCCGGTCCGCGATTGCCTGGGCGATGAGGCCGTGTCGCGAGAGCACCTCTTCACGAGCTGCTTCAGTGTCCCGCGTGTTCCACGCCAGCGGCACCGCAACCGTCATCAGCGGCTCGAACGACCGGATGATCTGAACGAACAGCATGTTGCGGCTCGCGCGCGCGATCGCCTGATGGAACGCGATGTCGCTTCGTGTCATCGCCTCGATGTTCGCCGCAGCGCGCATCGCCGCTGCGGCGGCGATTATCTCCACGGCATCGATATCGCTGCGATTGCGGGCAGCGAGATCGGCGGTACGGAGTTCGAGGGTGCGACGAACGTCCCAGACTTCCGCTACGGTCACCTGGGCGGTCGCCACGGCGTGGTCGAGCGACGTGCCCATCACGGATCCGTCAATCGCACCGACGCGCGCACGACGGCCATTGGCGACGTCGATGAGCCGCAATGCCGCGAGCGCGCCGAACGCCTCGCGCATCACCGCCCGGCTGACGCCGAGTTCGGTCGCAAACTGACCCTCGCCCGGCAGCGTGTCGCCGACCTTAAGATCCTGATCGCGGATGTGGTCGCGGACACGGCGAACAGCCAGGTCGACGAGCGAGCCGCCATCATCAAGACGCGCCATGCTCTTCATGCAGCGGCTTCGATCGCCCGGAGCCGCGTCGGGGCCATGCCGAAGCGGCGCGAGAAGGCGCGGGTGAAGCTGGCGTTATTGCTGTAGCCGCAGCGATAGCCGATCGAGGAAACCGGCAGGTCGGTCGCAAGCAGCAGACGGTGAGCGCCCTGCAGGCGACGATCGGTGATCGCGTCGGCGACGGTCGAGCCGAACGTTTGCCGGAAACCACGGGTCAGTTTGGCGCGATTGAGGCCACAAGCGCGTGCGATGCCGTCGAGCGTCAGCTTCTCCTGCCAGCGCTCGTCGACCAGCCGGCGCGCAGCGGCGAGGCCGGCGGCATCGCGCTCGGTCAGCGCACCGCTTCCTGCTGCCGGCACGAGCGCGGCGCCATCGATGTTGGCGAAGGTGGCGCAGAGCAGCTCGATGCATTTCGCCAGCCGGAGTGTCGCGCGAGCGGGTTCCGCCAGCGCGCAGTCGCGGATGGCGATCGCGAGAAGTGCAAGGTCCGCAGGCAGATACCAACAGCCCGGCGCTGCGGGCAGCGAGCCGAAGATACGGCGGCAAGCCTCCGCCGAGACGATCAGGATCACGGTCGCACCATCGGCTTTGCAGAGGGTGGGGACATAGGCGAAGGTGGGGGGATCGTCGCCGAGATCGTAGCGGAACATGATCGCGTCGGTTGCGGGCCGATCGACCTTATCGAGGATGCCGGGCCCGACATAGGCCAGCATTTCCGGCGACACCTTGATCCGCTGCATCGGCGTCATCAACCCTCTCCCTCAGATCGGAAATATGTACCTATCAGACAGGTTCGTCAATCGCCGATGTTGGCGCCGCGCGCATCGCAAGTGCAAAGCCAGTTACCGATAGCAGCCCGGTAACGACGCCGACCGCAGCGAGCGCCGGGCCGAGATGCGCCTCACCGCCAAGCAGACTGCTGATCGCGGTCACCAGCGAGGGTGCGATGCCGAAGCCGATCAGGCCGGCGAAGGCGATGAACGCGCCGATGCACAGCCCGCGCACTTCGTTGGGGATGAGCACGGTAAGCGCCACCGAGGTGACGAGCCCGGTGACCGCACCGCACAGCGACAGCGTGCCGAAAGCGATCGCGAACCACGTGACGGTGGGGCCGATCGGGAAGAGCGCGGCGGGCACGCCAATCGCGGCCGCGACCACCGCACCGATCAGCAGGCCGCCGCGGCGCTGGCTCTTCTGTCCCCAGTCGGCGGTGAACCCGCCAAGCAGCGTGCCGCCGAGGCCGCTGACGAAAACCAACGCGCCCATCCAGCCCGCGAAGTCGCCCGGTTGAAGGCCGTAATGGCGCGACAGCACGGGCGCAGCCCACACCAATGCGGCATTGTCCGCCATCACCACCGCAACCTGACCGACGAACAGGGGGCCGAGAAAGGCGCGACGCGACCACAGCTCGGCAGTGAGCACCTTGAACGGCGCGCGGGTGGCGGCGGCGACCTCACGCCGGGCGGGCTCGCGCAGCAGCAGCAGCGGCACGATGAGGATAAGGCCGACCCCTGCGAGGATCGCATGGGTGCCGCGCCACGGCGCCATGCCCGCGACGACGGGAAGGCCGCCGCGGGCGATCTGCCCGAACAGCCAGCCGCCGACGCCGAACGCCGCCGCGAGCCCTGCCATCTTGCCGATGTTGACGAGCAGCATCGCGCGTCCGCGACGTTCGGGAGCACATAGGTCGGCGGTCAGCGACAGCGCGGCGGTGAGCGCGCCGGTGGTGCCGGTCGCAGTCAGGACGCGCGCGACGAACAGCATGGATGCGCCGTTCGCCATCGCGGTCAGCGAGGTGCCCGCGGTCCACACCAGCGCCAGCGCGACGAGCAGGCGGGTGCGGTTGAAGCGGTCGACGAGGATGCCGACCGGGATCGAGAAGACGACCAGCGCGAGCGCGGCGCTGACCCCCTGTATGACACCGAGCGCGGCGTCGCTGAGCCCGAGTTCGGCCTTCGCACCTTCCTGCACGGTGCCGAACGAGGCCATCATCGTGAAACCGATCGCCATTGCGAGCGTCAGCGCGAGCAGCGAGGGGAGGGTGCGGCCCGGCCTGGTGCTGCCGATCGTCGACGCAGGCAGCGCTATCGCGGTGTCGGTCATGATGCTCGCTCCGTGCGTCACAGGCTGAAGATCTTGCCGGGGTTCATCAGGTTCTTAGGGTCGAGCGCGCGCTTGAGGATGCGCATCACGTCGACGGCATCGCCCAGCTCGGCGACCAGCCAGTCCTGCTTGCCGAGGCCGACGCCGTGTTCGCCCGTGCAGGTGCCGTCCATCGCGATCGCGCGTTCGACCAGCCGGCGATTGATCGCCTCGACCTCCTCGAACTCGTAGGGAGCGGCGGGGTCGATGGCGAAGATGACGTGGAAGTTGCCGTCGCCGACGTGACCGAGGATCGCGGCGGGCACGGTCCCGGCGTCGATGTCGGCGCGGGTGGCGAGGATGCATTCCGGCAGGCGGCTGATCGGTACGCAAACATCGGTGGTCCAGCCGACCGCACCCGGACGGACCCCGATCGCAGCATAATAGGCCTCGTGCCGGGCCTTCCACAGCCGCGCGCGCTCCTCGGGCTGGTTCGACCAGGCGAACTGCCCGCCGCCATTCGCCTCGGCGAGGGCGGCCACCGTCTCGACCTGCTCGGCGACCCCGGCGGGAGAGCCGTGGAATTCGAAGAACAAGGTCGTGACCTCGGGATAGGTCAGGTTGGACCAGCGGTTGACCGCCGCCATCTGCTTGTCGTCGAGGATCTCGACCCGCGCGAGCGGGATGCCGCACTGGATCGACTGGACGACGGTATCGACCGCGCCCTGCAACGTCTCGAACCCGCATACCGCCGACATGATCTGTTCGGGGATGGGGTGAAGGCGCAGGCTGACCTCGGTGATGATGCCGAGCGTGCCCTCTGAGCCGACGAACAGGCGCGTGAGGTCGTAGCCCGCCGCCGACTTGCGCGCGCGGGTGGCGGTACGGATGACGTCGCCGTTGGCGGTGACGACGGTGAGCGACAGCACCGCCTCCCGCATCGTGCCGTAGCGGACCGCATTGGTGCCGCTGGCACGCGTCGACGCCATGCCCCCGATCGTGGCGTTCGCGCCGGGATCGATCGGGAAGAACAGGCCGGTGTCGCGCAAGTGGGTGTTCAGCGCCTCGCGCCGGCATCCGGCCTGCACGGTGCAGTCGAAATCCTCCGCGTGAACCGCCAGGATCGCGTCCATCCGCGAAAGGTCGATGCTGACGCCGCCATGGATCGGCAGCGCATTGCCCTCGATCGACGTGCCCGCGCCGAACGGCACGATCGGCACTCCGGCGGCGACGCACAGGCGCACGCAGTCGGCCACTTCCTCGGTCGATGCGGCGAAGACGACCGCATCGGGCAGCGCCTCCGCGAAATGCGCTTCACTGGTGCCGTGCTGACGGCGCATGCTCTCACCGAGGTCGAGCGCGTCGCCGAAGCGTTGCTGGAGCCGAGCAATGAAGCCGTCGTCGAGCGGCGCGCGCACAGGGCGGGGGCGTGTTCCATCTCAGAACCGCACCGTGCCGCGCAGCCCGATGCGACGTCGCGGCGTCTGTAGCGCAAGGTTGGAAACCAACGGCGCGGGCAGCCCGGCGCGGCGCAGCAGCGAGGCGTCGAGGTAGGTTTCGAGATACTTTTCGTCGAACAGGTTGGTCGCGAAGACGCCGACCTCCAGCGGACCGCCCTGCCACGTCAGCGAGGCGTTGACGAGGTGATAGGGCGCCAGCACCGGCACCGATGCAGCGTCGAGCGACGCGCCGGTCCGGCTGCCCTTCGCGACCACGTTGGTGTCGAGCACCAGCGCCTGATCCTTGTGGAAGGGCAGGCGCAGGTTGGTGCCGACCGCGTAATTGGCGTCGGGAACGAACAGGATGCGGTCGCCCGGATAGGCATAGCCGGTCGTCGCCTGGAATTGCGAGGCATCGGTCACGCGCGCGTGGAGCAAGGTCGCATTGGCATAGACGCGCCACAGCCGATTGACGTTGAACGACAGTTCTGCTTCGGCACCGTAGCTTTTCACGTTCCCCGAATTGAGGTTGATCGCGACGAACCCGACCGGCTGACCGGTGGCGGGATTGAGGATCGTCGACGGCGCCAGCGCATTCGCACCGATGAAGTTCTTGTAGTCGTTGTAGAAGGCCGCGACATTCGCGGTCAGTCGTCCGTCGAAGGCGCTGGCCTTCGACCCGACCTCATAGGTCCAGACGGTATCGCCGCGATAGATCAGGTTCGGCGCGCCCGGACCGTTCTGCCCGCCGCCGCGCGCGCCGCGCGCGACCGAGACATAGGTCATGAAGTCGGGCGTCCAACGCTTCGTCAGCGTCGCGCGGGGCTGCCACTGGTCGGCCTTGTAGGCGGCCGGCAGGCCAGCGGTCGACGCGCTCAGCCGTTGATGATCGTATCGCAGGCCGACCGCGAGATCGAGCCCATCCCCCAGATTGAGGAAGCCGGTGCCGAACAGCGCGATATTCTCATTCTCGGCGGTCGCGGTCGCCGGGACCGTCAGCCCGGCGGGCACGACGGTGGTGGTGCCCCGGCTGTCGGTGTCGGACTTGGCGTAAAAGGCCCCGATCAGCGTCGTGAAGCGGTCGCTCCATTTGGTGTCGAAGCGCAACTCGCCGGTCCGCGTCTTCAGCGTGCGGTTGCTGGTCGAGCGGAAGAAGTCGAACGGGCTGTAGTCGGCGTCGCCCGCGCCCGAATAATTGGACTGGTTGTAGGCGCCGATCGCGGTGATCGTGGTCTTCAGGCTATCGACGTCGAATTCACCCTTCAGATTGGCGGCGTAATAGTCGATCGTTGCCAGGCTGCGCTGGTTGGTGCGTCCGTCCAGCGTATAGTCGCGTGGACCGCCTACGTTGAAATAGGGCGTCGCGCCGCCGAACACGCGATCGTAGCTGCCGTTCAGCGTGAAACGTGCCCAGCTGGCGGGGACGAAGCGGAGCGTGCCGTTGACGCTCTTCGTCTCCAGCGGGTTCTGGTTGCCGCCGGCGAGAAGGTTGCGCTGGAACCCGTCCTCGATGTGATAGGCGGCGCCGATGCGGAACTGGAGCACGTCCTTGACGATCGGTCCGGAGATGCTGCCCGACACCGAGGCGTAATTGTCGCCGCTTGCCAGCGCGCCGTCGATGCGCCCCTGCCAGTCGTTCGATGGCTGACGCGTCACGACGTTGATCGCGCCACCCAGCGTGTTGTTGCCGAACAGCGTACCCTGCGGTCCGCGCAACACCTCGACCCGTGCGACGTCGACCAAGGGCGAGTTCAGATAGGTCGTGTTCGGTTGATAGATGCCGTCGATGAAGATGCCGACGCCCGGCTGCACGGTATCGATCAGCGTCGTGCCGATCCCGCGGATCGAGACGAAGGCGCGGCCGACGGAGTCCGAATTGATGTTGAGGCCCGGCGTGTAGGCAGCGACGTCTCGCACGACGACCAGTTGCTGCTGCTTGATCGCATCACCCGAGATCGCAGTGACCGCGATCGGCACGTCCTGCAGCCGCTCTTCGCGGCGCCGTGCGGTGACGACGATGTCCGACGCTGCCGGATTGGTCGGCGTGTCGGCGTCGGTTTGCGGATCGGCGGGAGTGCCCTGGTTCGACGTTTGCGCACCTTCCGCATCTGTCGTTTGTGCAGCGGCATAGGCGGGCAGCGTCAGCGCCAAGGCAGTGGTCAGGACGAACAGCGGACGACGCATGGTGATCCTCTCAAGATAAGTGGATCGTGGCGTCCACCTGTCCGATAGGTATGCCCATAATTCGACCTATCGGAAAGGTCCGTCGACTATGCCGATCGGCTCTCCCGATTGATTTACCAGCAGGAATAGCCGCCGTCGGTCATGACGACGCTGCCGGTCATCAGGCTCGCGGCGTCGGACGCAAGGAAGGCAACGACCGCCGCGACTTCTTCCGGCTCACCGAGGCGGCCCTGCGGCGTACCGTCGATCCACCGGCGGTACATGTCGCTGCTCCGATCGGCAAAGGCGTTCAAGGGGGTCGCGATATAGGTCGGCGCGACCGCATTGACGCGGACGCCGCGCGACGCCCACTCGGCAGCGAGGCTTTTCGTCAACTGATGCACCGCCGCCTTGGAGGCGTTGTAATAGCTTTGCGGTTGCGGGCGGTTGACGATGACGGCGGACATCGACCCGATATTGACGATCGATCCGCGGCCCTTCGTCAGCATGTGACGGCCGAAGGCGCGCGCGCACCAGAAGCTGCCGTTGAGGTTGACGTCGAGGACGTTGAGCCAATGCTCGTCGGTGACGTCCTCTGCTGGCGTATCGCTGCGCGCGATGCCGGCATTGTTGACCAGAATATCGACGCCGCCGGTCATGTCGGCAGCGGCGGTCACGGCTGCGCTGTCGGTGACATCCAGGCAGACGCCCTCGACGCGATGCCCCTTGGCGCGAAGGCTGGCGAGGCCGGTCTCCAGCAGATGCTCGTCGCGATCGGCGATCATCACCGCGGCGCCGAACTGGGCGAGCGCGTCGGCACACGCCCAGCCGATCCCCTGCGCGCCGCCGGTGACGAAGGCGGTGCGGCCGTCGAGCCGCTGTCGGTCGGCGTACCGGGTCATGGCAGGAACGCCGCGGCGGGCATCACCGGTTCATGGACCGCTTGCCCCGCCTCCAGCCGGTAGACCTGCCGCGTGTCGCGATCGAACGGTGCCCAGGGAAGCGAGCCGTCGCGCGCGAAGTCGATCCATAGCCGATGAATGCGCGTGGCGAGGTCCTGCGGCGGATCCTCGCCGAGGACACCTTCGGGACCGGAGGCGACGGCGAGCGTGTCGAAGACGAAGGGATTTTCGACCGCATGGGCAGCCCCGAGTTCGCCTTTGAAGGCGGACGAGCGCCACTCGAGTTCGTAGACATGGGTGGGGCCGCGATGCTCCTCGGCGAAACGGCGCGCGGGCCAGCGAAAGACGAGATCGGTCATCGCGTCGGTCAGCGCGCGACCGCCCTTCTTGCGGCCCGCGCCGTAAGCCTTCAGGATCTTCCAGGCGTTCGGCTGCGACTTTCGCAGAACGAACCAGGCGAGCAGGCGACCGATCTTGTCGCGTACGCCGGATGGAACGAGATAGAGGTTCATTTCCTCGGCATTGGTGCCGATCAGTATCTCGATTTCACGTCCCGCACCCGCTTTCAGTGCCTCAAGCGGTTGCACCGGCAGGACATCGTCTCCGTGGACGGGGACGAAGCGGCTGATCCCGAACACCGGTTCGCGTCCGTCGGCATCGCGGAGATCGATGCGCGCGGTCGGCAGCGACACTTTCTCGACCGTATCGAGCAGTGCATCTATCGGAACGCTCGCGAAGCCTTCGCGGGTGGCGGGAATATCCAGGAGCTTGGCCATCTTCGTGACCAGGCGGCGTGCGACGGAGGTCTCGCGGGTCATGGCAGCGTGGCCGCTCTGGATTATCGCGCGCCGGAACAGCCCCGCCGCTAGCGGTGACGTGACGAGATCGGCGATCGCCATCGCGCCCGCCGACTCGCCGAACACGGTAACGTTGCCGCCATCGCCACCGAATGCGCCAATCTCCGCCTGCACCCAGCCGAGCGCTGCGATCATGTCGCGCAGGCCGAGGTTCGTCGGCACGCCCGGGATCGGCAGAAAGCCATCGACACCCATTCGATAGTTGATCGAGACGCAAACGACGCCGTCGCGCGCGAAGGTCGCCCCGTCCTGGACCGCAGCGTCCTTGCTGCCGATGACGAACCCGCCGCCATGAATGAAGACCATGACCGCCAAATTCGCGGCGTCGTCGGGCGTCCAGACGTCGAGCGTCAGATAATCGTCTCCGGGGTCCAGCCAGTCCCGACCAGCGGTTCGATCGCGAGGCCCGGCACCGCGCGTAACTTCTGCGGAGCGGTCGCTCCCCGAGACGTGGCGTCGCGCACACCGTCCCACGCCGGTGCTGCCTCGGGCGGCGCGAAGCGTCGGGCGCCGACCGGAGGCGCGGCATAGGGGACGCCGACGAAATGACGAACGCTGCCAAGGTGTCGACCACGCACATCGCCGAGCGACGTGGACACGATAGGGGCTGCTGACTGATGGGCCATGGACAGTGCGTACCCGCCTCCCGGAAAAAGAATCAGTCGCGAGGGTGTGCCGATCGGCATCATTTCGATGCCCACCAGTCTTCACCTGTACCTCGCTCACTCACGTGAGCTTAGTCGCCAGCCTAAAGAGCCATGCCGGCCGCCGGGGCGGCGTGCAGCCGTTCGATGTCCTGGCGTGGCGGTGCGCCGAACAGGCGGCGATATTCGCGGCTAAACTGCGACGGGCTTTCATAGCCGACCGCGAAACCTGCCGCGCCGGCCGTGGCGCCGTCGACCAGCATCAGGCGCCGGGCTTCCTGCAGGCGCAATTGCTTCTGATATTCGAGCGGCGTCATGCGGGTGATCGCCTTGAAATGCGCGTGGAGCGAGGAAGGGCTCATGCCCGCCTCGGTGGCGACCTCGTCGATGCGGATCGGCGCGTCGAACCGGCGACGGATCGCGGCGATGGCGCGACTGACCTGGTTGAGGTGGCTGCCCACCGTCGCGACATGGCGGAGCATCGGCCCATGCGGTCCGGTGAGCAGGCGGTACAGGATCTCGCGCTCGATCAACGGCGCCAAGACTTGAACCGTCTCCGGTCGATCGAGCAGCCCGACCAGCCGGCACGCGGCGTCGATCAGGTCGGGATCGCTGGGGTAGACGCCGATCGCCGGCAGGTCGGCGCGCGGCACCGTACCGCCTTCGGCCACCATCAGATCGGCCAGCATGGCGGAATCGAGATCGATCTTGCAGCAGAGATAGGGCCGCTCGGGGCTCGCATCGATGACATGGCCGACGAGCGGCAGGTCGACCGAGACAAGGAGATAATGGGCCGCATCGTAGACGACACTATGATCGCCGATCGACACGCGCTTCGACCCTTGTGCGATCAGGCAAAGTGAGGCTTCGTAGACAGCGGGCGTCGGCGTGCTGGGTCGATCGGCGCGGATCAACGACACATGCGGCATCGCGGTCATGCATATCCCTGATCCGGTGACGTGACGGTCGATTACGGCAGCGAGTTCGGCGATCCGGTCCATGCCGATCGTCATTCATCAGCCACCCGACCTGCGCAAGCGGGCACCGCTGCTTCTGGAGGATCGGGCAAAGCGTCCGGACGATCGCTCTACCGCTCGCGAACTGCCCGACACCATCTTGCTGGCTGTCAGATCAAGCCAAGGAATGCATCATGGTCGGAAGCATAGACAAGGTCGTCCTCATCACCGGCGCGTCAAGCGGGATCGGTGAGGCGACGGCGCGTGAGTTGGCCGCGGCCGGCGCACGGCTGTTCATCGGCGCGCGCCGGGCGGAGCGGTTGCAGGCACTGGCGGAGGAACTCGGCAAGACGGTCGAGTGGCGTACGCTCGACGTCACCGACGGAGCTGATTTCGACGCCTTCGTCGACGCCGCCGCGGCGCGGTTCGGGCGCGTCGACGTGCTGGTCAACAATGCCGGTGTCATGCCGCTCTCGCCGCTGGCCGCGCTGAAGCGGGACGAGTGGAAGCGAATGGTCGACGTCAACATCCACGGCGTCCTCAACGGTATCGCCGCGGTCCTGCCGCGCTTCCTGGCGCAGAAGAGCGGCCATGTCGTCAACGTCGCCTCGGTCGCTGCGCACATGGTGATGCCCACCGCTGCCGTCTATTGCGGCACCAAGCATGCCGTGCGTGCCATCACCGAAGGGCTGCGTCAGGAGCATGACGAAATACGGTCGACGCTTATTTCGCCGGGGGTCGTCGCGACCGAACTGGGGCATGACATCACCGATCCCGATGTCGCGACGGCACTGACGGGGTGGCGGAAAAGGCGCTGACCCCGGACGCGATCGCTCGGGCGGTCCGCTATGCGCTGGAGCAGCCGGAGGGCGTCGACATCAACGAGGTGATCGTCCGCCCGACCGCCGCGGACATGTAAACGGGACGCCCGAGGAACTGGCAGCGTATATGGACGGATGATCGGCCCCTCCCGCACCGGAGAGGGGCCGACCCGGCGCGTTACGCCGTCGCGCCGCCGTCGATGTTGAGCGTGGTGCCGGTGATATAGCTCGCATCGGGGCCGGCGAGGAACGCCACCGCGCCTGCGATCTCCTCGACCTTGCCGTAGCGGCCGAGCGGGATCGCGTGCAGCATTTGTCCCGCGAAGTCGCTGTCGGCCGGGTTCATGTCGGTGTCGATCGGGCCCGGCTGCACGGTGTTGACCAGGATGTTGCGCGATGCGAGGTCCTTGGCCCAGCCGCGTGCCAGCGCCGCCACCGCCGCCTTGGTCGCGCTGTAGACCGTGGTCGCAGGGAAGGCCAATTCGCCCGAGATGCTGCCGATCAGGATGATCCGGCCACCGTCGCGAAGGTGCGGCAGGGCCGCGCGCGTGCCGACATGCAGGCCCTTCACGTTGACGGCGAACTGGCGATCGTAGGTCTCGTCGGTATCCTCGGTGACGGAGGAGAATTCGGCCACCCCGGCATTGTGGACAAGGATGTCGATCCCGCCCAATGCGGCGGCGGCCTGCTCGATGCCGGCACGCTGCGAGGCGGGATCGGCGGCATCGGCCTGGAAGGCGAAGGCGGTGCCGCCGGCGCTCTCGATCGCCGCCACGGTAGCGTCCGCCGCGGCCTTGTTGCCGGCAAAGGTGATCGCCACCGCCGCGCCATCCGCCGCCAGTCGCTTGGCGATGGCCGAGCCGATACCGCGCGATCCGCCGGTGACGAGCGCCGTCTTGCGTGCGAGGGACATGTGCATTCTCCAAAAATCAGGCCCGCGATCACGCATCGTGCGCTGTCGGCTGACGGGAGATGGTGCTACGGTTCAAAAGTTCAATATTCCCGAACTATTAAATTTACCGGCATGTCCTATATCTGCCGTATGCCCCGTTTCACCCATCCCCGGCTGGAGGACGTTCCGCTCGACCTGGCGCTGCACGCGTTGGCTGATCCCAATCGGCTGGCCATGGTGGCGCGGCTCGCCGCGACCGAGCGGCTGAGCTGCACCGATGCGGCGCCGTGCGAGTCGATCCCGAAGAGCACGCTGTCCAACCATCTGAAGCTGCTGCGCGCGGCCGGATTGATCGAGACGACGCAGGCCGGCCGCGAGATGATCAACACATTGCGCCGGGACGAATTCGAGCGGCGCTTTCCGGCGCTGCTCGACGCGGTGCTCGCCAATCAGCCGGCCTGATCAGCGGCCGATCGCGTCGAGCCCGGCCACGGCGTCATCGGGTAACGACAGTGACGCTGCGGCGAGGTTCTCGTGAAGGTGTGCCACCGAGGACGTTCCGGGGATCAGCAGGATGTTGGGTGAGTGCTGGAGCAGCCAGGCGAGCGCCACCTGCATCGGCGTCGCTTCCAGTCGTGTCGCTACGTCGGACAGCGCCGCGGATTGAAGGGGCTGAATCCGCCCAGCGGGAAGAAGGGCACATAGGCGACGCGCTCCGCTGCTAGTGCGTCGATGAAGGCGTCGTCGTCGCGGTGGGCGAGATTGTACTGGTTCTGGACGCAGACGATCTCGGCAATGTCGCGAGCTTCCGCGAATTGCGTCGCCGTCACGTTGCTGAGGCCGATGTGGCGCACCAGCCCTTGTCGTTGCAGGTCTGCAACCGCCTTCAGCGGTGCGACGAGCGATCCCTCCGCCGGGCCATGCACGTCGAACATCAGGCGCAGGTTGACGACGTCGAGCGCCTCCACCCCGAGGTTGGTCAGATTGTCCTCGACGGCGCGGGTCAGTTCGTCGGGTTCGAACGCGGGCAACCAGGACGCATCGTGGCCGCGCCGCGCGCCGATCTTGGTCACGATCAACAGGTCTTCGGGGTAGGGGGACAGTGCTTCGCGGATCAGGCGATTGGTTACGTGCGGACCGTAGAAGTCGCTGGTGTCGATGTGGTTGACCCCCGCCTCCACGGCAGCGCGCAGCACGGCGAGCGCAGCATCGTGGTCGCGGGGCGGTCCAAAGACGCCCGGCCCGGCGAGCTGCATCGCCCCATAGCCAAGCCGCTTCACGCTGCGTCCGGCAAAGGGATAAGTGCCTGCCTGGTCGATCGTCATCGTCGTTCTCCTGTGCTGTTCCGGAGATACGACTTGCGGATCATCACGATAAGCCGGAGTGATCCGCACGGGCCGTACGGAAACGCGAACAATGAAGGCTGACCTTAGCGACCTGAACGCTTTCCTGGCGGTGGCGCAGGCGCGCGGCTTTCGCGATGCGGCGCGCACCGCCGGATCGAGCGCGTCGACGCTCAGCGAGGCGGTGCGGCGGCTAGAGGCGCGGCTGGGCGTCCGTCTGCTCCATCGCACCACCCGCAGCGTCACGCCGACCGAGGCAGGGACGCGGTTGATCGAGCGGCTGGCGCCCGCGCTGGGCGAAGTGGAAGCGGCGCTCGACGTCGTGAACCTGTTCCGCGACACGCCGGCGGGTACGCTCAAGCTCAACGTGCCGGTAAGCGCGGCGCGGCTGGTGCTGCCGGCGATCCTTCCCGGTTTTCTCGCCGCCTATCCCGACATTCAGGTCGAGATCGTCGCCGAGGACGGGTTCGTCGACATGGTCGCGTCGGGCTGTGACGCAGGCATCCGCGATGACGAACGGCTGGAGCAGGACATGATCGCGGTGCCGATCGGCCCCCGCGTCCAGCGCTTTGCGACTGCCGCATCGCCGGCCTATCTGGACGCGCATGGGCGGCTCGACCATCCGCGCGACCTGCTGGAACATGCCTGCCTGCGCGGCCGGTTCACCAGCGGCGCGCTGACCAGCCCATGGGAATTCGAGCGCTCGGGCGAGATCGTGCGGGTCGAGCCACGGGGGCAGTTGATCGCCAGCGTTTCCGGCGCGGCGGACCTGCTGGTCGATATCGCGGTCGCAGGCGGTGGGATCATCCACCTCTTCGAGGACTGGCTCCGGCCGCTGCTGGCCAGTGGTGCGTTGGAAGCGGTGCTGCCGGACTGGTCGCAGTCCTTCACGGGCCCGTTCCTATACTATTCTGGCCGCCGCCTCGTGCCACCGCCGTTACGCGCGTTTCTCGATTTCATTCAAAGCTAGGATGCTTAAGCGGGGGCGGTCGGCCTTTCCTCCACCTGATTGAACGGCGGAAGTCGGCGGGCCTTCTAGAGCACAACCTCGAAGCGGGTTGCCGCACTTCGCGCGCCCGCGTCCAAGACTTCCATCACGGCGATCGCTTCGTGGGGCGACACCGGGTTAGGCGCTTCTCCACGGATCGCAGCCGCAAGTGCAGACCAGAACAGGCGATAGTCGCCATTCAGGTTGGGGATGCGGATGGGGGCGGTGCCGACATCCCCCGGGGTCAGCATTCCATCCAGCGGATCGTGGCCCCAGCCGTCGCCTTCCGGTCTGCGGCCTGCGACCGTTGCTGCCTCCTGCGGGTCGATGCCGTGCTTGATCCAGCTGCCGCCGGTGCCGTGTACGGCGAAGCGAAGGTCATGCGCCGCGACCAACTTACTGGAGTGAAGTGTCACCCTTTTGTCTGCGTATCGCAACGTTGCCTGAAAATAGTCAGGGCCCTGCGCGCCCTGACGCAGCGTGGCGATATCGGCGCTGATCGCGAGCGGCCGCCCGAAGAGCACCAGCGCCTGATCGACGAGATGCGGACCCAGGTCGATCCACGACCCACCCGGACGTGCCTCTTTCCAGGTGCTGGCAGGTTCGGGACGCCAGCGATCGAAGCGGCTTTCCATCGTGGCCACCTCACCCAGGCGGCCGTCGGCGAGCAGCGCCCGAAGCGTACGGAAGTCGGCATCCCATCGCCGATTGTGGAACACGGTCAGCAAGCGTTCGGATCGCTCGCTGGCCTCTACCAGCCTGCGAGCATCCGCAACGGACGTCGCGAACGGCTTGTCGATCAGGACGTGCTTGTCCGCCTCGAGCGCAGCGAGCGCGTGTTCCGCATGAAGTTCATCGGGGCTGGACACGACAACCAGGTCGATCTCGGCGTCGGCAAGAAGCGCGGTTACATCCGCGACGACCCGGGCATGCGGAAGGTCGGCATGAACCTTCGCGGGATCACGAGAGACGATGCCACGGAGCGTCATTTCAGGCGACGCTTCGACGTAAGGCGCATGAAAGGCCCGCCCACCGAGGCCATAGCCGATCAGCCCTACTCCGATCATCTGGCTCATGGTTCCATCCCTCGGCACGCGCGTGCAAACTACGACAGCGATCCCTGGATAGGCAATCGGTGATCCAGATCCTGACGATGAACGACGCGCCGGGACTTGGCACAGAACAGCCGCTCGTGCTGCAATCATCGCGACTGCAGCAAGTGGCTAAACGAAATTGTAAACAATTTCCCAGTTAATTTAAGGCTCTGCGCGGCTCGTTGTTGTAGTGTGCTGCGATGGTGGAACCGACCTACACGATTACGCCTGACGCGCCACGTGGCTTCCTGCACCTGACGCTCGCAGGTGACTGGAACGCGGAGATCACCACTCGCTTCGCCGCCGATGTGAATGCAACGCTGCGGCAAATGCTCGCGATGGGCGTGCGGCACGGTGAGCTTCGAACGTTGGTCGACATGCGGCACAAGAACATACTTCCGCAGGACGCGGTCGCCGAGATCACCCGCATGGTTCGCCCGAACTCACCGTCGAAGTGTATCGCGCTTTTGATCGCCAGCCCGCTCCACCGCATGCAGGCCAAGCGGCTGGTCGACGGGCGCTACGCCATTTTCAACGATGAGCCGGCTGCGCTCGCCTGGCTCTGGGCAGACAATGCCGGTGGGCAATGACCGGCACAGTCGAATTGTCCGCCGCTCAGGTGGCGCTGGTCCGCGCCAGTTATGCCGAGGTCAAGCGGCTCGATCAGAACTATTCATCACTGTTCTACCATCGCTTGCTCGAACAACATCCCTTCACGCGCGCGCTATTTCCCGATGACTTGGCGCGGCAGATCAGCGTGTTTCGTCTCACGATCGACGCGCTGATCGAGCAGCTCGATGAGCCCGGAGCGTGGCAAGCGGGGCTTTCGGAGCTAGGCCGACGGCACGTCAATTACGGCGTGCTGCCGAAGCATTACGGCTACGTCGGCAGCGTGCTGATCGATACGCTCGCCGAGATGCTGGGCGAGCGCTTCGACGCCGCGACGCGCATTGCCTGGGAAACACTATACGACCGTGTGACGCAGGCGATGCTTAGCCCCAAGTTCGAGGATGGCTGAGCGACCAGCCGATGGCACGGTGACGGGCCGCTACTTGTTATGTGGCAATCGAGACGTGTCGAAGCCTTTGCCGAGGTTGAAAACCCGGATCGGCCCGACGTCGATCACCTGCTTTTCGCCGGCCAGATGTACGGTCGCCTGCGTGGTGCCGGCCGCAAAGTTGTCGTTCGCCGTCCCGACCGCATAATATTGAGCCCATTGATTGGTGATGGTCGCGTGGTCGGTAACGATCGTTGCATAGGAGGGCGCGGGTCCGCCGACGCCGTAGAAGGGCATGATGACCGTTTCGCCGTCCTTGAGGTTCGGTGCTCTCAGGTAGATCGCCAGATAGATGACGTCACCAGCAGTGATCGCTTTCGGCAACGGCACGCCAACGCCGGCGTCCCATGCATTCGCGCCCTTCTTGGTGATCGTCACGCGGGTTGCAGGATAGCCCTTCGGCCCCTCCGTATCGAGCAACTTGCTCGTCTGGTTCGGTCCATAGGCGTTCCACGGGGCGAGTGGATTGTTGATCAGCTTGTCGTTCAGGCCGCCCTGCGCTGCGGCGGGCGGCGGCGGAGTTGGAGATTGGACCGCTGCCTGATTTGCCGGCACCGCCGCGAGCGCAGCTGCCACGAGCCATTTCATCCCACCTCTCCCCTCATATAGCCGCAACCGGCTTTCCGGTTTCGCCTCGGCTTTGAACTCGGCGCTTTACCGCCGTCGAAGCGATAGCATCATAGATTAGCCCCGGCGTAAAGTACCGCCGTAAAGTACCTGGCTGGCTTCTTCGTGAGCCGAGCAAGTGAACCCGTGACAGCGCCGACATCGCTGCCTAAGCTGCTCGAAACGGCCCGAAACGTGGCCGGGTGGGAGAGGCTGCCATGACCTATCGTATCGCAGTCCTGGCGTGTGCAGCCGCGGCTCTGCTCGGGGCCAAGGCGCCGCCGGGGCCGCGTCCGGGCATCACCGGCATCTCGCACCTCGCCGTTTATGCGCGGGACATGGCGAAGTCCGACCACTTCTACACGCATGTGCTGGGCGCCCGGAAGGGCACGGACCCCGAAAACCCCGCGGGCGTCCGTTATTATCTGAGCCCGCGTCAGTTCGTGGAGGTGCTGCCAGCACCCGCCGGACAGGGGCCGAGCATGCTGGCGCACGTCGCCTATGCGACGACGGACGCGGCGGCGCTGCGGGCCTGGCTGGCAGAGTCAGGCGTCTCCGGGCTCGGCGCGATGCAGCGCTCCGCCGAAGGGGATCGCTGGTTCGCGCTGCGCGATCCGGAAGGCAACGGGGTCCAGTTCGTGCAATCCGCAAGCGCTGACTCCAACGCAATTCCCGGCGCGATCAGCGGGCGCATCATCCACGTCGGTTATGCCGTTAACGACCGGGCCAAGCAGGACGGGCTGTACCGCCGCCTGCTTGGCTTCCGGCCGTATTGGTATGGCGCCTTCGAGCCAGACAAGGTCGACTGGGTGTCGCAGCAGACGCCGGATGGTCGGGACTGGCTGGAATATATGATGGTCGGTCCGGGCTCGGACGTGCCGCTGACCAAGGTCGATGCTCGCCAGTTGGGCGTGCTGAACCATCTGTCCTTGGGCGTTCCCAACATGCAGGCCGCCGTCACGACCCTGCACCGGGAAGAGCGCCTGAGCCCGCGTCGCGACGGTCCCCAAATGGGCCGGGACGGCAAGTGGCAGGCCAACCTCTACGATCCCGACGGCACGCGCGTCGAGCTGATGGAGTTCCAGCCCGTGACCAAGCCGTGCTGCTCACCCTTCACGGCGGAGAGCCCGACCGGGTAGGTGCTGGCGACGTTGAACGAACGTAGGCCGCCGTACCGTCGGCGCAGCCCACGACGAGTCCATGAGCTGGAACGAACAGTCGGACGGCGACGACTGTATGCGTCACGTGTCGAGGATTATCTGAGATAAACAAGCATTTCACCCAACAGGAAGGTGATGTTGTATCATTTCTCCTTGCGTCACGTCGCCAGGAACGCCAACAGGCACCGATCGCCACGCGGTGAGCCGCAAGGATCATCGCTTCGAAGGTGAGGCCCGGAAATCGATCCGACGATGGCCTGCCTAACGACATCGGGAACGTGTAATGACTGTTCTGACAGCATCGGCGTGGGCAGGGGCATGCCAGCCCGCGACATCCGCAACACGCTCGCGAATGCAGAGCATCGACGCGCTTCGCGGCTTCGTCATGGTGCTCATGCTACTCGATCACTTACGCGAAACCTGGTTCCTGCACGTGGCCGTGCTCGACCCGATCGACGCCAAAACCGCGCTTCCGGCATTGTATCTGGCGCGCCTTGCGGTCAGCCTGTGCGCGCCGGTGTTCGTGGCGCTGACGGGGGTGTCAGCCTACCTCTACAGCATCAGGCACACCCTGGCCGAAACGCGATCCTTTCTGCTGAAACGCGGCTTCGTGCTGACGGCGCTGGAAGTCTTTTTCCTTTCGGAGCTGTATTGGGGTGTCGCCAGCCCTACGATCTGGCTGCAGGTGATCTGGTGCATCGGTCTTTGCATGATCGTGCTCGCCGCGCTGATCGCATTGCCCCGCCGCGCGCTTCTGGGCCTCGGGCTGCTGATCGTCTGCGGGCACAATCTGCTCGACGCCATCCATCTCCGCCCGGACCAGCCGCTGTTTCCGGTCTGGGCCATGTTGCATCAGCGCGATGTCATCGCGCTGCCGTTCGGCCTGGTCGCCAAGACGACCTATCCCGTGCTCCCGTGGATCGGCTTGATCGCATTGGGCTATGGGATCGGTCCATGGTTCCTGCCGGTCGTCGCCGCTCGCACGCGGATGCGCCGCCTGGTCGGGATCGGTGTCGCGATGCTCGTCGCGTTCGTCCTGATCCGCCTGGCGAACAGCTATGGCGACGCTCCATGGTTCGTCGTTGCGGACGATCCCATGCGGACGGCGATGAGCTTCTTCGCGCTGACCAAATATCCGCCGTCGCTCCTGTTCTTGCTGCTGACGCTGGGGTGCGGGGCGCTGTTGCTCGCCCTGTTCGAGCGCCTGAACGATGGCAAGCTGGTCGCGGCCCTGGCGGTGTTCGGCGGCGCGCCGATGTTCTTCTACCTGTTCCACCTCACCGTGCTGCGGCTGCTCTACCATGCCGCTTTCGCTCTCTGGGGAGCGACGCACGGGGAGACCTTCGGCGTGGCCAGCTATGGCTGGGTGGTTGTCTGGTATCTGTGCCTGATCATCCCGCTGTATCTGCCGACGGCATGGTTCTCCCGCTTCAAGGCATCGCGACGTGATATCGCGTGGTTGAAGTACCTGTGACGGGCATCAGCACCGCTACGCTCGCGCCGCCAGCGCGGGTGTCCGGCGCGGCGATCGTCGCACGGCGCCACCGATCAACGCGAAGCCGAGGAGCATGAGACACCATGTTCCCGGCTCCGGCACGGCAGCGACGTTCGAGCCGAAGAAAGGTGAGCGACGCGTCCGCGCCACCGGAAGTGGCACGACCGGCGTCGCTTTTTCTTACATTAATATTCGACCACCTCTGTCTTGGTGCCAGTCGTGATGCGGTAGGTGATCTTCCCGGGCCCGATCGGTTGCGACCAGGATTGTCCGGCATAGAGCCGCTTGGACGGAATCGCGTGGCAGTCCGAACCGACACACAGCTTGCCGTCGTAAAGCTCGGCGTTGGTGTTGCCGTCGTTGCGCAGCATCAGCGTCTCGGCCCCGCGGTCGCCGACAATCCTGGCGGCGGGAGTTGCGGGGCGCTGGATCACCAGCACGTCATAGCCGACCAGCAGCTTGATCGCGCTGACCGACGACGAGACGGGGCCGGCGACCGGCTTGATCGTGACCCGATAGACGCGGTCGTTCGCGCGGCGGGCGCCGATCGCGGCGATCCGCACGGTCCGACGCTCGCCGGGTTGCAGGATGATCCGCTGCGGCGTGACGAGCAGCCCGCCCACCTCCGGATCGACAATGGCGGTACGGCGCTCTTGGGGGTGCCGGGAGCGACGATTTCAAAGGGCTCGACGGCGACATAGGCAACTTCCTTGTTGTCGTTCGAGACTTCGATGTCCTGCGCCAGCTTGCCGTCGGCGGCGAAGTCCACGACGACCTGGCTGAGGACGATGCTGGCGTGCGCGGGGACCGCGTCGACGATTGCCAAGGCGAACAGCGCCACGGCAAGGCGGTTCAGGAAAGGCATACAACGTCTCCAAGGCGAGTGTAGGTCGTGGCGGCATCTTCGGCGGCGGCGAGACGCACGGTGCAGGTGCGCCCGGTGGCGGTGCGGGCGGTCAAGCGCGCGTCGATGGAAGCCTGAATCTGAAAGTAGCCGTGCGGGTCAGTGGCGGCGATCGCATCGTCGGCGGTCAGGTCCGCGTCGGCGATCGGGATGCCGCTGCGATCGACCAGCCTTCCGAAGAGCGCGCGTACCGGCCGGGCGGTCCAGTCGAGCGCGACGACGCTGCCCGGGAACACGTCCACGGTGCGGATGCGCGTGTCGAAGGCGATCAACTCGCTGCCGGTCGCGCGCAGCCGGACGCGGTATCGGCGGTACGGCGGCACCGCGAGCGTCACGCGCTGCCCGCCGCGCACGGCGCCGCGTACCGCTTCGTCGACCAGCAATTCGAAAGTCGCATTGCGGTCGCCCGCGACGGCGATCGCAAGCACGCTGTCATTCTGCCCCGCCGCGCCGAAGCGGAGACCGCGCCCCGTCAGCGCGAGGGTCGTTTGGGCGGTGAGACCGTAATTCACCCCACCGCTTTCACCGGTCCGCCCGGTGACATTCGCCGCGGCGACGCCGAGCGGACCGCGCCGCTCGCCGGTCAGTTGCATGACGACGCCGGTCGGACCGCGCTGTACAACCGCCCCGGCGTCGACCGCGCCGCCGAGCCAGTCGTCGCGATGGATCGAGGCCGACGTTTCGATCACGGGCACCGCCGCCCGCCCTTCGGCACTGTGCTGAACCCCGATCGTGGTGGCCAGTGCGCTGCGTGGCCCCAGCACCTGAAGCTGAAGGCCGAAGGCAATCGCATCGCCGCGCTGCGTGCGGGCGTATTGGCCGGTGGCCGAGAGTTGCAGGCGATCGCGCCGCAACATCGACCAGCGCGCAGTCGGGCCGACCGCATAGGCGGTTTGCCCATGACCAGTTCGGAAAAGATAGGCGGACAGTCCGACCTGCCCGCGCGGGAGCGAATAGGAGAGTGTGCCGAGCATTTGCGTATAGCTGGCACCCGGTAGGCTCACAGCGCCGGGGCGCATCATTGAGGTGACGATGAGGCGGTTCGCCTCGTTTTCGGCGATCAGTGCGTTTCCGTCGACGCTGTGGACCCGGCGCGCGTCGAGGCTGTAGCTGAACGGGCTTCCGCCACCGGAACTCAGCTGGGCCGCCATGCCGTAGTCGCCGCGGCGAGAACCAAGCAGGGCGATACGCGCCTGCGCCTGTGGCGTCAGGAAGGAAAGGCCCGTTTCCGCCACGGCGTTATAGGGGGTGGCCATCACTGCCGCGTCCCAGGCGAGACGGGATCCCAGCCGCGCCCGCGCACCGCCCGTGGCGATCGGAATGCGTCGTCCGCCGCCATCGCTGGCCAGAACACCCAATTGCGCGTCGAACATGACGCGCCCTGCGGGAGCGAGTGCGGCGCTCCTGGTGAAGAAGCGCTGTTCCAGGCGGACGGCGCCGCTGGCTTCCTGGATGCGCAACTCGACCGGGTAGGAGCCGTCGGCCAGGCCGCTGGTATCGAGTGCCTGATTGCCGCTGTCGCACACCTGAGAGCCGACCAATCGTCCCTGCACGTACAGATCGACGCGCGACCGTTGGGTCAGGAACACGATCAATGGCGTGCCACTGAGCGCGACGCGGTCGGCGCGGGTGTCGAATTGCGTCGTGATGCCGACGCCGAGAATACGTCGTCGCCCGATCAAATCGGCACCCGGCGCGTAGAAGAGACCACCGCGCCAGCGCAGGTCGCGATGATCGCGCTCGATCGCCAGCGTTTCGAGCCGCCCGCCGTCCCACGACGCCAATGATAGGTCGGAGAGCAGGTGCAGTGCTCCGTTTCCCGCGACCAGCCGGTTGCGGATCGCATAAGCCGTGCCGCTGCCGCCACCGCCGGCGACCGCCACGCCGATCGTGTTCACTGCCGACGGGCTGCTGGCGCTGTCGTCGAGGTAATTCGCGGTTGCGCCGCGCACCGCGAGCATGCGCGGGGCGATGGCCAGTGTAAGGCGGAAGATGGCGGGATCGTAGTCGGCGGTGATCGGCGGACAAGCGTCCTCGCGGCAAGGCGGCGGTAGCGGGCTGGCAAGCGCGGCGACAAAGGCGGCCGGGTCGAGCAAGTCCGGTATGTTGTCCGCAATCGCCTGCGCATCGAGCAGGCGCACGCCGCCGCTGGCGACCTCTGCGGGATATTGGCCGAGCCGCCGGTCGCCGAGATAGACGTCGAGAACCACGCGCTGCGTCGTGGCCAGCGCTGCGAAGTCGGCGGGCATCGAAGCGGTGACATGCGGAACGTCCGCCGCGCGCGCGCTCCACGGCAATGCGAGCAGCAACAGCGCGCAGACGACCCGCCAGACCACGCGCGCGTGCATGTCAGTTGGCCGCGAGGATGACGGTCAGCGTGCCGCTGTAATTGCCAGCGGTGGCCACGTGGAGTTGCGCGGCGCGCAGGATCACGATCAGGCTGGTGTTGGTCGTTTGGAGAACCGGGCAGCTGAGCAGCATGGTCTGGCCACTGAGCGCGACATTGGCGGTCAGGCCGGTGCCCGAACTCTGTCCGGCGGTGGTGTTCCACTGCACCTCATAGGGCAGGGCGGCCGCGCCGTTCGACAGTGTGAATGCGCCGCCCGTGCCCGAGCCGGAAGCGGTGACCGAGTAACGTCCGCCGAGCAGGCCGCTGAACGCGCAGATCGACTGGCTTCGGACCAGATCGGTGCCGAAGCTGCCGATTGTGCCGAACGCGACGTCGCTCAGGCCGGTGATCTGGACGCCCTGCGCGTAAGCCGGAGCAGTGAGCGCCAGCATCGCCGCCGCAGCAAGACGCCGGATCGCCGCCATTGCCCACCCACCCCGATATTATTGCGGGGTGACGAGCAGCGTCAGCGAGCCCGTGTAGCTCGCCGCCGAGGTCATGCCCTGAAGGTTGGTTGCAGCGATCGAGATGATGAGGCTCGACGTGTTCGCCGCCCCGGTGCTGCACGTCGGATTGGCAGCGGTGCTGATCATGCCCGCCAGCGCGGTTCCCGCAGTCAGGGCGGTGCCGCTGGCCTGTCCGCCGCTCGCGTTCCACTGCACGCTATAGGGCACGTTCACGCTGCCGTTGGCGAGCGTGAACGCCCCACTGGTGCCGCTGCCGGTGGCGGTGATGCTGTAGCCCTTGTTGGCGGTGTTGCTCCAGACGCAGTTGCTCTGCGACAAGGTTGCCGCACTGGCCGGATCGACGTTGGTGAAGGCGACATCGCTCAGCCCGGTGATCTGCGCGCGATTGGCGACGCTGGCGGTGATCGTCACCGTCCCGGTCGAGGTCGCGCCCAGGCTGCCCTGCGTCGACGCGCCTGCCGGCACGGCGGCGATCAAGGTAAAGCAGGCGACGAACTTGCTCGCGAGGCGGGGAAGTCGTGTAGAAATAACATGGATCATGGCAGTATCCTCCAAGATACGCACGATGGTGGTCGGGCTTGGTCGCTATCCGGGCTAGTTGATCGTGCTTAACAAGCCGGTTGTGATCGGTGGCGCTTCGACCAAGGTCTAAGGGTTGGCAGTCGATTGTTGTTCGGCTCGATTGAGCAGTGACGATGCGGCACGTATTGTGAAGTTGAGTTGCAAGCGGGAGGGCACATGGCGGTAGCGGACGTTCACAAGGTCGCCGGGGCGATCGAGGCGGTCATGCACCAGGCCGACACCGCCTATATCGGGGTCGTCGCGCTGCTTCAGACCCTCCACAACCGCGGCGCGCTGACGCAGGACGAGATCAAGGCGATCGCGGATGCGATGGTCGCCTCGGTTCCGGTCGAGCGGCACCATGCCTTTGCCCAGTCGTTCGCGGGCATGTTGCCGGGCTACAGGTCGCCCAAGGCGAGCAAGATCGCCCAGGATTGACAGGTGGGGTGCCTCGGCACCCGCCTGCTGACCGTAGCCCGGCATCGCGCGGCTCAGAACTGGTACCCGATGCCGACGTTGGCACCGAGGCTCTTGCGGCTGTTGTACGTGGCGCCGAGCTTCACGATGGTATGGCCATCGGTCATGATGCGCGACACGCCCATCGCGACCGCCGACTGACCCCGGAAGGTGCCTGCGCCGAGCGAGAACATGCTCTTGCCCTCCTCGAATGGCTGCGGCATCCCGGCCATTGCCATCGCACCGGCGACCCCTGCGCTGACATCGCGGTTGACGCGGCTGAGATCGAACGAGAGCGCCGCGACGCGCTGATCGGTGTAGCTGTTGGCGGCATCGATCGCGGCACCCATTGCGCCGTTCAGCTGCGCGACGTTGACCGCATCGGTGTCTGCCGTGCCCGGTGCCAGATTGTGGAGCGCCACCGGCTTGTCGCCGTCCAGCGTGATCGAGGTTTTCCCGTCGCCATCATACTGGATCGAGCGGCTGCTTGCGGCGATGGCCTCGTCGGCCTTGGTTTCGACCGTGCTCACGCGCGTCTCGACCGAGTTCACCCGCGTTTCGACAGAGTTCACCCGCGTCTCGACGGCAGCGACCCGCGTCGTGGTCGCGGCGAGCTGAGGGCTCGTGCCACCACCGGTCTCGCCTCCGGTCGGGCCCGGTGTCGGGTTCGGGCCGACGACGGGTTCCTGGGTCGGCGAGGTGTTGTCAGGGATCCCGACTGGCGGTGCGCTCGGCGGAACCGCGTCGCTGCCACTCAGTCGTGCGTTGATCGCCTGAAGCGCGTCGCCGACGTTGGAGTACGTGACGCCGTTGAGCGTGTAGCGTGGTGCGGCCAGCGCGCCGCTCGTGCCGTCGTAGCTTGCCCCGCCGCCGAAGCCGGCGACGAACGCCGCTCCCATCGTGCCCGACACGCCCCGCAACTGGGCGACATTGACCGCGTCGGTCTCCGCCGAGCCGGCTGCCACGCCGGTGATCTGGCGGTTGCCGACCGGCGAATAGCTGTTGTCGGTGGGATTGAGGTACGAGACGTTGCGCGCGATCGCGACCTCGCCGAGCGACTGCTGGAACCCACTGACGCCAAAGGCGGTGTAGCCGCTGACGGCGCCGCGGACCGTCTGCGATGCCGAGCCGAGCGCGACGCTGCCTTCCTTGTCGGCGATGGCGCCCGAACCGATGGCGCTTGTCGCAAAGCCGCTCGCGCTGGCCAGCGTGCCGACCGCCGTCGAGCCGAAGCCCTGCGCATGCGCCACCGTACCGACGGCGGTCGAGTAGGAGTCGCGCGCTTCCGCATTGAAGCCGAAGGCCGCCGCGTAGGTCGCCGTCGCGGCGGCCATATTGCCGATCGCGACCGCCCGCGCACCTTGCGCGCTCGCCGTGTTGCCGATCGCAAGCGTGTCCGTCGCGCTGGTGACGACGTTCGAACCGATGGCGAGCGTGCCATCCCCGGTCGCGCTGTTGTTCGTGCCGATGGCGATGGCGCCGGTGCCCGAAGCGACGTTGGTGAAGCCGAGGGCGGAGGCACCGAGCCCGCTCGCCTGGTTGGTCGATCCGATCGCGGTGCTACCGTCCCCGCTCGCAACGTTGACGTGGCCGAGCGCGATCGCGCCGATCCCTGTCGCGTTGTTGTCCTTGCCGAGCGCGGTCGCGCCCGCGCCAGTGGCGTAGTTGGGATCGCCGATCGCGACCGCGCCGTCGCCGGAGGCGATGTTGCCCAAGCCGATCGACACCGCCTTGCCGTCCATTGCCTTCGCGCCGTCGCCGATCGCGACCGAGCTTGTGCCGCCAGCAATGGCATTGCGGCCAACGGCGATCGCGGCTTCTCCGGACGAGGTCGATGCCGGCCCGATCGCCGTCGAGTCGAACCCCTCGGCCGCGCTGTCGATCATCGTTGAATTCGCGCGGAAGTACTTGGTACCGACGGGGGCGGTGTCCGGGATAGTGCCCGTCCCTCCGCCCGGCGAAACCTGCACCGCAGTCAGCGACGTCTCGATCGCGCCGAATACCGACTGAACGGAGCCGTAGGATTGACCCTTGAAGGTAAAGTTGCCCGAAAAGCCGCTCGCTGGATTGTAGCGGAAGCCGCTTCCCAGTGCGTTCGCCACGGCATTGCCGGCGAAATAGAGCTGGCCGCCATTGACCGCGTCGAACGAGCCTGCGGCGACCATGCCGTCAGCGACGCCGTGCAAGCGGACCGCGCCGCTGCCCGCGCCGACGAGCGTGAGGTCCTGCGAGAGCAGGCCACCGTTCGGCACATTGGGGGTCGCAGCGTCGCTGTAGCGTACCGGCCCACGCGCGCCGGTGTCGAGTGCGGTGCCGAGCTGTCCCAAATCCTGTGCCACGCCGCCGAGCCGCGCGTCGATCGCACCGATCAAGCCCGCCTGGAGAGCCGCGACGTTGGTCAACGTGCCGACATTCTGGTTCGTATCGAACAGCTGCCCTGCCGTGGCGGCGTCACTAGAACCCGCCGCGAGCGTTCCTGCGGCGATATTGCGGAGCGTAACCGGCGTGCCAGCGGCACCGAACATCACCGCCGCGCGTGCCGGATCATCGTAGCGAACCGCGAGATCGCTCAATCCTTGGTAGCTCTGCGCCAGCGCGAACAATTGCCCGCCGTTGACGGCGTCGGTCGATCCGCTCGACAGTTGCGCATCTGCGACGTTGTGAAGGGCGACCGGTGACGGATCGCGACCGACAAGCGCCAGGCTCTGCGTGACGGTGCCGCCGTTCGGCACGGTCGGGGTCGCCGGGTTCGAGTAGCGCACCGGACCGATCGCGCCGCGCTCGGCATCGCTGCGCAGCGCCGCGATCGCATCCGCATTGGAACCCAGCAGCACGCCCTGCGCCGTGATCGTCGTGCCGAGTGCGGCGAGACCGGACCGCGCGCTCGCGAGATCGCTGGCCTGATTCGTCACGTCGCCCCGCAGGGTCGCGACGGTCGCGTTCGTGTCGGCGAGCTGGCCGCCATTGACCGCTTCGGTCGAGCCAGGCGCAATCGTTCCGGGCGCGACATTGGCGAGCAACACGGGCGCGGAATTGCCGCCACCCAGCGTGATGCGCGTGTGCGTCTGGTCGTCATACTGCACCGTTGCCGCGGCGAGGTCGTTGATCTGCTCACCGACGTCATGCAACTGGCCGCCATTGACGGCGTCCGTCGACCCTGCCGCGATCTGACCGGCCGCGACGTTGTGCACACGCACCGGGCCGGGCTGTCCACCCAGCACGGCGACGTCATTGGTTGCCGTGGTCGTCGCGACGGTCGGCGCCACAGGCGTCGTATATTGCATCGGGCTGGCGTTGCCGCTCACGGTCATGTTGCGCAGCGACAGGATCGCGTTGGCGTTGGCGGTGATCCGCGAGATCCTGGTCGCCGAGGAGCGTGCCCTGCGCCGCTACGGTGGAGCCCAAAATACCGAGCGTGCCGGCTTGCGTGGACACGAGACCTTGCAGGCTGGCGATGTTGGCGGCGGCCGTCGCGAGATCGCTGCCCTGCTGCGTCAGCGTCGCGCCCTGCGTTCCGACGGTGGTGCCAAGCGTTCCGAGCTGCGCGGTGTTGGCGGTGATGCGCACCTCATGATCGCTCACTTGCGTCTGAAGGTCGGTGACGTCGCTGCCGGTCGTGCCAAGTGTCGCGCGCAGCGCTGCGACATCGCCGACGTTGGCGCCGACGCTGGCCTGAAGCGCGCTGATATCGGTCGCCTGCCGCGCGATCTGCGTTCCTGCCGAAAGCACGTCGCCCGCAAGGGTGCCGACGGTATTCCCCAAGGACTGCAGCGTCTGGCCCTGGCCGGTAACCGTCCCGGTGAGCGCCGTCACCCCGGCGCCGAGCGTGTCGAGCGCGCCCAGGTTGGCGGTGATCCGCGCGTCCTGCTGGTTGATCGATGCCGACAGCGTCGCAACGTCGGCGACGTTGCCCGAGACGGTCGCCTGCAAACCCTGAAGCGTGTTCGCTTGCGTCGTCACCGTCGAGGTGAGCGCGCCGAGGCCAGCGTTCACCGTGTCGAGCAGGTTGGTGTTGGCGGTGAGCTGCGTGCCCTGCTGGCCGAGCGATGCCGACAGTGTCGCGACGTCGGCGACGTTGCCTGTCACGGTTGCCTGCAAACCCTGAAGCGTGTTCGCCTGCGTCGTCACGGTCGAGGTGAGCGCACCAAGGCCCGCATTCACCGTGCCGAGCAGGTTGGTGTTGGCGGTGAGCTGCGTGCCCTGCTGGCCGAGCGATGCCGACAGTGTCGCGACGTCGGCGACGTTGCCCGTAACTGTTGCCTGCAGACCCTGAAGCGTGTTCGCCTGCGTCGTCACGGTCGAGGTAAGCGCGCCAAGGCCAGCGTTCACCGTGCCGAGCAGGTTGGTGTTGGCGGTGAGCTGCGTACCTTGCTGACCGACGCTGGTCGACAGCGTGGCGAGGTTCGAGACATTGCCGGCGACGGTGGTCTGTAGGCCCTGAAGCGTCGTGCCCTGCGTCGCCAAGGTGGACCCGAGCGTGCCAAGCCCCGATGTGACGGTGTTGAGCAGGCTCGTGTTGGCGGTAAGCTGGGTCTGCTGCTGGTTGACGGAGGCGGTTACCGTCGCGAGGTTGCTGGTGTTCGCAGTGGTCGCGGTCTGGACCGACAGCAGTGTCGAGGCTTGGTTCGCAATCGTCGTGTTCAGCGTGTTGACGCTGGTGTTGAGCGTATTGGCGAGATTGGTCGTCGCCGTGATCTGCGTGCCCTGCGCACTCACCGTGGTGCCCAGCGCATTCAGGCTGTCGGACAGACCCGACAGGCTCAGTAACTGAGCAGCAGATTGCGTAGGCTGCAAGGCGGCCGCGCCCGCGAGAAGCGTGAGGCAGGTGGTATGACGAAGCCGGCGTCGAACAATTTCACGCGGACCGTAAATCCCAACAGACATATTCATCCCCGTCTGAGCAATTCCACGGGGATCTCGTTCGCTGGTTAACAAATTGAAACGGTTGAGGTTAAGATGCCGTAGACTACGACCGAAGTATAATGGGAGAACACGTTTTAATGACTGTTAACTATACTCGATGAATCTACTATGCGTGTTCCACGTTTGATATTTTGTGGCGCGACCCCGTGGTCTTGCGACTCGGAAAGAACGCGCTGTCCGAGTCGGTGGCTACGGCGACTGATGCATGAGGAAGGATGCTCCGGCCTCTGAGGCCGCAGTACTTCGCTGGCCCGTCACGTCCGCAACATGGCGGTCGCGAGAGCCTGGAGATCATGTCGAACCGGATTCGTCATTGCGAGCGCAGCGAAGCAATCCAGGGCGTCCTGATCCGGCCCTGGATTGCTTCGCTGCGCTCGCAATGACGAACGTAGGCCAGTTCTATGTCATTCGAAACTAAACGAGCAGGGTCGGCCGAGTTGTAGCGTGTTCAAGCAACAGCTGATCGGCCTCGCATGCGATCGTCCGAAGCGACAGCTGTTTTACCGCTGGCTGTCCTGTCATTGGCCATCAGCGCGGCAATCTCGCTATCCATGATCGGCTTGCTGAAGTAATAGCCCTGGATATGGCTGCATCCTTGCGCACGCAGGATGTCGAGCTGATCGGCATGCTCGACGCCTTCCGCAGTCGTTTCCATTCCCAATGCTTCGGCCAACGTCGTGATAGACTTGATGATCGCGGTCGCGCCGTCGCTATTCAGCAGATCGATAATGAAACTGCGATCGATCTTGATCTTGTCGAACGGGAAGGCGCGAAGATAGCTTAGCGAGGAATAGCCGGTGCCGAAATCGTCCAATGCGACGCGGACACCCAGGTTGCGCAAGCTGTGCAGCGAGGCGAGCGTCGTTTCCGGATTTTCGATGAACAGGCTCTCCGTGATCTCCAGCTCTAGCCGCTGCGGCGCCAAGCCGCTCTCGGCGAGCGCCTGCAGGATGACGGCGGCGAGGCCGGGGTTGCGGAACTGGACGGGGGAGACGTTCACCGCGACCCGGACGTGCTCCGGCCAGTCGCGGGCGATCCGGCACGCCTCGCGGATCACCCATGCGCCAATCGGGACGATCAGCCCCGTCTCCTCGGCCAGAGGGATGAAATCGACCGGCGAGATCAGCCCGCGCTGCGGGTGGTTCCAGCGCAGCAATGCCTCGAAGGCGGAGATACGCGCCTCCGAGAGGTTGAAGAGCGGCTGGAACATCAGCGACAGGTGACCGTGTTCGAGCGCGTCGTGCAGGTCCAGCTCCATCTGCCTCCGGCGCTGCGCCTCGGCATCCATGGCCGCCTCGAAGAAGCGGAAGCCGCCGCGCCCCTCGTGCTTCGCGCGGTAGAGCGCCAGATCCGCATTCTTGGCGAGCGTGGTCGCGTCCTGGCCATCCGGGCCGAGGATGGCGATACCGACGCTGGTGCCGGACACGATCCGGTGACCGTTCACGACGCACGGCTCCGCAACCGCGCGGATAAGGTCGCGCGCAAAGCGGGCGTGCGAGCGATGCGCGTCGTCGACCACGATCGCGAATTCGTCGCCGCCCAATCGCGCGACGAAGCCATCGCCCGCGACATCGCCCAGCCGGCCCGCGATCTCGCAGAGCAGGGCGTCGCCGGTCGGGTGACCCAGCGTGTCGTTGACCACCTTGAAGTTATCGAGGTCGAGACAGAAGAGCGCGTGTCGGCGGCCGGGCGTGGGACGGGCAAGGAGCGCGGTCAGCCGCTCGCGCAGCAACGCCCGGTTGGCCAAACCGGTCAGGCCGTCGTGCAGCGCCATGTGGGTGATCTGGCGCTCGCGCTCGCCGACGTCGTGCACCATGCGATTGAAGCTCTGTGCCAGGGTGCCGAGTTCGTCGCGCGTGGTGACGGCCACCTGCGCATATTCGCCCTGCGCCACACGGCGCGCGGCGGCGTCCAGTGTTGCGATCGGGCGCGTGATCCGCCGCGCGAGCAGCCAGCTTCCGATCATGGCCACCGCGATCCCGCCCAGCCCGCACGCCGCCAGCAGCCACAGGATCGGCGCATAGTCCGCCATGGCGCGCGTGACGCTATACTGAAGGACCAGCATCTGTGGGCGGCCTTGACCGAACGTGGCGAGCGGTGATGCCTGTACCAACAGGTCCTCGCCATCGACGTGCCGCTCCACCACCTTGCCCGAGCGCTCGAGCGCGGACAGGTTGGCCGCCGGGACGATCCGCGGTGACAGGTCGATCGACGACAGTCGCGACAATCGCTCGATCTCGCGGGCGTCCAGCGCGTTGGCGAACACGACCCAGCCGATCGTTACCGGTGCGCGGATCTCCGCGGCGGTCGCATTGAAGCGCCGGTCGCCGATCGCGAGGATACCGGTGGTGCGCCCGGCCTCCAGCGCCTCGCGCAACGCCGTCGCGTCCGCCCTGGAAAGCGGACCGCGAAAGCCGTCTACCCGCCCGTCGACGGAGACGAAGATTGCCTGGTCCAGCCGGAGGCGTGCGCGAAGTGAGTCGAGTGCGGAGGCGATCGTCGGGCCATCGCCGGTGGCCGCGGCGGTACGAAAGCCGAAGTCGGCGGCCAGCACGCGTCCCGCGTCGCCAAGCTGGGCGTAGCGCATCGTGGTCACGCGATCGAAGACCGCTGCGCCGCTCACCATCTCGCCGCGGATCATGCGCTCGGCATAGTCGCTGATACCGGTCTTGGCGGCCCCGAGCGTCGCCACGACGATCGCGGCGATCAGCGTCGCATAGAACAGCGTCAGCTTGGCCGACAGCGAGCCGGTGACCCGCCGTCGCACCATGCGTGCGAGCCCATGAAGGCGACGCATCGTCACCGCAGGTTCAGGCGTAGCTGGCGTGACAGGTCGCCGGTCGCGGCGACCGTTAATGGGAAGCTCGCCTGATTGTCCTTGGCGGCCATGCGCGGGTGCCAGACGGTCAGCGTTGCGGCACCCGCGGTGACGGCGGGAAGGCTGACATTGCCCGCAGCATCGGTCTTGCCCGCGAACGGCGTGTCGACCACCTTGATGAAGCCGCTCATCGAATCATGAATGTTGCATCCCAGCGCGACCGTTCCGGGCGTGTTGAAGGTGTAGCTGCGCGTCTCGTCACGGCCGAACAGCTTCAGTTCGAAGCGCGCCGGCTTCGAGAAGCTGTAGACGTGGTGCCGGACCTTGTCCTCGTTGGGGAAGGCGACCGTCGCGCCGACCGGTACGATCAGCACATGCGGATTGAACGCGATGTTCTTCTGCACCATCGCGAGGCGCGTCGCGGAGCGGACCGGCTGCGCGGGGATGCCCGCCGCGGGCCGAATCGTGATCACCGCGTCTTCCACCGGGCGACCGCTGGCGTCGACGACATGCACCGCAACGGTTGCGGCCTGCGCGTGCGATGCGAGACAAGCGCCGACGCAGGCGAGGAGGGCTGATCTGGTCATGACCGCCTTATGCGCGCCGTTCGTCAATCATCGGTGAACGCTAACCGCTAAATAGCTGACTGGATTGTGAAACCGCGCGGCGTCAACGCGACCTTAAGCATCGTCTGCGAATGCGGGCAGCATGTCGTACCGTCTTGTTCGCTTGCTTGCCCTGCCGTTCCTCGCGGTGACCGGCCCCGCTGCCGCCCAGCAGGTCGGGGAGCCGGGAAAGCTGCTGCTGACGAACGGCATCTCGTCGGTGGAGGGCAGCGCCGGTGGCGGGCTGACACCATGGGCGGTCATTGCCGGCAACGAGACGCGAGACGGCGTCGGGGCGCAGGCGGCGGTGACCGCGGTCGCGCTGCCCGACTATGATCTTGCCAATTATTCCATTGCGATCGGGCTGCGCGACCGGCTGGAGCTGAGTTATGCGCGGCAGTCGTTCGACACCAATAAGGTCGGCGGCGTGCTCGGGCTCGGCAACGACTTCACCTTCGACCAGGACATCTGGGGGGCGAAGGTCAGGCTGGCGGGCGACGCGGTGTTCGGGCCGAGCTGGCTGCCGGCGATTGCGATCGGCGTTCAGTACAAGAAGAACCTCGACCCGGCGATCGTGCGCGCGGTGGGCGCGCGCGAGCGATCGGGTGCGGATCTTTACCTTACGGCGACCAAGCTGCTGCTGGATCATTCGCTGTTGGTGAACGCGACCGTGCGCGCGACCAAGGCGAATCAGCTCGGGCTGCTCGGCTTCGGCGGGCCTGTCCGTGGCGGGCGACGTGCGGAGGCGGAGGGGTCCGTCGCGTATCAATTCAGTCGCCGGTTCGTCGCTGGCGCCGAGTATCGCATGAAAACCGGCCACCTGGCCTTCGCGCGCGAGGACGACGCATGGGACGCTTTCGCCGCCTATGCGATCGGGCGGCACCTCACCGCGACCGTGGCCTATGCTGACCTCGGCTCGATCGCGACCGTTGCGGGTCAGCGCGGATTGCTGGTGCAGCTACAGGGCAGCTTCTGATGCCGCTTCGAAAAGGACAGTTCCAATGATGATGTTCATCGCTCTCCTGATCGCTGCGCCGCAGGCGTTGCCGCCGAGCCCGCCAGGCGAAGAGCCGGTCGCGCCGTATCGCGTCGATCCCCGCAACGCCGGCGCCGAACCATTCCACGGGGACGGGATGGCGCGGCACTTCGGCGGGCAGGCCGGGATCCGGCGCATCGTCGACCGGTTCGTCGCAGCGAACTTTGCCGATCCGCGGATCGGTGAAATCTTCAAGAACCAGGATGCCGTGCGCCTGCGCCGCGTCATCTTCGAGCAATTCTGTTTCATCCTCAATGCCGGTTGCACCTACACCGGCCGGGACATGCGCACCGCCCACACCAACATGGGCGTGCAGCAGGCCGATATGAATCGCCTCGTGGAGAATCTGCAACGCGCGATGGCGGCCGAGCACATCCCGTTCGCGGCGCAGAACCGCTTCCTGGCAAAGCTCGCGCCGATGCGGAGGGACGTGGTTCAACGCTAGCTGCCAACGGGACGGACCGTAGCGATCAGTCCCGCTTCGAACCCATGCCGCGCTCGCGTCCCCAAACCACGGCGCCGCTGCGGCGGTTGGTCCCGATCTTCGCGTAGATACTGGCGACGTGGTTGCGCACGGTATTGCGGGAAATCGCGAGGCGTTCGGCAATCGCCGCATCGTCGAGGTCGTCGCAGACCAGATCGAGGATCTCCCGTTCGCGCGGACTTAGCTCGACCGGGGCGACATGAGGCGCGGGTCGGCGCAGCGAGGCGAGCCGGTCCAGGATAGAGCGGCTGAGCCAGCTCGCGTCCTTCAACGCCTCGTCGATCGCAGCGCCAAGCTCGGCATCACTCCGGCGGCGTTCGGTCACGTCCTGCAACACCCAGAGCACGCAGGCATCACCATGAATGCGGATCGCCTCCGCCGATGCAAGGCAATCCGTCACGATCCCTGAGCGTGTGACGATGCGCAGATCGCGATCCCGGATCGCGCCTCCCTGCGCCAGTTCGGTGGCGACCAACCGCTGCTGTTCCGGATCGTGCCATAATCCGACCTCGCGCACGGTGCGGTCGACCAATGAGCCCGCCGCATGACCGGTCAGCGCATAAAAGGCGGCGTTGATGCTCGTCAGCCGCTGGTCGGACGTCCGGACGATTGCCATCGCCACCGGTGCCATCTCGAACACCGCTCTCAGATACTGCTCACTGGCCGCGAGCGACCGTTCGGCATCTCGCCGTGGCTGAAGGTCGGCGAAGGTCAGCAGCAAGGCGTCCTCCTGCGTCACGTCGATCGGCTGACCGGCGAAGAGCACCAGGCGGCGCGATCCGTCCGCAACCAGCAGCTCGGCCTCCGTTTGCGGTATGACCTCGCCCTGTTCGATCTGCCGCTGCACGCGCGCTCGATCCGGTAAGCCGTCGATCAGATCGAGACCGAACAGCGATCGACCAAGCAGATCGTCCTCCTCGAAGGCGGTCAGCGCCAGAAAGCCCGTATTGGCCGCCACAAGCTTCATGTCGCGCTGTCGGACGATGATCGCGGGAGCGGGATTGGCGCGGAACATGGCGTCGAAGCGCGCCTGCGCATCGTAGCGTGCGGACACGTCGCTCAGCACGATGGCCAGATAGTCCGGCTCTCCACCGTCCACGTCCATCGTGACGTCGCGCACCTGATGCATCCAGCGAGCCTCGTCCTCCCCGGCCGGCGCGACTTCCACGACCAGATCGGGGATGCTTTCCCCGGCCAGCACCTTGAAGATCGGATAGTCGCGGTGGCGCATCGCTCGATGATCCGTCGTCCACAACGTGAAACGATCCGCATATCCCTCGGCCGTTCCACCGAGTGCCTCGACCGTATCGACGCCGTGCATCGCCAGTGCCGCAGGATTGGCGCCGAGGATGACGCCGGTCGGATCGAGCAGGATCACCCCGTCCAGCAACTGCGCCATCAATTGCTCCAGGTGACGCAGTTCAGGCTGGCGATCGGCGGGAGCGGAAGAAGTGAGCATGGTGGCTAAACCCGTCACCGCTCAACACCGTTCCTGCCACCGGCACCATATGGGATAGTACCGTCATACTAGTGCCGCGCCCCGGTGCGGGAAGCGCGTTTGAACGTACCTGACCGCCGGACCGTTTCCATCGCATCATTCACCACACGGAAAGACCGGTCATGGGCCTCATCATTCTTCTCATCGTCGGCGGACTGATCGGCTGGGTCGCCAGCATGATCATGCGCACGGACGGGCAGCAGGGTATCCTGCTCAACGTCGTCGTCGGCATCGTCGGCGCGCTGCTCGCCGGGTTCATCATCACGCCGCTGATCGGCGGCGCACCGATCACCAGCGGCGTGATCAGCATCCAGTCGATCGTCGTCTCGCTGATCGGCGCGATCGTGCTTCTCGCCATCATCAACCTCTTTCGCCGCGGCACCGTCCGCTGATTGCAGGAGTGACAAAGATGAACATGCAAACGGCTTCGGCCATCTTCGACACCGAGGCGGAGGCGCAGCGCGCAGTCGCGGAGCTTCGCGACGCAGGGTTGCCCGATCGCGCCCTGTCGGTCGTCACACGACGCGCAGGCGTGACAACGACGTCAGACGCCGCCGGTGACGTCACGAACGAGGAACATGGCAGCGTCGCGCGAGGTATTCTCGGCGGCGGTGCCCTCGGCGCTGGTCTCGGCGTCGCCGCATTGGCGATCCCGGGCGTCGGCCCGCTCGTCGCAGCGGGTGCGATCGCCGCGTCGGCCGTACCCGGGGCGATGGCGATCGGCGCTGCGGCCGGGGCAGCGGCGGGAACGCTGAACGAGACCCTCGCCAAGCACGGCATCGATCGGGAAGACATCGACTATTATAGCGGACGCCTCGGCCGCGGCGGTGTGCTCGTCACGGTCGATACAGGCGATGGTGCAATCTCCAGCGAGACGGTCGCGGACATCCTGCACCAAAATGGCGGCCACAATGCCGGCCGTTCTCGCCTGTAAGATACCTACCGTTCTCTGAAGTTGACGAGCCGAAGCTGCAACTTCGGCTCGTCTCTTTATGTTGATCGTGTGGCACACGGAGTTCGTGCCGTGACGGCGAACAAGCAGATCGTTGCCGCTTATGCCCCGCAGACGCGGATTTGGCCCGCACGATCAACCATTTAGCGGCGAGTTCTCGAACCCGGCCAGCAGGGCGGCGACGTCATCGTACAAGGCGACCGCACCCGCATCCTTGAGGGTTTCGTCGCTGAACTTACCCGATCGGACGCCGACGGCCGCGATGCCGCATTTGGCGGCCGCTTCGATGTCGTAAGGCGTGTCGCCGACGACGATCACCTCGCTGGCATCGAGCGGTGACAGCTTCTCGAGCGCGGCGGCGAAGATGTCGGGTGCAGGCTTGGTCTTCTCGACGTCATCCGATGTGGTCGAGAGGTCCACGATCTCACGGGCATCCAGCAGATCGAGGTGATGGTCGAGTTCATCCGACGAAGCCGACGACGCCAGCACGACCTGTCTGCCGCTCTCCTTGACCCTTGCGAGCAGATCCCTGGCAGCGGCGAAGGGCGTCACCTGCTCCAGGTACTGCGACTTGAAGATGCTGCCGTGTGCCTCGCCCAACCTTTCCTGCTCGGCTTCGTCGATGTCCGGGAGCAGTGTCGGCACCAGCATGTCGGTGCCTTTTCCGATCTGGTCGTGAACCACCTGATCGTCGAACGTTGCGCCGATCTGGCGGAACACGGCCTGCCATGCCGTGACGTGCAGGTCGTTGCTGTCCACGAGGGTGCCGTCGATGTCGAAGAGAACCGCTTTGATCGCCATGGTTTCGCTGCTCCTGCGTTGACGCTCCAACGCACGGCGAACGCCTGAGCCGCTCAAAACCTCACCCCAGGCGATCTTCTCCACTCGGCGGCGCGTTGATCGCGAGTTGCGCAGCGAAGGCGCGACGATAGGCTGGCCTGGCCTCTCCACGGGCGACATAGCCGGCGAGCGTCGGGAATTCGTCGAGCAGGCGAGTGACGCGGAAGCGCAGCAGCACCGACACCATCATCAGGTCACCCGCGCTGAAGTCGCCGTCCAGCCACTGCTTCTCGCCGAGATAGTCCGTCAGCTGCGCCAGTCGTACGCGGGCGCGGTCCTCCACCAGCCGCAGGCGTTCCTTCGCCCATGGCCGATCGGCCTCGAAAATCCGCGCGGCAGTGAGATCGAGCACGGTCGGCTCGATCGTGTTCAGCGCCGCGATCGCCCACATGATCGCGCGGGCCCGGGCATCGGGATCGGTGGGCAACAGACCCGGATGACGCTCCGCGATGTGGAGGACGATCGCGCCGGTTTCGAACAGCACGAGACTGCCATCCTCATAGGTCGGAATCTGGCCGAACGGGTGCCGTGCGAGGTGCGCTGGCTGCTTCATCGCTTCGAAGGACACCAGGCGGACGTCATAGGGCTGACCGACTTCCTCCAGCGCCCAGCGCACACGCGTGTCGCGCGCCAGCCCTTTGCCGCCGTCCGGTGAGCGTTGGAACGCGGTGATCGTGGGGTTCATCGTCGCTGCCTCCTCTGGCGGCTCTTGCGTTCCTCACCTAATAGGGTGGCGCCACGAGCGCGCGTTGCTGCCTCGCCGCCGCCGTCCACCAGGCGAGGTCGTCTGCGAAGCGCGGGAAGGCGCGGGCGAGCGACACGCCGCCGTCGCCGGTCGGCTTGCCGTCCGCGTCGAGCGTGTGGCCGATGCTGCCGACGGTCAGCGTGCTCGATATCACGACCATTCCCATCTCGGTCAGCGTGCCGTGCCAGGCGACGCTGGCGTGCGCGCCCGCGAGCCGGCCGGCCGAATAGCTGGCGATCGCTGCGGGCCGCCAGAACCATTCTTCTAGAAAGTGATCGGTCAGGTTCTTCAGCCCGGGCTGCTGACCCCAATTATATTCGCCGGTGACGAAAACGAAGGCGTCGGCGGCGCGGATCTTGCCCGCAAGCTCCTCCAGCGCGGGCGGCGCCGTACCCGCCGGATATTCCTTGTACATCCGGTCGAGCATCGGCAGCCCGATCGCCTTGGCGTCGATCAATTCGGGCGCGGCACCGCGCTCGGCAAAGGTCCGCACCAGATAGTCGGCGAGCCGGATGCCCTGCCGATCCGAGCGGTAGGAGCCGTAGAAGATAAGAATGCGGTCGGCCATCGCGCCACTCCCCTGAAAGACCGGGCGGACCATCGGCCCGCCCGGATCGTCGCTCAACCTCGGATGAACGCCAGCAGATCGGCGTTGATCTGATCGGCATGCGCGGTCGGCATCCCGTGCGGATAGCCGGGGTAGGACTTCAGCACCGCGCCGGCGACGATGTCGGCGGACAGCTTGCCGGTGGTCGCAAACGGCACGACCTGATCGTCCTCTCCGTGCATGACCAGCGTCGGGACGGAGATCGCCTTCAGATCGTCGGTGAAGTCGGTCTCTGAAAACGCCTTGATGCCCAGCGTATGCGCCAGCACGCTGCCCTGCATCCCCTGTCGCCACCAATTGCGCCGCACGCCTTCCTTCATCTCGGCGCCGTCGCGATTGTAGCCGAAGAAGGGGAGGGTGAAGTCGTAGAAGAATTGTGCGCGGTTCGTCGCGGTTTGATGGCGGACGTCGTCGAACACGTCGATCGGCACGCCGTCCGGATTGCGTTCGGTACGCACCATGATCGGCGCGACCGCGCTGACCAGCACCGCCTTGGCGACGCGTCCGGGCGCGGCGCGGGCGACATAGCGCGCCACCTCACCACCACCGGTCGAATGGCCGACATGGACCGCGTCCCGATGATCGAGCGCGTCGGTCAGCGCGATCACGTCGGCGACATAGCTATCCATGTCGTGGCCGGCCGCCGATTGCGACGATCGACCATGCCCGCGCCGATCGTGCGCCACCACGCGATAGCCCTTGTCGAGGAAGAACATCATCTGCGCATCCCAGTCATCCGCGCTGAGTGGCCAGCCGTGATGGAAATGGATGACCTGCGCGTCGCGCGGACCCCAGTCCTTGTAGAAGATCTCGGTGCCGTCGGCGGTGGTGATGAAGGGCATGGTCGGTCTCCGTGGTTCGATGGCTACGCACACAGAAAGGGAAGGAAGGTCAGGCGGCGTCGACGAGGACGATCTCGGCATCCTCGATCGCGGTGACGGTCAGCACCGCCTCGTCGGCGATCGCGGCACCGTCGCGCGCCTCGATCCGGACGCCGTTGACGTTGATCGCGCCAGTGGCAGGAACGAGATAGGCGTGGTGGCCGGCGCCGAGGCGATATTCGGCGGTCTCGCCTGCCTTGATCGTGGCGCCCAGCACGCGGGCATCGGCGCGGATCGGCAACACGTCGCCGTCGCCTTCCAGCCCAGAGGCGAGCACGATGAACTGCCCGGCGCGTTCCCCTTCGGGAAGGGCTTGGCGCCCCAATGCGGCTCGCCGCCACGCACCTTCGGCTCGATCCAGATCTGGAAGATCCGCGTGGCCTCGGTCTCGCGATTATATTCGGAGTGGCGGACGCCGGACCCGGCGCTCATCACCTGCACGTCGCCGGCTTCGGTGCGCCCGGTGTTGCCCAGGCTGTCCTGATGCGTGATCGCGCCATCGCGGACATAGGTGATGATCTCCATGTCGGCGTGCGGATGCGGCGGGAAGCCGGTGCCGGCGGCGATCGTGTCGTCGTTCCACACCCGGATCGGGCCCCAGCCCATATTGTCCGGATCGTAGTAGCTCGCGAAGGAGAAGTGATGCTTGGCATCCAGCCAGCCATGGTTGGCACCACCGAGTTTGGCGAAGGGGCGACGATCGATCATCTCTAAGCTCCTTGAAAGACACTGACATTTGTTTCGCTGAGGGCAAGATGGTGCACGAAGCGGATTGACGAAATGGCAAGTATGGCATTCCATCATTGTCGAAAATGACACGTCGACTCCCCGATCTCGAAGCATGGGCGATCTTCGCCAAGGTCGCGGAAACCGGCTCGTTTGCGCGCGCCGCGCAGGAGCTGGGGCTCGCCAATCCGACCGTCTCCAAGGCGATCGCGCGACTGGAAGCGCGAATGGGTGTGACGTTGCTCAACCGGACCTCACGCCGCCTGGCGCTGACCGAGGGCGGACGCGCGGTGCTGCCGCGAGCGACCCGCCTGCTGCGTGAGGGCGAGGCGGCGGAGGACGAGGCGAAGGAGCAATCCGCGGTTCCGCGGGGACGCGTACGGATCAGCGCGCCGGTGTCGTTCGGGATCGGCTATATGGCCGCCATCCTGCCAGCCTTCATGGCCGCCTATCCCGAGGTAACGCTGGACCTCGCATTGAGCGACCGGCACGTCGATCTGGTCGCGGGCGGGTTCGATCTTGCGCTCCGCATCGCACGGCTGGAGGACAGTTCGCTGGTCGCGCGGCGTCTGTGTACGGTGCGGCTGCTGCTGGTCGCGTCACCGGCCTATTGGGAAGCGGCGGGACGGCCGACGCATCCCGCGCAGCTCGCCCGGCATCGCGCGCTCGCCTATAGCGGGGCGGCCAATCCCGGCGTGTGGCGGCTGACGCATCCGCAATTCGGCGAGGAGACGATCACGCCGCCGGTGGCCTTGTGGGCGGACAATGCCGACGTGCTGACCCCGGCGCTGCTGGCCGGGCAGGGCATTGCGATGCAGCCCGAATTCCTGGTGTGGCGCGAGTTGCGTGCGGGTACGCTGGAGGCGGCGATGCCGGAATGGGCCGCACCGGTGCTGGCGCTGCACCTCGTCATGCCGCCCTCCACGTTGCGGCCGGTGCGCGTTCAGGCGGTGATCGATCATCTCGCGCTCGCCTTGGCGAAGGCTCCCTGGGCGCTCCCGTCCGAATGACCGTCAACCCTTGGCGGCGATCGCGCCAAGTTCCTCCAGATCAAGGTCGTGTTCGAGATCGTGGAGCGTCTCGTCGTCGATCCGTCCGGTGCGATGCAGCCGCACCAGCTCGGCGCGCCCTGCCTCCACCGCGGCGATGATGACGTCGAAGTGGCGCGCGATCGCTTGGGTTCGTTCCTCCGCCGTGCCCTCGAAGGTCTCCCCGGCGGTGGCGCGCGCACGATAGCGGCGCAGAAGCTGCGGATGGATCAGCTCCCCGTGATCGTCATGCGCATGACGCTCGACCGCGTCGAGTTGCGCGCCGAACATCGCGCGCTCGGCGGACATCAGGTCGAGCGGTGGCAGCGTGGCCGGGTCCTCGCGCGGGCGAGCGCGTCGGATGACCCAGCCGAGCGAGGTGCCCTGCACCAGCACCGTGACAAGGATCACTGCAAAGGCAGTGACCAGCATCAGGTCGCGCGCGGGCATGGTCTCGGGCAACGACAGCGCGACCGCCAGCGTCACCACTCCGCGCATCCCCGCCCAGCTCATGACCAGCGCCGCGCGACCACCGAGCGGGCGCGCGACGGTCACGCCGATACGGCGCAGCAGCGCGACGATCGCATCGGCGCCGAAGATCCATACGAACCGCGCGACGATCACCGCAGCGACGATCAGCAGCACCGGCATTGCCATCGTATCGACGATGCCGGCCGGGGTGCCGACCCGGTCGAGAAGCCCGCGCAGCGACAGACCGATCAGCGTGAACACTGCCGCCTCCAGCAGGAACATCAGCACCTGCCAGAAGGCGAGCGCGCGGATGCGGACGCTCGCGCTGAACACGACATGCTGATACCAGCCGCAGATCAGGCCGGCGGTCACCACGGCAATCACCCCGGAGACGTGTAGCAGTTCGCCCGCGATATAGGCGCTCCAGCAGACGAGCATCGTCGCCGCGATCATCAGCGTGTCGTCACCCAGCCGGCGCAGCAGCAACACCCACAGCCCGGCGATCGCCGCGCCGACCGCCACCCCGCCGATCACGAGCAGCACGAAGGTGCCGGTCGCCGCGCCAAGGCTGAAGGTGCCGGTCAGCACCGCGGCGATCGCGAAGCGAAACAGCACCAGACCGGCGGCATCGTTGAGGAGGCTCTCGCCTTCTAGAAGCGTCGAGAGGCGTCGGGGCAGCCGGACCTGCTGCAGCACCGCACGCGCCGAAACCGCGTCGGGCGGCGACAGGATCGCACCCAATGCGACGGAGGCGGCCCATGGCAGCGCGGGGAGCAGCAGCTTCGTGACGACCGCGACCACGGCGGTCGTGAAGAATACCGCGCCGATCGCGAGCGACAGGATGCCGGCCATATGGCGGCGAAACGGCGCGATCGCGGTGAACCACGCGCCGTCCATCAGCAGCGGCGGCAGGAAGAAGACGAGCACCAGCTCGGGGTCGATCGTGATTCCCGGCAAACCCGGCACGAACGCGACCGCGCCGCCCCCGACGATCAGCGCCGCGGCGGGTGGCAACGACAGTCGCCGCGCAAGATAGTGCAGCCCCACGATCACGAGGAACATCGCGATGATCAGCTCGAACCCCGCCGCCGCATGCATGTCGCCGCTCTCCTGCCGTGGCCTCTGGGAAAAATGCTGAGGAAGGGTACGTACCGGCGTCGACCAGACCTGTCTAACGCTCGCGATTCAAGCAACTAGCGCGTGGTGTCATCGAACTCGCGTGGCATGTCGCGGATCGTCAGCCCCCGCTCACCACCGCCTCTTCCGCAAGCCACGGCGGCAGCACGATGCGATCGATCGAAAAGGCGGGCTCGACCGTCAACTTGACCAGCTTGCCACCGCGAAGCGTGGCGTCGACCCGCGTCGCACGCGGCGCGCAAAGTCGGAAGTCGACGTCCCAGTCACGCGGCCAGGCCGGGAAAAGATGAATGGCGTCGCCGGGCGTCTGCATCAGCATCTCCTGCAGGCCGATCATCCCCGACCCGCCCCAATTGTGGTCGGGCGCCCAATCATGGCCCGGGCCCCAGAAGGTCGGATACCGCCGCCCGCTGTCATCCATCTTGCGCACGGTGAGTTGCGCAGCCTCTTCCGTCAGGCCGAGGCGCGCGCAGAAGATCGCGTCCTGATGCCAGCTTTTGATGTCCTTCTGCGCAGGCGTGTCGACCCCGTTCCGCCATGTGTCGATCGGAAGCTGAAGGTTCGGCAGGCCGACGCCATATTGGTGATAGGGAAAGACGGGGTAGAGTTGCGGGATCTCGACATTCTGAATGCGATCCCACGCTTGCGCGGGGGCAAGGACGCGCCGGCCGTCGATCATGCGCACAGGCAGCGGCGGAAGTGTGGCGCGCATGGCGAGATAGCGTGCGCGCAGGCGCGCCCCGATCATCCGCTCTGGCAAGGCGAGCAAGGCCGCGAGCACCGCGTCGAGCCCGGCGATCGTCACGGCCGAGTCCGTCGCGTTCTTATACGTCTCGCACGCCGTTCCCGGGAAGAACACCAGCTTCCCGGCGTCGCTCAACTCGCTGCCCGATACGCGAGCATGCTCCCGCCGGTAATGCTGGTCGAAGAAGACGAGGCAGCTGTCGATGAACGCAAGATCGCCCGACGTATCCGCATTGGTGAAGCGCCCGACCTCGAGCATCATCAGGCAGAATTCGAGCACCGTGTCCCACAGATGGTCGACGAAGGCGCTATCCTCCACGCCCGGAAGGCGCGTCGCCGGCGTGTTCCAGCTACGATGCCAGCCCCATTCCTGGCCGCAGCAAAGGCCGAAATTCTCGATCTGCTCGACGAAGCACGCGCCCTTGTGGCCCCAATAGGTCGCGGTCCGCAATTCGGCGGTCGCTTGCAGGCGACGATAGAAATCGAGTTGCGGTCGCATCAGGTCGGCGTCGCCGCTCTTCAGCATCGGCCAATACACCAACCGCTGGTTCTGCGCGGTGAACTCGCCGCCGCCCCAGGCGCGATAATCGGGCGAGAGGCGGAGCTTCGGGTCGGTATATTCGGGATCGACGGTAAAGTTGCCGCCATTGAACTTGGTAGGCCAGAATGCGCGCGCGTTGGTGCCGAGCTGGTGGCGGAAAAGCTGATAATTGCGCCCGATCCGCCAGGCCGGATCGTCGGGTCGGGCGGGGCCGGGTCGAACGACGATCCAGCTGCGTTCCCAGAAGGCGTGCCACCAACGCTTGCTGCGCGTACGGGATGTCTCCGCTCCGGGCGCACGCTTGGCGAGCCGGCACAGCCCGAGCATCCATGCCTCCCGCGTATCCGTCTGGGCGACGTGGCAATGGAGGCGGAGGGCATGACGCCGCCGTGGTCGCCGGCTCGTCAGGCGCCAGCCGGTGAAGTCGGTGCTCGCGTAGCGGCCTTGCACGATACCGTCCGGAACCAGCCCGTCGCCGTGCAGCAGCACACCGAAGCCGAGCCCGGCCAGCGGGTTCCAGATCCTGTCCTTGACGGTCGTCAATCCCTGCTGCTCGACCAGCAGGTCGAACACGGACGACGGTCGATTGCGGTGGAGGGCGATGATTCCGCCATCAGCGAAGGTCACCTCGTCCGCATATTGGCGCGGCGTGACCGGCGCGCCGTCGTACGCGCGGTGCATCGACATCTCGGGCGGCAGATAGTCGCGGTCGCGCGTCCGCCACGTCTCCCACGTCGCGCTCAATCCCACCGGCGTGTCGCTCTGCACCGACACGTTGACCAGCGGCGTGTCGACATCCGCCCAGATCGTGACGATCGCTCCCCGCACGTCACGACGATTTCGCCGTCGATCAGGTTCAGCCGCTGCGCGAAGGGCGCGCCCGTGCCGAATGGCGAAGGATCGAGCCGCAGTCGCACGCGGCCGAGCTTCAGGTAGCTGTTGGTTTCGTCGAATGCGCCACTGCGTGCGACGTAAAACAACAGGTTGTCGTCTTCGACCCAGACGTTCAACCCGATATCGCCAGCGCCGCACGGCATGGACTCGCCGGCATGCCGGCTCGGTGTCGTCCACACCGGATCATAGGCTGACATGCGGACCGCGGCATCGTTCGACAACGGCCGAGCTGCGGCCGGCGCGGATTGCGGCGCGCCCGCGATCGCCGCCGCGGCCAATTGCTTCAACGATCGGCGCTTCAGGTGGTCCACGTCGCCTGTGTGACACTTGCCAAAGGTAGCGGCAATCAGATGCTTAACAAACGACGGGGATCATGCGTCCGCAAGTCCAGTAAGGAAGCGAACAGCGGCTCCCAAGCCGGAGCTTGGGAGCCGCCAAATGTACGCAGGCGAAAGAGGCTTACAGCGTAAGCCGAACACCGGCGCGGAAGGTCCGGCCAAGAACGTCGTATAGCGCAGGATTGAACCCGTAAGTGACGCCATTTTGCGGCGATGGTTCCGGCGCCTTGTTGAAGAGATTGTCGACCTTGAAATAAGCCGAGATGTTGCGGGTGATGTTGTACGAACCGCCCAGGTCGATGTAGAGCGCGCCCGGCATCCGGTTGTTGTCGATGGTGGCGATGTTGCCGGTCGGATCCGGTGTCGGGCAGCTGCCCGGCGTGCACTGGATATATTCGTTCGAATAGACGCCATCCGAGAACCAGCGCTCCGCTACCGACAGCGACAGCGTGTCCGTGTCCCAGCTCTGGATCGCGAAGACCTTCCAGTCGGGCACGTTGCCACGGTTGTTGCCCGCCTGCTCGGACGGGATCGAGCCCGGCAGCCCCGAGGTTTCGGTGTAATGAAGCGTGCGGGTGGCGAGTCCGCGGATCGTGAACGAGCCGGGCAGGCCGATCCCACTGAGCGGCCGGCGATAGCTCGCCTCGATATCGAAGCCGTTGGTGCGGACCTGCGCGAAGTTGAACAATTGCTCGTTCACGAACAGCGGCCCCGCCGCGATGTCGAGGTTGAACGACCCGCAGAATTGCGAAAGGTTCTGCAGGAAGCACTGGTTGATCGCCGACTGCCCGCTGAACGGCGTGATGATGCCCCTCACCTTGATATGGTAATAATCGAACGAGGCGTTGAAGCCGGGCAGGAAGCCGGCGGTGCGCCCGTCGAAGACGAAGCCGGCGGTGGTGTTGCGCGACGTCTCCGGCCTCAGAGCGGTGTTGCCGATCGTATTGGACGGGGATTGCACGAATTGCCCGGCGGTCGGTGACGCACCGGGCTGGCGCGGGTCGAGGTAGGTCGCGTTCGCGAACGTTGGCGTACGGAACAGCTCCGACAGATTGGGCGCACGGACGTCGCGCGACGTGACGCCGCGCAGTCGGAGCCCGGACAGCGGCGTGTCCCAAGTGGCGCCGACCTTCCAGCTCGTGATCCAGCCCGAGGTGCTGTAATGGGTTTCGCGAACGCCCGCGTTCAGATTGGCGCGCCCGATCTGGTCCTCGTTCGAGATCGGAATGTCCAGTTCGAGGAAGCCCTCGTGGACGTTGTAGCTGCCGGTGCCGTTCTTGTAATTGCCCGCATACCAATTGCCGCCGGTGCGCGTATTCTGCGTCGGATCGGCGGGATAGTCGCTGGTGTTCGGGTTCTCCGCGCTCACGCCGTTGCCATAGGGATCGGCCTTCGTGCGATACCATTCGCGGCGATATTCGTAACCCATCGCCACCGACAGCGGCCCTGCCCAGGTGGAGACCGGCTGGCCGTTCAGGCTGACCGCGCCGGCGTTCTGCGACGACCATGTGTGCTGATACGGGCCGATCGCCGGCTTGACGTAGTTCAGCGCCGCCTCGGTCACGCCGCCGTCGCCGATGATGTTGAGCGGCACGCACCCTGCGGCGCGCGCGGCGGCATTGGCGCAACCGATCGTGCCGTCTGCCAGGCGGATCGCCTGATAGGCGGTGCGGAAGCGCGAGATGTTGAGCATGTTGTCGACATGCAGGTCGGTGTAGTTGCGCCCATATTCGTAATAGGCGTCGTAGCTCCACTCCGTACCCAGCCCGCGGAACTTGCCGTTGGCCCCGACGACGTAGCGCAGGTTGGTGCGGACCGGCTTCACTTCGATGAAGTCGCCGAGCTGCGCCAGCGCCGAGCCGTATTGGAACTGGGTGATGCCGGCGTTGGTGCACGCCTGCTGGATCGACTGCGGCACGAACGGATTGGCGTTCGCGTTGTTCACGCCGCACTGGATCGTGAGATTGGCCTGCTGTGCATAGCCGGGGTTCGGTGAATTCTCCGAACTGACGCGCGAGCCGTTGAAGGTGAAGTAGATTTCGTTGTTCGGTGCGAAGTCGAACCCGACGCGCGAATAATAATTGATACGCTCCAGCTTCGAGGCGAGGCTGGTGCCCGCGCCGACCACGCCGCTGGTATCGCCACCCGAACAGAATGACGGGGTACAGCCGGTCACCGCGCCGGTGCCGGTCGGCACGCCGTTCGATCCGTACTGGAATTTATACGGCTGTCCGTTGGCGCCGAACGCGGTGCCCTGCAGGGGGCCGGATGTGATCAGGCCGAACTTCGAATATTGATATTGCTGCGCGTTCTGGATGTAGAAAATGCGCGGCTGCCCGGCGGGGGTGGTGGTGACACCGGTCTGGATGAAGGCCGGCGAATTGTACCAATCGCGACCGTTCGCGCCGACGATCCCGAAGCCCGGGTTCGGGACACCGCCCTGGCGTCCATATTCGGCGCTGACCGCGACGTGCAGGCGGTCCTCGTAATAGGCTTTGCCCCAAGCGGCCTGCGCCGTGAGACCCGCATCGTCGCCGTAAGTGGTGACGCTGCCCTGGATGTTCGCCTTGAACCCGGTGAAGCGCTTGTCGGTGACGAAATTGACCACGCCGGCGACCGCATCGGAGCCATACGACGCCGATGCGCCGCCATTCACGACATCGACGCGCTGCACCAGCAATTGCGGAAACTGGCTGACGTCGGGAACGCCGGAATAATTGGCGCCGACGAAACGCTGCCCGTCGAGCAGCGTCAGCGTGCGGATCGCACCCAGCCCGCGCAGCGAGAACGAACTCAGCCCCTGGATACCGCTCGACGTGCTGCCGACCGAGGTGGCGCGACCGGTCGAGCCCTGAAGCGACGGCAATTGCGTGACGGCGTTGAAGATGTTGGGCTGGGCCAGCCTTTGCAGATCCGCCGAACCGATCACTTGGGTCGGCGTCGGAGCGTTGAAGCCGCTGGAGGTGATGCGCGATCCGGTCACGACCACGTCGCCGTCGGTCGTCGCCGGCTCCTGCGCCTGCTCGACGGGCAACTCGGCCGCGGACGCTTGCTCCGCAGTCTGCGTCTGCGTCTGCGTTTGCGCATGTGCGCTGCCGCCGGCCAGCATTGCGATCGTCACGGCGATCCCGCTCGCCATGTGTCGATACGCCTGCCGTCGTGACGAGCGCCTATTGTCCTTGATCATGCAAACCCCCTCCTCATGCGCGTCGAACGGGAGAAAGGCGGGCATCGCCGATCGTTCGGATCGCGCGCGAGGCGCTGCAAGCGAACGTCACGACAGAACCGCCAACAGTCATTGCCCGTCGACCTGACTCCGATGTCATGACCTCCATCAATTTGTCGACTGGCTTTCAGTAGCGTGCGACCAAGGTCGCGGGGGTCTTGACCAAGCGGAGAACAGCAAGAATCGGGCAGTAATGGATACGCCGGATACTTGTTTCGAGCCGGCGCATGTCTTGCCAAGTTCCGGAAGGGCGGCAACTATTGCGAAAGGCTGCGGCGCGCGGACTGCGCCGTCGCCATATCGGAGTGCATCGTGCAGTTGACGCAAATGGAACGGGCCGCCGCCGTGCTGCTCGCGGTCGGCTTCGCCGGCGCGGTACTGGCCGCCAACGTTGAAGGCGTGCCGCCCGGGGCATCGGCCGCGAGCGGCGCGTCATCCGGGCGGGACTGGCCCTATTATCACGGCAACCCCGCGGCGACGCATTATTCGACGCTCGACCAGATCAACGCGGCCAATGTCGGCCAGCTGGTGCCGGTTTGGACGTACGAGACCGGCGACGCGTTCGGCGCAGGGGCGTCGCAATCCGACATGCAGGGCAACCCGCTGATCGTGGCGGGGCAGATGTTCGTCGTCTCTCCCAAAGGCCGCTTGATCTCGCTCGACGCGGCGACGGGCCGTAAGCGCTGGGCCTATAATCCGGCGATGGTTCCGGTCGCGACGCGGCAGCGACTGCGCGGCGTTTCCTACTGGAGCGGCGGTGACGCGCGCCGGATCCTGTTCACGTTCGGCCACGATCTGATCTCGGTCGACGCCGACACCGGCCAGCCGGATCGGGCGTTCGGCACGAACGGACGGGTGGACCTGCGGAATGGGCTGGGCCGTCCGCCGGCGAGCATCACCGTCAACAACGTGACGCCCGGCGCGATCTACGAAGACCTGATCATCATGGGTTCGACGGGCAACACGCCCGGCGACGTGCGGGCGTTCGACGTGCGAACCGGGGCGATCCGCTGGACGTTCCATACCATCCCTCACCCGGGCGAACCGGGACACGAGACATGGCCGCGCGACGCGTGGAAGACCGAATTCGGCGCCAATGTCTGGGCCGGAATGACCGTCGATACCGATCGCGGGCTCGTCTTCCTGCCGACCGCTTCGGGTGGCATGGCGCAACGCGATTATCACGGACCCACCCGGCTGGGCGCCAATTTGTTCGCCAATAGCCTGGTGGCGCTGGACGCGCGCACCGGCACGCGCCGCTGGCATTTTCAGTCCGTACATCACGACCTATGGGACCGCGACTTTCCGGCGCAGCCGACGCTGGTCACCGTCAAGGGCGTGCCGGCGATCGCGCAGACGACGAAGTCGGGGCTGGTCTTCATCTTCGATCGTCACACGGGCAAGCCGCTCTACCCGATCGCGGAGCGCGCGGTTCCGCAGACCGACATCCCTGGCGAGCAGACCTGGCCTACCCAGCCGATGCCGACCGGTATCGCACCCTTCGCGCGGCAGCTTTTCACCCCCGACATGATCACCCGCCGCACCCCCGCCGCAAATGCGGCGGTGCGCGCGACGCTGGCGGGCATGCGCAATCGTGGCCCGTTCGACCCTCCCAGTCTGCAGGGCACCGTGCTGCTGCCGGGGATGGACGGCGGTGCCGAGTGGGGCGGGTCGGCCTACGACCCGGACACCGGCCTTTTGTACGTCAACGCGAACGAGATGGCGTGGCATCTCCGTTTGAAGCCGCGTCCGGCGAAGGTGGCGGGATCGGGAGCCAGGGCGCTCTATCTGAATAGCTGCGCCGCGTGCCACGGCGGCGACCGCGAGGGCAATGCGCCGCAAATTCCGGCCCTGCTCGATATTGGCGACCGGCTAGGCCGCGAGCAGATCGAGACGCAGATCCGACAGGGCGGCGGTCGGATGCCCGGCTTCGGCGGCACGTTGTCGAATGAGCAAATCGCGGCGCTGACCACGTTCCTGATGACCGGGAAGGACGCGCCGATCGGCGGCGACGGCAAGGAGCTTGGCGTCGGTGCCATCGACTTCGGCGAGCGCTATGTCTTCGACGGCTACAAACGGCTGCTCGATCCGGATGGCTATCCCGCGCTGACGCCCCCGTGGGGCACGCTGGCGGCGCTTGACGTCAACACCGGCAAATGGGTGTGGCGACGGTCGCTCGGACGCTATCCCGAGCTTGGGCCGGCAGAGACCGGCAGCGAGAATTATGGCGGCGCCGTCGTGACGAAAGGCGGATTGTTGTTCATCGGCGCGACCGTCTTCGATCGACGCTTTCGCGCCTTCGACAAGCGAAGCGGGCGCCTGCTGTGGTCGACGCAACTTCCGGCGGCGGGACTGGCGACCCCCGCCACCTACGCCGTCGGCGGCCGCCAGTTCGTGGTGATCGCGGCAGGGGGTGGCAAGGATCCGAAACACGCACCCGGCGGAAAGATCATCGCCTTCGCTCTAAGAAAGTGACGTTCCCCGGCAGCAGATCGACCGGGCTCACGCCAATTAACCAATTGCGAACAATGGATTTGTAGACCGAGCCGGCATTTTGATCTGGATCAACCGCTGTGTTCACTTCGCTGATATCCCGTGTGACAGCCATTGGCGGCCTGATCGCGACGGCGCTGCTCTGCCTGGTGGCGGTCCTGCTCCAATCCTCCTGGAGCACGCGGGAAAGCTTTGCCTGGGTGAGCCATTCGCAACAGGTCATTGTCGTCCTCGACGAAGCGCTGGAGGAGCTGCGTGAGGCGGAATCGGGGCAGCGTGGCTACCTGCTCACGCATGATGAGCGGTTCGCCACCACCGTCGATCAGCGACTGTCCGATGTATCGCGCCAGCTGGATCAGCTCGTTCGGCTCACCAGCGACAATGCGCTTCAGAACGAACGCGCCATTGCGGTCCGTGATGCCGGATCGAGGAAGGTGGCGTTCACCCGGGAGTCGATGCGCCTGGCGCGCAGGGGCGACTTCGCGGTCGCGGTTCGGGGGATCGCCGGGGGCGGGGACGCGAACTGATGGCGCAGGTCGATCGGCAAGCCGGCGCGCTGCTGCAACGCGAGCGCGATCTGCTCGCGCAACGCGGCTACGAGGCCGACGAGCGTCTGGCGTGGACCAAATATGTCGCGCTGGGCGGCGGACTGCTCGTCGCGGCGCTTCTCGCGTCGTTGATCGCGACCATGTCGCTTGGCGTGCGGCGTCCGCTCGGGCGCACGCTCGAGGCGATGGAGGCGCTTGGGCAAGGGCAGGTCGGGCAACGACTGACCGCCCGCACCGGATCGGACGAGTTCGATCGGCTGGCGTCGGGATACAACCGCATGGCGGATCGGCTCGCCCAGGCGGTCGACGATCAGCGCGAAACCGACAGCCGGCTGCAAGCCGCCAACGCCGACCTGCTCGCGCAGCACGGTGCGCTGGAGGCGCGTGGTCAGGTGATCGAGCGGTTGGGCGAGATGGCGCATCGGCTGCAGGCTGCACGGACCGACGCCGAGTTGGCGCAGATCATCGACTGTTTCGTTCCGCAGGTGCTGCCCGGCGTCGCGGGCGCGCTTTATGCGCACAACAATTCCCGCAACCTGCTCGTCCGTCTGGCGGGCTGGGGCGTGAGCGATGCTTTGCCCGAAAACTTCGGTCCGGACGACTGCTGGGCGCTGCGGTTGGGGCAGGGTCATGTCGTCCTCGGCGATGGGCGCGAGGTGGCATGCCGCCATGCCGTTGCAGACGCGGGCGCCTATCGCTGCGAGCCATTGCTCGCCGGCGGCGAGGTCATCGGACTGCTCTTCCTTCAGGGCATCATCGGGAGTGAGGAAGCGTTCCGACTGGCAGCACTGGGTGAGAATATTGCGTCTGCGCTGGTCAACCATCGCCTGCAGCGCGACCTGAAGGAGCAGACGGTCCGGGACGCCCTGACCGGGTTGCACAATCGCCGCTATATGGAGGAGGCGCTTCATCTGGAGATCGCGCGTGCCGCCCGTGCCGGGTCGCCGCTTACCTTCGTCATGTGCGATATCGACCATTTCAAGCGCTTCAACGACGAATTCGGGCATGATGCCGGTGATACCGTGCTGCAACTCGTCGGCGCGGCGATGCGCGAACATTTCCGCGACGGAGACGTGGCGTGCCGCTTCGGCGGCGAAGAGTTCGCGATCATCGCACCGGGGGCGTCGGCCGAGGTGCTTCTCCCCCGTATCGAGCGGCTGCGCACGAACATCGCCGACCTGCGGCCACGTCAGGGGAACAAGCTTCTTGGCCCGATCAGCCTCTCCTTCGGCATCTCCGAATGGCACCCGCCCTTTGGCAGGGAGAATGCGCCGCTTATCGCCGACGCTGACGCCGCACTATACCGTGCCAAGCGCGCCGGAAGAGACCGCGCGATCGTGGCGGATCGGCTGGCCGCATAGGGCCTCAATGATGTGACGATCGCCTTAGAGGCGGCCTATTGGTCGACGTTTTGAGCCAAACAATCGTCTCATCGTCACCCCGGACTTGATCCGGGGCCCCGCTTTACCGACAGAAGAAAGAAGCGGGATCCCGGATCAGGTCCGGGACACGGATGTCGATCCGCCCGCAAGGCCGCTCACCGGCACTTCCCTAGGCCGCGCTGCTGGCGCCGCGTGCCCGACCTTCATGCGCATAATGCCTGGCCGAGCCGAGCGTGCATAACCGCTAGGCGAGCGTCCTCGACCGTACGTGCCCGCGACCCTAGCAAGGATCAAAAAGTTTCCCATTGCTAGTATTGGTAACATGTCCTATCCAAACCTCATACAAAGATGGATGCACCATCTGACGGAGGGGACGATGAAGCGCCTGTCTCACATGAATCTGCTGGCGATCGGCGTGTGCGCCGTTGCCCTGTGCCACGCTCTGCCCGGCCAGGCGCAGCAATCCGCCGACGCGCCAACGGCGGCAACCGATCCCTCGATCGCGCTGCCCGCCGATCCGACCGCCGCTGCGTCGCAGGATGAAGGTGCAGGCGAGGTCGTGGTGACGGGAAGCCGCATCGCACGCTCCACCTTCCAGCAGCCGACCCCGATCACCACGATCACCGAGCAGCAGCTGGAGCAGAAGGCCGCGACCAATGTCGTCGACCTGCTGCGCGACGTACCGGCGCTACGCCCCAACCGGAACAACGGCAGCGGACGCAACCTTGGCCTGGCGACCTTCAACATGCGCGCGCTCGGGTCGACCCGCACGTTGCTGCTGGTCGACGGCCAGCGGATGATGGACAGCAGCCCGATCGCCAACGGCTTCGACATCAACATCCTGCCTGCGCCGTTGATCGCACGGCTCGACATCGTCACGGCGGGTGCGTCGTCGGTCTACGGCTCCGACGCGATCACCGGCGTGGTCAATCTGATCCTCGCCGACAATGTTGAGGGCGGGAAGCTCGACGCGCAGTATAACGTTTCGACGCACGGCGATCTCGGGCAGGTCTCGGCGAGCGCGCTGTATGGCGGGAAGTTCGGCGGCGGCCGCGGGCGCTTCCTGATCGCCGGTTCGTACTTCGACCAGCCCGACATCATCTATCAGGGCGCGCGCGACTGGGGTCGCAGCGGCGTCACCTTCATTCCCAATGCGGCCTATACCCCGACCAACGGCCAGTTCCGGCAGCTGATCGTGCCCAACGCGCGCTATTCGCAAATGACCGCGGGCGGCGTCATCACCTCGGCAGGTCCGCTGCGCAATATCCAGTTCGGCGCGAACGCGGCGCAGTCGATCTTCCAGCAGGGTACCAACGTCGGCACGGTCTGGATGGAAGGCGGCGAGGGGTTGATGCCGCAGCCGACCTTCGCGCCATTGCAGGTCGCATCGCGCCAGATCAGCGGCTTCGGCCGGCTCAGCTACGATTTCAGCGACAGCGTCACCGGCCGGCTCGATGTGCTTGCCGCGAATACGCTCGCGCGCAGCACCGGCAATTACAACACCAACAATGGCGACATCACGGTACGCCGCGACAACGCCTTCCTGCCGACGAACATCCGCGACGCGATGATCGCCAACAACCTGACGACGATCCGCGTCGGTCGCTACAATCCCGAGCAGGGGCGCAACGAGAACTCGACCGAGAACAGCTATTACCGCGTCAGCGGCGCGCTGACCGGTGCGCTGTCGGAAACCTGGAAATGGGCGCTGGGTGGCAGCTACACCTATGCGCGTTCGCTGATCGAAGGGCGCAACAACCGCAATCAGGCCAATTGGGCGTTGGCGCTCGATCCCGTGATCGGCCCGAACGGGCAGGCGGTCTGCCGCTCGACGCTGACCAATCCCGGCAACGGCTGCGTCCCGGCCAACATCTTCGGGATCGGCGCGGTGACGCCGGAGGTGAATGCCTATGTCCTCGGCACTTCGCGGCAGGACTCGCGATCGCAGAGCGGCATCGTCAATCTGAACGTGTCGGGCAAGGTGTTCGACACCTGGGCCGGCCCGGTCAAGGTCGCGGTGGGCGGCGAGTATCGGCGGGACTCGGTCGACAACCGCTCCGACCCCGTGTCCGACGTCAACGGCTGGCGGCAGGGGACGTTCGGTTCCTATTACGGCAAGCTGGAGGTCAAGGAAGCCTATGGCGAAATGTCGATCCCGCTGGCGCGCGAAACCTCGTTCGCGCGCAGCCTGGACCTCGATCTCGCCGGGCGCGTGGTCGATTACAGCACGGTCGGGTCGACAGCGGTGTGGAAGGTCGGGCTGAACTACGCGATCAACGACGATGTCCGGCTGCGCAGCACCTATTCGCGCGATTTCCGCGCGCCCCGCATCAACGATCTGTTCGCGCAGGCCAATATCCGCATCGGCACCGTCACCGACTATCTGACCAACCGCACCGCCAATGTGAACTTCCTGATCGGCGGCAATCCGAACCTTGGGCCGGAAACCGCCTACACCTTCACCGGCGGGATCGTCTTGCAGCCGTCGTTCATCCCGCGCCTGCAGCTTTCGGCGGATTTCTACGACATCAATCTGCGCGACGCGATCATCACGCCGGGGCAGCAGGAAGTGGTCGATCGCTGCGGCCGGGGCGACCAGATCTTCTGCGCGGGCGTGCTGCGGGACGAAACCGGCGCGATCACGCAGGTCAACGCCAATTCGTTCAACGCGCAGACGCTCAAGACCCGCGGCGTCGACTTCGAGGCGAGCTATGCCTTCCCGCTGTTCGCCGGCACCTTCACCACCCGTGCGCTGGCGACCTATGTCGATCGGTTGATCTCCTCCACCGCCAACGGGCAGGTCGATACCGCCGGGCAGTTGCAGGGTGGGTTTGCGACGCCGAAGTGGCGCGGCTCGACGACCTTCCTGTACGATCAGGGGCCGCTCAACCTGCGGTTGCTGTTCAACTATATCGGCCCGGGCACCTTCGACAACGCGTTCGGTCCGCTCGATCTGAACCGCAACCATTATCCGGCGTATCTCTATACCGACATGTCCGTGACCTATGATGTCACCGACCGATTCCAGATCTACGCCAAGGTCGAGAATCTGACCGACACCGATCCGCCGCTGCTCGCGGAATCGAGCATCACCGTCGCGCTCGCCACCTTGTCGCAATATCACGACCTGCGCGGTCGCGTGGTCGGCATCGGCGGCCGGATCCGCTTCTAGACGGCGACAATGACCCTTCCACATTCGAGGTACAGCGCATGAAGATCGGCTTTGTCGGCACCGGGATCATGGGGCGGCCGATGGCCGGGCATCTGCAGGCGGCGGGGCATGAACTCCTGCTGGTGCGGCATCGCTCGCCCGTGCCGGAGGAGTTGGTGGCCGGCGGGGCGACGGTCTGTGAGTCGGTGCGCGATCTCGCCGCCGAAGCCGAGGTCGTGATCCTGATGCTGCCCGACACGCCCGACGTCGACCGCGCGCTGTTCGGCGAGCAGGGCGTCGTCGCCGGACTGCGCCCCGGCACCTGCGTCGTCGACATGAGCTCGATCGACCCGATCGCGACCCGCGACTTCGCCGCGCGCGTCGCGGCGGCGGGCGGCGACTATGTCGATGCGCCGGTCTCGGGCGGCGAGGTCGGGGCGAAGGCGGCGACGCTGACGATCATGTGTGGCGGCAGTCAGGCGGCCTTCGCGCGCGTCGCGCCGCTGTTCGAGGTGATGGGCAAGAACGTCACGCATGTCGGCGACGTCGGCGCGGGCCAGGTCGCAAAGGTCGCCAACCAGATCATCGTCGCGCTCAATATCGAGGCGGTCGCCGAGGCGCTGTTGTTCGCGTCCAGGGCAGGGGTCGATCCCGACAAGGTGCGGGCCGCGTTGATGGGCGGGTTCGCCGCCTCCCGCGTGCTGGAGGTGCATGGGCAGCGGATGATCGACCGCACCTTCGCCCCCGGCTTCCGCATCGCCTTGCACCAGAAGGACCTCAACCTCGCGCTGTCGAGCGCGCGCGCGCTGGGCCTTGCGCTGCCGCACACCGCGTCGGCGCAGCAATTGTTCAGCGCCTGCGTCGCGCGCGGCGGGGCGGAGTGGGATCATTCGGCGATGGTCCAGGCGCTGGAGGCGCTGGCGGACCATGCGATCGCGAAGGTCGAGGCGTGACCGTCTCGCGGCGCCTCGCGCTCCAGACGCTGTCGCTGGCCGGGCTGGGCGTAGCCGGCGGCGCGCTGGCGCAGTCGCCGCGGACCGGTGGCACATTCGATCCCAGGCGCTGGTGGTTGCAGGATTATCGCATCGTCCAGACCAATTTGCGCGAGATCGACATCCGCGAGGACCCGCGCACGATCGCGCGCGCGATCCGCGACTTCGGCGGCAACGTCATCGTCTCGAACATCGGCGGGATCGTCGCTTTCTACCCCACCAGACTGCCCTATCAACGGCGCAACCCGTATATGGGCCGCGGTGACTTCGTACGCGAGATGATCGCCGCCGCGCATGACGAGGGGCTGGCCTATATCGGGCGCTTCGATCTCTCCAAGGCGATGCAGCCGGTCTATGACGCGCACCCCGACTGGTTCATGCAGAATCGCGACGGCACCCCGCGCGCGTTCGCCGGCACCTATCAGGCGTGTCCGAACGGCGGCTGGGCGCAGGACTATGGGCTGCGGCTGCTCGGCGAGGGACTGACCCGCTACAAGCCCGACGGCATCTTCTTTAACATGACCGGCTATCCGCGCACCGACTACGCCAATGTCGACCACGGCATCTGCGTGTGCGGGAATTGCCGGCGCGTGTTCCGCGAGATGTACGGGCGCGAGCTGCCCGCGAAGGAAGGCTATGGCGATCCGGCCTGGCCCGATTACCTCGCGTTCCAGGCGCGCACGTCGGAGGCACTGCGCCGCCGCATCTCCGCTCACATCGCCACGCTGGCGCCCGGTGTGCCGATCGCGCAGCACGACAGCGTCGAGCAGGTCGGGCGCGGCGAGGTGCAGCGCCGCGTCGATCGCACCGGCCCGGAATGGGCGTATCAATCCGGCGAGCAATGCCGCGCTGCCCTCGCGCGCAGCCCCGGCAAGCCCTGGTCGTCGACCTCCACCGCGCACATCGACTATCCGTGGCGCCAAGTGACCGAAACCGCCGCCTATCACGAGAACCGCATGGCGCAGGCGATGGGGGTCGGCGCGAAGCTCGACCTCTACCTGATGGGCACGCTCGCCGACCAGGACGACCCGACCTACCTGCCGCCGGTCTCGCGGCTGTTCAAATGGCGCGCCGCGAACGAAGGGGCCTATGCGGGAATGGCCGAGTCCGCGCGCGTCGGCCTTTATCAATCGGGCGCGTCGGCCCGGCTGGCGGGGATGACTCCCTATGCCGCGTGGCAGGCCGCGGAGGGGCGCGGGCTCTACGGCGCGCTGGTCGACGCGCGGATCCCGTTCCGTTTCGTTAGCGACGCGCGGGTCGCCGATGGCACGACCGACCTGAACGCAGGGTTCGACGTCATCGTCCTCCCCAACGCGATGATGCTGTCGGATGCGGAGGCGGCAGCGCTCGACCGCTTCGTCGAGCGGGGCGGACTGTTGATCGCGACCGCCATGCCCGGCGCGTTCGACGAGCGCGGTAAGCCGCGGGCAACGGTGCCGCTCGCCTGCTTCCCGCTCGCCCGTTATACCGCGCCGCAGCCGATCCACGGCTGGACGCTTGACCCGAAGGTCAGCACGCTGAAGGTGACCGGCCGCGTTCCGCTCGACGGCGTCTACGCCGGCGGCACCGCCCGCGCCGATGCCGAGACGCTGATGCGTTTCGCGCCCGATCAGCGGTACGGTCCGCCTGAATTCAGCTATGCGATCCCCGGCACGGCGCCGCGCCGCGATCCCGGCGTCTCGGTGCGCGCGCATGGCAAGGGACATGCCGCGCACATCCCGTGGTTCGTCGGCTGGCATTATCTCCGCGATGGCTTGCCGGTGCATCGCGAGCTGATCGAGCGGCTGATCGCCCGCCACGCGCCCGCGCCACGCTTCGTGCTGGCCGGCGACGGTCCGGTCGAGCTGATGGTGATGAATCGTCCCGATGGCGCATCGCTGCTGACCTTGGTGAATTACGCGGGGCAGCGGAACACGCATTATGCGCCGCCGCCCGCGCTGCACGGCTTGCGGCTCGGCGTCCGCGGCGGCGTGTCCGGCGCGCGGGCCCTGGTCGGCGGACAGGCACTGGCTGCATCGTCCGTGTCCGATGCTGCCGGGCTGACGTGGCTCGATCTGCCGCCGGTCGGCGCGTTCGAGGCGGTGCTGCTGCACGGCTGACGTCGCCGCTTCCAGCGGCGCACGGGCAGCGCTATATCTGCATCATGTTTTCAGGCGCACCCCGATGAACGCACCCTCCATTCGGCCCGCCAAACTGGCCGATGCGATCGCCGAACATGTCCAGCAGATGATCCTCGAGGGCTCGCTGCGCCCCGGCGAGCGGCTATTGTCCGAGCGCGAGCTGTCGGCGAAGCTCGACGTGTCGCGTCCGTCGCTGCGCGAAGCACTCGACAAGCTGATCGCCGCCGGCTTCCTGACCACCAATGCGCAGGGCGTCGCGCACGTCAGCAACCAGATCGGCAAGAGCCTGCGCGATCCGCTGCTGCAACTGATGGACACGCCCGAGGCACGGATCGATTGTCTGGAGCTGCGCGCCGAAATGGAAGCGGCCGCCGCCGCCTTCGCGGCCGAGCGCGCCTCCTCGGTCGACCGCGAGGCGATCACGCGCTGTTTCCAGGCGATGACGGTCGCGCATGAGGCGCAGGACGTCGACGAGATCGCGCGCACCGACGCCGAATTTCACTTCGCCATCTACGAGGCGAGCCACAATCTCATGATGATGCACTTCATGCGCAGCATCGAGAGCATCTTGCGGTCGAACGTCTATCTCAATCGCAAGAACCTCTACGAGCATCGCCGCGAGAAGGATTCGCAGCTGCGCGAGCATCAGGCGATCTACGACGCGATCATGGCGGGTGACGTGGAAGGCGCGCGCGACGCGGCGCGGTTGCACATGACCACCGCGATGCGGACGCAGCGCGAGATCTACGAGGCCGAACGGCGGCTGGAGGCGAGCATTCGCCGGCTGGCACGCGGCGATATCGTCGCAACGAAGAAGGCGCGCGCCGCCGAGGCGTGACGATCAGGCGCTTGCCCGATCCCGTTGTCCGGCATGACGGCAAGCGGATGCCGTAGTTTAACCCAGCTGGCTTGAACCATTTCCATGTGTACCCCGGCGAAGGCCGGGGCCCAGCTGGGGGACGCTATCGATGTGCGTCGCACTCCATCTCCTAAGCCTTTCCACTTGGGCCCGGGCCTTCGCCGGGGTACAAACAGGGATGGTTCAAGTCAGCTGGATCAAACTCTAGCTTGGATGGAATCACCCTCTACGCCGCGCACGCCGCGACGGTGAACGTCACCCGCCCCAGCGCCCCGTAATCCGCGACGTAGCGCCCGGGCAGCAACCAGCCACGATCGCCGATCTTCCCCGTGACGATCAAGTCGGCCGGGCGCGGCGCATAACCGGCCCGCACTGCCAGATCGCGCACCGTGGCGTGGCTCGCGATTTGCCCGCCCAGCGACTCCCCCGACACCCCGGAGGCGATCATTTCTCCATCCCGGCGCAGCGTGACGCGCAGCGCATCGAGGTCGCGCCCGTCCGCCGCTTGCGCCACGCCACGTACATAGCGCGCTGCGGAAATGTTCGCCGCGACCATGTCGACCGCGCCATAATGATCGGGGTCGCGATAGGCGATATCGGGCAGGTCGATGACCGGCAGCACCTGCCCGTCACGGTGGCCCAGCTTCAGCTCGAAGGCGGCGCGCCTGTATCCGCATAGCGACACCGTCCCTCCATCATCGGCGCTCCCGGCGGCGAAGAGCACGCCGACCAGCGGCTCGCGCACCCCACGTCCGGCCAGCGAGGCCTGCGACATCAGCCCGCCCTTGTACCCGGCAATGCGGTCGCCCGACCGCCGCCGCATCGCGACGTAGCGGCGTTGCAGGCGATAGGCTTCCGCCATCGTCGTATCTGCATGTGTCGCGGTGATCGGCGCAAACGGCAGCGATTGTCGCTCGGCCGCGGCGAAGCGAGGAAGATAGTCGCCCCCGTGCGCGCATCCCGCGAGCAGCAGCGCGGCGAGCGCGACGCGCTTCACGACGGGATCATCCATGGCAGCAGATGCTGCTGGATCATCACGATCACGCCCAGCACCAGCGTCAGGAACACGCTGTGCTTGAAGGTCCGCGCGAGGATCGCTCCTTCCTGTCCGCGGCAGTCGGTGGTGCTGGTGCCGGTGGCGATATTCTGCGGCGAGATCATCTTGCCCAGCACCCCGCCCGAGGCGTTGGTGGCGGCCATCAGCACCGGGTTGAGATCGAGCTGGCGTGCCGCCACGACCTGCAGATTGCCGAACAGCGCATTGCCGGACGTGTCGCTACCCGACAGGAACACCGCCAGCCAGCCGAGGAAGGCCGATAGCAAGGGGAACAGCGGCCCGACCGAGGCGACCCCGACGCCCAGCGTATAGGCCATGCCCGAATAGTTCATCAGATAGGCGAGGCCGACGATCGTCATCGTCGTGGCGAGCGGCAGGCGGATCTGGCGCAAGGTGCGCTTCGCGGCGGCGGCGAGTTGCGCGGGCGACAGCCGGACGAGCAAAGCGGTGATGACGGTCGCGACGAGGATCGCGGTCCCGGTCGCGAGCGGCTGGAAGCTCCAGATCGCGGCATAGGCCTTGCCATAGGTGGTGATGAAGATCGCATTGTGGAGCCCCGGCCACTCCAGCTTCGTCTCGCCGATCGCATTCACCTTCAGGTGCACCCACAGGATCACCGTCACCGACAGCACGATCCATGGCAGCCACCCCTTGAGGCCGTTGCTCGCAGGCGCGGGCGCCGGCGCCTGATCGGGCGCGACGTTGCGCAGCGCGAAGGCGGGATCGGGGGCGAAGCGCCACAGCTTCACGAACAACAAGGTGCAGATCAGCGACGCCAGCGACGACAGCACGTCGGTCAGTGCATAGCCGAGGAAATTGGACGACAGGAATTGCATCGACGCGAATGATCCGCCCGCGACCAGCAGCACCGGCCACACGCCGCGGATCGCGCGGACCCCGCCATAGACCGCGATGACGTAGAAGGGCAGCAGCAGCGCGATAATGGGTAATTGCCGTCCGACCATCGCGCCCAGCGCCACGTCGGGCAATTGCGTGACCGCGCCCAAGGTGATGATCGGCGAGCCGAGCGCGCCGAACGCCACCGGCGCGGTATTGAACATCAACGTGAAGACGATCGCCTCGACCGCGGGAAAGCCAAGCGTGATGAGCAAGGCGCTCGTGATCGCGATCGGCGTCCCGAACCCGGCGACGCCTTCCAGCAGGCAGCCGAACGAAAAACCGATGACGATCAACGCGACGCGGCGATCGTTCGGAAGGTGCCTCACCATCCAGTCGCTGAACGCCGCGAAGCTGCCCGAGGCGACCGCGACATTGTACAGCAGCAGCGCGTTGAGCACGATCCACATCACGGGCCAGGCGGCGAAGGTGGCGCCGGCCGCGAGGCTGTTGAGCGCCATGCCCACCGGCAATCGCCAGACGGTCACCGCCAGCAGCAGCGCGACCGCCACGCCCGCGAGCGACGCCTGCCACGCCGGACGACGCACCACGCCGAGCAGCAGCAGCACCGTCATGATCGGCAGCGTTGCCAGCAGGAACGATAGGGGTAGATTGTCGGCTACAGGCGTAACCAATTGACGAAACATACCATTCCTCTCGCGCTGCACCCTGCGGGCGTCTGCGCCATGGCTAGCTGACCATCGTTCTTGTTGGCAAGTAAAACTATCCAAATTTGCTGAGCGGGCGATTTTGAGTAGGATCGATCGAGATTCACTCTTGGTGACGGCGCACGCGCCGTGTCGCAGCAATACGTTGTTGCGTTAGGTGGTAAAAAAGATTAGCCAGATGCCGGGCGGATGATCGCCGGGGAGTAGGGTGGCATGATCGGCAACGACGCGGGGATCGACCGCCGCAGCGTGATCGGGGCGGCGGCGATGCTGGGAACGGCGGCGGCGCTCCCCGGCGGCGCGGCGCGCGCCCAGGCACCGGGCAGCGGCTGGGAATGGGGCCCGATGCGCTGGGTGCAGATCTGCGCTACCGAGGACGACCCGGGCCGCTACGACAAGCAATTCTGGCTCGATTTCCTGCAACGCACCCGCACACAAGGGGTATGTCTTAGCGCCGGTGGCGTCACCGCCTTCTACCCGACGCAGGTCCCGTTCCACTATCGCAGCCCCTTTTTGGGCGACGGCGACATGTTCGGCGAGCTGGTCCACGCCTGCAAAGCCATGGATATCCGTGTATTGGCGCGTGTCGATCCTCACGCGATGCGCACCGATGCGCTCGCGGCGCACCCCGAATGGGCCGCCCGCGACGCCGCCGGCCAACCAAAGCGTCACCCGGCCGATCCCGAACTGTACCTGACGTGCCCGAATGGCCCCGTGACGTTCGACTGGATGCCGCAAGTGCTCCGCGAAATCGTCTCCCGCTACCCAGTAGACGGCATCTTCGGCAACCGCTGGGCTGGGAGTGCGGGGATTTGCCACTGCGACGTGTGCCGCACCAAGTTCAACAAGGCGAGCGGCAAGGCAATTCCTGCAACGCTGAAGGATGTCGGTGATCCCGCAGTCCGTGCTTACCTCGTCTGGGACGACGAGATGCGCTACGAACAGCTCGATTTATGGGCGCGTACTGTCACCGGCGTGAACCCGCAGGCGTTCTTCACGCCCGGCACCTGGGGGCGGCTCGACCCGCGCCGGCTGCGCCGCACCGCACGCGCGCTGTTTGCAGACCGGCAAGCGCGCAGCGGCAACGCACCCGCATGGCTGAACGGCCGCAGCGCGAAGGAAACAGCTTGCCTGATGCCGGATCGCCCGGTGAGCGGCATCTTCGCGGTCGGGGAGACCGCAACCCCCTATCGTTTCATGGATTCCGTACAGGCGCCGACTGAGATCCGCGCCTATCTGCACGACGGTCTGGCGCACGGTTTTCGCCCGTGGATGACCAAGTTCAAGGCGGAGGTGTTCGACAAACGCTGGGTGCCCGCTGTGGAGGATTCCTACGCGTGGCACGCCCGGCACGAGAAGTATTTCCGCAACACCGACAATCTCTCGCGCGTGGCGATGCTCCATTCCGCGCAAACGAACACCTATTACGTGCCTGAAGTGCCGCGAGATACTGGCGCAGGCGGGCCGCAGGACGCGCAGTCGCTGCGCGGCGGCTCGGACGATGCGACCAACGGTTTCTATCAGGCTTTGGTCGAGGCGCGCGTGCCGTTCGCCTTCGTCGACGAACGGTTGCTCGAGCCCGCGGCGATCGATCGCTACCGCGTGATCGTGCTGCCGAACATCGCCGCATTGTCCGACGCACAATGCGCGGCGTTGCGCGGCTATGTCCGGCGCGGCGGCGCGATCGTGGCCACCCACGAGACGGCCCTGTGCGACGAATGGGGCAACCGGCGCGCGAACTTCGGGCTCGCGGACCTGTTCGGCTGCGATTACGCCGGGCGCGTCGACCAGCGGGTGGCGAACAGCTATTTGTCGGTGCGCGGCCCGCATCCGCTGACCGTCGGGCTGGACGACACGCCGCGGATCATGGCGGGCACGAAGCTGGTGCATGTCCGCCCGCATGACGCGCGGATGCGTGCCGCCTTCACGGCGGTGCCGAGTTACCCCGATCTGCCGATGGAGAAGGTCTATACCGCGACGCGCAGCACCGACGTGCCGATGGTCTTCGCGCGTACTTTCGGGAAAGGGCGGGTGGTATATTTCCCCTTCGATCTCGATCGGACCTTCTGGGAGAATTCGACCGGGGACCATCTGACGGTGCTGCGCAACGCAGTGGCCTGGGCAGGGAACGCGCAGGAGCCTATGACGGTCACCGGTCCTGGCCTGCTCGACGTCGCTTATTGGCGGCAGCGCAATTCGATCGCGGCGCATCTCGTCAATCTGACCAATCCGATGGCGATGCGCGGCTATATGCGCGAGGTGATTCCGGCGGGACCCTATCAGGTGAGCTTGCAACTGCCGGCGGGTGCCAACCCCGCCACAGTCCGCTTGCTGGAGGCCGAACGCGACGCCGTCTATCGGCGTGACGGTGACCGGTTGATCGTCGAGGTGCCGCAGGTGAAGCTGCACGAAGTCGTGGCGGTTGATCTGGCATGAGCGCCGCCCCCAATCTGATCGCATCGGCGTGGACCGATCGCGAGGCCCGCGCTGCGTTGCGCCACCTGTTCGACGTGGCAGTGGCAAGCGCCGATCCGACGCATATGCTGGCGCAATATCTGCCCGAACGACCCGTCGGGCGCTGCGTGGTGGTCGGGGCGGGCAAGGCCGCGGCGGCAATGGCGGCGGCAGTCGATGCGGCGTGGCCCGATGTCGCGCTGAGCGGGCTGGTGGTCGTGCCTTATGGCTATGGCGCGCCGGCCGGGCGGATCATGGTGCGCGAGGCGGCGCATCCCGTGCCTGACGCCGCCAGCGAAACGGCGGCGCGGGATATCCTGACGATGGTCGGCGCCTTGTCCCCCGACGATCTGGTGCTGGTGCTGATCTCCGGCGGCGGATCGTCGGTGATGGCCTTGCCCGCCTCGGGCATCACGCTGGCGGAAAAGCAGGAGGTGAGCCGCCTGCTGCTCGCCTCGGGGCTGGATATCCGAACGATGAACATGGTGCGGCGGCGCTTGTCGGCGATCAAGGGGGCAAGCTGCTCACCGCCGCGCAGCCAGCGCGCGTGGTGACGCTGGGGATCAGCGATATCCCCGGCGACGATGTCGCGGCGATCGCTTCGGGGCCATCGGTACCGGACCCGACCGCCGATGCTGATCTCAGCCATGTGGTCGGGCTGTTTGGGCATCAATTGCCGTCGGCGGTAGCGGAACGGCTGCTCGCGCCGGTCGCGTCTTCGCCCACGGTCGCGAAGGCCGACTTCCGGCTGATCGGCACCCCCGCCGCCGCGCTGACCGCCGCCGCTGGCGCGGCCCGGTCCATGGGCTTGTCGCCCGTCATGCTGGGCGACGATCTGGAAGGCGAAAGCCATGCGCTCGGTGCCGAGATGGCGCGATTGGCGCTGGCAGGCGTCGCGGTGCCGACGGTGTTCCTGTCCGGCGGCGAGACCACGGTAACGCTCGCGGGAAGCGCCTGCGGGCGTGGCGGCCGCAACACCGAGTTCGCGCTATCGCTGGCCTGTGCGCTGGGTGGCCAAGCCGGTATCTGGGCGCTCGCCGCGGACACCGACGGTGAGGATGGTGCGAGCCGCGCTGCCGGAGCATTGATCGCGCCGGACACGATCGCCCGTGCAGCGATGGCGGCTTTGGATGCCCATGCCTTTCTCGCCGCGCATGACAGCGCCACGCTGTTCGACACGCTCGATGATCTGCTGCTGACCGGGCCGACGCGGACCAACGTCAATGATTTCAGGGCAGTGCTGGTGCTGCCGCAGGAGATGCACGCATGACGCGACTGGCCGCCAATTTGACGATGCTGTTCACCGAACTGCCCTTCCTCGACCGCTTTGCCGCTGCGGCGGAAGCCGGCTTCGAGGCGGTGGAATTCGTCTCGCCCTATGCCGATCCGCCCGAAGCGATAGCCGAAGCGACACGGCGGCATGGCCTGACCGTCGCCTTGTTCAATCTACCGCCGGGCGATTGGGCAGCGGGCGAGCGTGGCTTTGCCGCCGATCCGGCGCGGACAGCGGAGTTTGCGCAGAGTGTCGATCTCGCGCTGACGTATGCGCGCGCGACAGGGTGTCGGACGCTACACCTGATGGCGGGTAAGATCCCCAAGGATGCCGATCGGGCGCAATGGTCCGACACGCTGATCGTCAACATTCGGTTGGCGGCGGATCGAGTGGCGTCGGACGGCGTGATGCTTGTGCTGGAGCCGATCAATACCCGCATCGACATGCCGGGCTATTTCTATGATCGTACCGATGCGGTGCTTGACGTGATCGACGCCGTCCGGCGCGACAACGTGCGGTTGTTGTATGACGTCTACCACATGCAGATCATGGAAGGCGACGTTGCACGAACGATCGAACGGCTGCTGCCGCAGATCGGGCATATCCAGATCGCCGATAATCCCGGCCGCCACGAGCCGGGCACCGGTGAGCTGAACTTCCCGTGGCTGTTCGACCGAATTGCGTCGATGAACTATGAGGGCTGGATTGGCTGCGAATATGCGCCGGCGGGTGACACCCGCGAGGGATTGCAGTGGGCGGCACCCTATCTCGGTGGTCCTTCGCTCCCAACGGGATAGTCAAGGCCGCGACTAGCGCTTTTCTTGCCGGCGCATCGGCATCGCGTCGATTGTCTCCTCGAGAAGCGCCGCAGCGATGGGACGCGTCTGGCGCATCTTGAGTCCGCCATCCTTGCCGATCAGGACCACCGAGAAGCGGTCGCTCGGCAAGTTGAAGCGCTTGCGCAGCATGGCGGGGGCATCGCTGACGCCGGTTACTTTCTCGCCGATGATCTCGATCACCTGGAGGTCGCGATCCTCGGCCGCTGCCTTCCAGCGCGTCATGATGAGACGCTGCTCGTGAAGCCAGCGATCCTGCTCGGCGGGTGCCGAAATGAGCAGGACCCGCTTCTCCCACTGCAATGCCGAAAGGCTCGTCGGGGTCGCGGCCGCCAAGGAAAGCACGGAAAGAAGGATTGGCATGGTCATGGGCAACAAACGCGCCAGCATAGGTGTCGTTTCGTAAGGGAGAGGAGCGGCGCAGTCAGCCTTCGCGCCAACTCTTCACAGCACGTTTGTAGCGACCGTCCTCATCTGCCCGCGCCTTATCGAGATGCTGGCGCTCCCGGTCGTGATCCGCATCCAGTGCCTGGCGTTCCGCCCGCAGCGCCGCCTCCCGATCCGCAAGGTCGCGGCGGGCCGCTTCATATCGTTGGTCGGCTTCGTCGATCGCCTGTTCCGCCGCATCCAGCCGCGCTCGGGACGGTCGCGGCTTCGTCTTCTTTGTGGGTGCCGCCTTGGTCCTGGCAGGTGCCATGCTGGCGGTATCGGCCGACTTCTTGCTCGTGCGCTTGGGGGTGTCGGGCAGCGCGGCCAGATGCTCCTCCCTCGTCCCGCGAATCTTGCGCATGACCTCGCCCGGTCTGGAAAGCGGCTCTTTCATCAAGTCCGGGTCGCTGACCTCTTCAGCCGCGCCGCGCGCGAACAGATCGACGTCCGCACCCCATGCCTGCAACGCCGCCTTCCGGCTGGATGCCGCCACATAAGCGTCGTGGAACCCGATCGGCGTGCGGAAGACCTTCAGCTTGCGTGGCATGGCGGCTTAATGCCCGGCGGAGCAGGCGCAATTTTCGGTGAGCGCGGCAAAGCGAACGCCATAAGATCAAGCGAGCGGGCGGTGACGATGGTGAGTCGCTGTCCTGCGCCGATCGCTTGTTCGGCCTTCCGCACCTGCGGATCGGTCCGCAGCCATGTCTCGAACCGCGGATCGCCGCCGATCACCACCAATGTGGTCGTGCTGCCGACCGAGCTTCGGACAACGCCGCCCGCCGCCGCGACGGCGTGCGCCAATGGGCCGTCGCGCGGCTCACCGACGATGACGACACGCTCGCCGGAGAGTGGACCAGAGGCCGCGGCTCGTGGGGCCGGACCGGGTGGTCGGGTGGGCGCCATCCAGTCGTCGAGCGACAGGCCCGTATGCTCGATCGCCCGCACGATCACCCATCCCGCGGCGCGCGCATCGCTCAGCGCGTCATGATGGCGATGCTCGACGCCCAGAAAGCGCGCGAGGCCGCCGAGCTTGTGATTGGGAGCCCGTTTCGCAACGCGAACGCTGTCGAGCCACATCGTCTCGATCTCGGCACAAGCGTGCATACGGCACGCCGCCGCGAGCGCGCCCTTGTCGAACATCGAATGCGCCACCGTGATCGCGCCGGACAGATGCCCGTTGATCACGGCATGGACGTGCGCGAAGGTCGGCTGGCCGATGACGTGGTGCTCGGCGATGCCGTGGATGCGGCTGTTCATCGGGTGGAATTCGTCGCAGGGATCGAGCAGTGTCTCCCACGCGAACACCTCGCGCCCGTTGCGAAATCCAACGATGCCGACCTGGCAGATGCTGCTGACGCGCGAGCACGCGGTTTCGACGTCGATGACGACGAAGTCGGCGTCTCATTGGCACTGTGCAACCATCGGGTCATGGCAACCCCATAGCCGTTCGGCCGCGCTCGGAAAGACTGCGCAGCGTGATCGACCAGCGTGTTTCCTCCATGGGCGCGATGCTGTGCTCCCAATCGTACCGCGCCTCGCCATGAAGGTGGTAGATGCCGCGCGCGGGCAGCGGCAGCGTGCGGCGCAGAAATCCGCTGTCCGTACGACGCCGAAACCGCATCGCCGCCTCCGCGCCCAGTGAGATCCCGACCACATGTTCGAAGTGGGGCCGATCGCGATGCCAGCCGATCCCCGCGCCCGGATCGTACCGGATCAGCAGCGCCTGTCGCAGGGTGCCGGGCGGCAGGCCGGCAAAGCGCTCGGCGCGATCACGAACGTGCGCGAGCCAGTCGGGCATCGGTTCGGTCGCGGCAAGCGCGCCCTTGTCGAAGTCGTAATGGATGCCGAAGCTGTGCGTCAGCCGTTTGCCTTCCCAGCCCTGGAAGCGGAACGGCAGGAGATCGAGCGTATCGATAGCGGCAGCAAGGTCGCGTTCCTCGGCCACCGGGACGAAATCGTCCGCGGCTACAAGACCGGGAAGAAGCGGCGCATCGAAGAGATCACGCATTCGGCGTGCCTTTAAAGCGAAGGGCCGCCCCTTGAGGAGCGGCCCTTCCATTGTCGGCCGAAGCCGGCGGTTGTTCAGGCGAGGACACGACCCGCCGAAGCGATCATCCGCTCACCCTTCGCCGATGCCGGCGTATGACAATGAGACATTCGACCACCTCCTTTCCGTTGTTGATGTTGAGCGTAAGATGGCCTCGACTCTGGCTTTTTCAAGGGAAAGGCGATCCCTGACTTACCCGCATGCCAGCGTGCCGTGATCCCGCGCCGCCGCTTCTGCCCTGATTACCGCACTCCCTGATCGCGCCAGATCCAGCGGAGCGCATCCGGCAGCAGCGTGCCCGCGTCGACGTCTGAATGCGCGCCATCGGTCCACACGTGATTGATGTCGTAGCGAGCCCCCGCGCTTCCTTCCGCCGCGGCCTGTGCATTTGCCCAGTCGAAGGCTTTCAGCATCTGCTGGTTGGCGAGAAACCAATTGCCATGCTCATTGTCGAGGTCGTTGCGACCATCCTGAAGAAAGACGCGCAGCGGCCTGACCGGCGATTTGCGGATCAGGCCGGGGTAGGTGTCGCCACCGTAAGCGAGTGGCCTGCCGTTCGGAGCGAGCTTGAGCCCGATGGACGTGTAGCTTCCGATGAAACTCAGGACGTTGCCGAACGCATCGGGATGCCGCCACGCGACCGTCCATGCGGCGATCGCACCACTGGAGGTGCCGCCGATCGCGCGACGTCGCGGATCGCTCGTGAAATGCCATCGTTTCGCGACGGCCGGTAGCACTTCGTCCAGCGTCGCCCGCGCATAGTCATCGGAAAGCGAGTCATATTCTTCGACGCGGTGGTCGGGATTGTTCATGCCGAGGTCGGTTGGATAGTGAGCGGCGCGATGGCCGGGCGTCACGAAGATGCCCAGCGTGGACGGTATGGCGCGTTCGCGGATCAGATCGTCCAGCTTTGCCGGAAGACGAAGCGTGCCGTCCGGGTTCACCGCGCGCTGTCCATCTTGGAACACCAGCAGGTTCGGCGGTCGGGCGGGATCGTAGTCAGCGGGTACGTACACCCAATAGCGTCGCACCGTGCCGGGGTAGATACGCGAGTGCAGTTCGAACGGACCCTGTAGCCGCGTTGGTGGACGCGCTGCGATCGGTTGTGGAGGGGGCGGCGCGGCGCCGGCGACGGTTGACCCGGTAGCGGCGATGGCTGCCGCGATCAGGGCTGCTCGCATACGTCTTTCCTCTCCACGATCCAGCCGGGCCATTACCGCGGCGACGTGGCAAATTGGTCGTAGAAACCGTGCAAATGCAATTACTTCTATTGTCCCGACCCGTCACTGGTGCAAACTTGCTGGCCTACAAAGGCGAGGCGCAGATGCGGATGATCGGCAGCAGAATCGTGATGGCATTGCTGTTCGCGTCGGGAGCGGAGGCCATCGGCCCCACGGCTGCCGTAGCGCAGGCAAATGGCGAAAATCATGCGGACGCCTCCACGAATTTCGCGAGCAACGCCGCGGTTCGCGCACAGATTGCGACGATGCTTGAGGAAATGAAGCCCGATCAGGGCTTCGCCTGGCGTCCGCTTGTCCGCGATGGTTCACGCGTCGCGGCGATCGAGGTGTGGAAAAAGCCGGGGCGGCCGGCAGTGCATCCGGCCGAAGCCGAATATGCCATCGTTCTGGAAGGCGCGGGGACGCTTCTGTCGGGCGGCACGTTGATCGCGCCGGTCACTCGCAAAGTAGGGCTGGTCGACGGTGACCGGATCGAGGGCGGCACGTCTCGATCGCTTCGGGCGGGTGATGTGATCCTGATCCCGGCGGGGGTGCCGCATTGGTTCGGGATCACAGGCGATCGCCTGATCTTGCTCGGTATGAAGCTGCCAAGCGCTCAATAGCTCGGTCCGCCATTTCGCGTCCAGGACAGCGGCTAATCCGTGCCGGGATGGTAGCGGCGCTCGACATGGCCGGTGAGTTCGTCCGGGTAGAAATAGATCGGACGCAGCCGCCCGGAGGCGTAGCGGTCGATCTGGTCGGCGAAATGGGGCGAGGCCGGGTCGCCGCTTTGCCCTCCAGCCATGATCGCGCTCGCCTTCACGCGCCGACCGAATTCGACCACCGCGACGAAGCTGTTCCCGCTCGTGCCGTAATAACGCTTGGTGCCCGGCCAGGTCTTCGCGCCGAACGATGCCAGACTGCCCCATTGCGCGGAGGTGAAGGGTACGGGCGTGGATGGCCGTGCGTCGTCGAAGTGCGGCTGCAACATATCATCCAAGCGCTGGAAGCGATTGATCGCGCCCCATGGCGATCGCCAAGTGCCGAAATCGCGTGTCAGGTGCTCGACCGCCGTCTCCAGGGCGGCAAGCCGCGTAGCGGCATCGACGCGTTGCGCGATATAGTCGGGCACGTTCATCCGCTCGGCCTGCGCGAAGCTGCCGACCTCGCTCCAGAGCTGGTCACCCCAGAATACGGCGAGGCTGGTTGCCACGGAATCAGAACGCCACCGATGATCCCAGCGCGACAGCATCGCGATCGGCGCGGCCAAGGTGCGGCGGCGCGGGTCGGCGGCCGGTAGCGCGCGCCACGCCGCGACAAGCTCGGAAATTAAGCGGGCGAAGGCGGGCAGATAGGAGTCATAGGCGGCAGCGCGCAATCGCTCGGGCGTCCAGCCGTGCTTGCCGGTCAGGAGCAGGTCGGCGTGCTCACCGCGCGCATTGGCGCCGACCTGATCCATGTAGCGGGGATAGTCGGTTGCGCGTGGACTGTCCGGGCCAGCGGCGCTCCACGGCCAGTCGTTGGTGTTGTGCACCCAGCCGACCCGCGGATCGACGACGCTCGGCAGGGAGGCAAGTGCGTGCAGCCCGCGCCAGTCGGTCGCGGGATCGCTGCCGTCGACCGGACGCGTGTAATCGAAGCGATCGTCGCGAGATCGGCATGAATTGCGGCATCAGGAACGCGATCGCGCCCGTGTCGTCCGCGAACAGCGTGTCGTTCGATGAATTGGCCTTCCGCTCGGCGACCTTCAGATAGGCAGCGAGGTCGATCGCCTTGGTGCGCAACCAGCTTTGCTCGAGAGCGGGGATTGGCCGCCACATCAAGGCGGTCGCGACCCAGCGGCCGTCCTCCGCTGCCACGATCGGGCCGTGATGCGTCCGCCATGTGGTGAAACGGCGCTCGCGCAGACTGCCGTCGGCTGCGCGGAAGCGGATCGTCACCGGGCGTTCGGTGACGCGGCGAGTCTCGCGCCCGTAGCGATAGATCCAGCCGTCGCCGCGTCGTGCTACAGCCTCGACGAACTGGTCGACATTGTCGACGGTCGAGGACGTGTGCATCCATCCAGCGTGCGCATTGAAGCCCTGATAGACGAAGAATTGCCCCCAGGTACTCGCGCCATAGGCGTTCAGGCCCTCGTCGCTCGACACCTGCGCTTCCGACCGAAAATAGAAACTGGTGTGCGGATTGATGAGGAGCAATGCACGGCCATCGCGGGTCAGCCGGGGTGCGATGGCGATGCCGTTGGAGCCGGACGGCTCGCGCGGGATCGTGCCACGTTCTTCGGGGCTGGGCGGGGTCGGCCGACCGTAGAAGGTCTTGAGGTCGGACAGCGAAATCCTCTCGATATCGCCGCCGATGCTCCCCTCTGTGAAGCTTAGTGCCATCCACGGCTTGAAGTGGCTGAGCACGCGCGGCTTTGTGCCGGGATGTTCGGCCAGATAGAAGTTGAGCCCGTCGGCCCAGGCATCCATCAATGCGCGCAGCCAGGCCGGGCTGGCGGTGTATTGCGCGCGCAACTCGTCTGGGTCGACGTACAGCCGCTGGCGAAGGTCCGCCCAGACGGCCTCTTCGCCATCGGCCTCCGCGGTTCGCCCGAGCGCCGTGAGGTAATTGGCCTCGACGCGCGCGAAGTCGTCCTCGGCCTGCGCGTAGGACATGCCGAACACCGCATCGGCGTCCGTGCGGCCATGGATGTGCGGGATGCCCCAATCGTCGCGGGTGATCGTCACCCGCGCCGCCTGTGCTCGCCACCGGCCGATCGCCGGATCGGGTGCTGCCGCGGCGGAGGTCAGCATCAGGGCCAGAGTGAGCGGATGGCGCGCGCGCCGGAGAAGCCTTTCCATCACGCCGGTCTAGGACCGGGCGAGGACGATGGCCATGGACTGGCTCACCTGCTGCTGCCGCGCGACGCTGGTGCGCCGATCGCGCCGCTTTCCCGTATGATAGGGCGCTTCGTTTCGCTACAACCGCGCCATTCAAGCAATCCAGATCGAGCTATGGCCAGACGTTCAAAATACGATCCCTACGATCACCTGCCCGCGGAAGACGACGCCCCGGCCGCTCCGGTGCCGTGCTGGCTTTGTGGCCGACCGACCGGCAAGACGATCGTGTGGCATCATCCCGTGCCCAAAAGCCGGGGTGGGCGCGATGTCGTGCCGATGCACTCGATCTGCCAGCAGACACTGGTGGCCAATTTCACCAATTCCGAGCTGCAGCGACATGGCACGAACGTCGCCGGATTGCTGGACAATCCCAATGTGCGCAAGTTCGTCGACTGGGTCGCGAAGAAAGACCCGGACTTCACCGCGACGATCACAAAGAAGCAGCGCTGAATAGCCCGTATATCGTTAGTTCAGGTCACCTAGTTCTGCGATCTCGACGACACGATGTTCGTGGGCGCTGATTTCGGCAGCAACGCCGATCTCTACGGCGCGTAGGCCGTCGAGGGCCGTTACTTGTACAAGACTGTCGCCGCGTACTGCTGCGGCGAAGGCGCGGTGCTGGTAGAAGGAGGCGCCTTCGTGGCTGCCGGCGGCGCGCGCGATAGGGTCGACCGCGACGCGGGTGCGCTCGACACGCTTCGTGCCGCCGAAACCGACACGCGGGCTAAATACCAGATCTCCGGGCGGAATCAGGACGTCGAGGCGGGCTGCGTCACCGGTGGCGGACATTTCTTCCTGGTGTTCGGCACCGTCGGCGAACATCGAGAGATCGAGCATCGCACGAACACCGTTCGCGAAATCGACGGTGGTGAAGCTGTTGTCGATGATATCGGGTCGCTTGCCGTCGTACAGTTCGTCGAGATGGTTCACGTCCGTCGCACCGGAACAATAGACGCGTACCGCTTCCGACCCGATAATAAGGCGCATCAGATCGAAGAAGTGGCAGCATTTCTCGACCATCGTGCCCCCGGTGTTGCGGGCGAAGCGGTTCCAGTCACCGACTTTCGACAAAAACGGAAAGCGATGCTCGCGGATCGAGAGCATCCTGAGCGTGCCGACCCGCCCGGCATGGATTTGCTCGATGAACGCCGCGGCGGGGGGCATGAAGCGATATTCCATCCCGGTCCAGAACGGACGCGGATGCGCGGCGGCGCGCTCGACGATCCAGCGCGCGTCGGCCAACGTGGTGGCGAGCGGCTTCTCGCAGAGGATCGCGGCGTCCATCCCGAACAGCGGCTCCAGCACCGCGCGGTGGGTGTAATTGGGCGAGGCGACGACGATCGCGTCGACCCGAGCGGCGCGCGCGAAGGCTGACACGTCGTCGAAGCTCTCGGCCGCAGCCGCGCGGTCGCCGAGCGCGTCCCTGGCCCAGCCGAGCGAGGTGGCGACCGGATCGACGATCGCGACGACCTCGGCATCGGGCAGCAGCGCGATGTTGCGGAGGTGCTCGACCCCCATCATGCCGGTGCCCACCACGCCGTACCGGATTTTTGCCGTCATCGTCGGTCCTCGTCCTTTGCCAGCGGGCGCTTTCCCGCCGATGATGGGCGCTCGACAACAGGGCAAAGCTTTACGGGGCCAAAGCCGGCCCATCTGGCGACCGCTGCGACGGGCTGTCATGAGCATTGCCCGACACCGATGGAGCGCAATACCGTGACGATGACCCCGGGACCGTGCGAGATCAGCTGGTTCTCCGCCCTGTGCGACGACGATTACGAGTTCCTGGGGGTGCCCGACCCGGCGCTGCGGTCGACGTGGGAACATTGCCGCGACATCGTGCTCCAGGCCGAGACCGCAGGGTATGACAATTGCCTGCTCCCCTCGGGCTATGCGCTGGGGATCGACACCACCGCCTTTGCCGCGGGGATCGCGCCGCTGCTCCGGCGGATGCGGCTGTTGATGGCGGTGCGGATCGGCGAAAGCTGGCCGCCGCAGCTGGCACGGCAGATCGCGACGATCGACCGGATGCTGGGCGGCCGGCTGACCGTCAACATCATCTCCAGCGACCTGCCCGGCGAGACGCTCGACAGCGCGCCGCGCTATGCCCGGACCGTCGAGGCGATGCACATCCTGCGCACCTTGCTGGACAGCAAGCCGCTCGATCATGACGGCGAGTTCTGGAAGCTCCGGCTCGATCCCCCGCGGGTTACGACGGTGTCGGGGCGCTGCCCGTCCTTCTATTTCGGCGGGCTGTCCGAGGCGGCGCGCGAGGCGGCGGCGCAGGGCGCGGACGTCTATTTGATGTGGCCCGACACGATGGAGGGCGTGCGCGGGATCGTCGCCGACCTGCGCGCGCGCGCCGCACGCCATGGGCGCACCCTGCGCTTCGGCTATCGCGTGCATGTCGTGGTGCGCGAGACCGAGGCGGAGGCGCGCTCCGCCGCGGACCGGCTGCTGTCGAAGCTGGACGACGCGACCGGCGCGGCGATCCGGGCGCGCTCGCTCGACTCGCAATCGGCGGGGGTGCGGCGGCAGGCCGAGCTGCGCGAGGGCGCCGATGACGGCTATGCCGAGGCGAACCTGTGGACGGGAATCGGCCGCGCACGATCGGGCTGCGGCGCGGCGATCGTCGGCGATCCCGATCAGGTGCTCGCCAAATTGCAGGCGTATCGTGCCGCCGGGATCGATGCCTTCATCCTGTCGGGCTATCCGCATGCCGCCGAGGCCGATCTGTTCGCGCGCCACGTTCTGCCGCGGATCGACCATGCGCCGCTGGTGCTGTGACCCGCTTGGCGGCGCGATAGAGAAAGTGTCTCGTTGAGCCGGTGGCGCGACCGCCATGCTGGCTGCATGAAGAATGTCGCGGAACTGAGCGGGCGGCACCGCAGCCTGTTGTTTGCCTTGGTCATTACCGCGGGCGTGCTCAACCTCGTCGATCGACAGGTGATCGCGGTGCTGAAGCCGGTGATCGCCAGCGATCTCGGCTGGAGCGACAACGATTACGGGACGCTCGCAGCGTGGTTCCAGGGCGGGGCGGCGGTCGGCTTTTTGTTCAGCGGCTGGATCGCGGATCGGCTCGGCGTGCGCTGGGCCAACCCGGTCGGGGTCGCGGCGTGGAGCGTCGCGGCGCTGCTGCATGGCTGGGCGCGTTCGATGACCGAGTTCGTCGCGGTACGCGTCGCATTGGGCGCGACCGAATCGATGGGAACGCCGACGGGCATCAAGACGATCACTGCGGTGCTGCCGCCGCGCTGGCGCTCGACCGGGTTCGGGGCCGGGAATGCCGCGAACAGTCTGGGCGCGATCCTCGCCCCTCTCGCGATCCCGTTGCTCGGCCTGTCGCTGGGGTGGCGCGGGACGTTCGTCGCGGTCGGCGTGGTCGGGCTGCTATGGGCGCTGGCATGGCTGGTCGCGGCGCGCGGGGTCTCCTTCGCCGCGCCGAAGGTCAAGGACGCCGCGTCGCCGCTGCCCTCCGCACCGATGCTGCGCGACCGGAGGACTTGGGCGGTCGCGGGCGCCAAACTGCTGTCGGACGCGACATGGTGGCTGCTGCTGTTCTGGCTTCCCGATTTCTTCCACCGCCAGTTCGGGCTGTCGGGCGTGGCGCTCGGCGTGCCGCTGGCGCTGGCCTATGGCGGGGCGGCGATCGGCTCCTTGCTGGGCGGTGCGATCCCGACCCGATTGCTGGGGCGCGGCGCATCGCTGAATCGCGTGCGCAAGGGGCTGCTGCTGGGCGGAGCGCTGGCGGTGACGCCGATCCCGCTCGCGTTGCTGACGCATAGTTACCCGGTCGCGGTCCTGTTGATGGCGCTGGCGCTGGCGGGGCATCAGGCGTTCTCGACCAACGTCTTCGCGATGATCGCCGACATCGTTCCGCAACAGCGTGTCGGGCGCGTCACGGCGTTCGGCGCTTTCTGCGGCAATATGGGCGGGGTCGCGATCGCCAAGATCGCCGGGCTGACGCTCGCGGCGGGGCTGGGCTATCTGCCGCTGCTGCTGTTCGCCAGCGTCGCCTATCTGGCGGCGTGGGGCTGGATCCAGTTGCTGCTGCCACGGCTGGTGCCGGTTGAGGGGGAGGGTTGATGGTCGCTGCGGTGATGATCGACGGGCCGTGTTTTGCCTCAGGCTTTGCGCAGCAAAGTCTTGGTCGACGCTGGGTGAGGGGGCGCTCGCGCAGGCGAGCGCGCGAGCCTGCGGCTCGCTCAACCCTCACCCAAGCTGCGCTAGCCAGCAAAGCTGGCAAGCTCCGCTATCCCTCTCCCCTGTCCAGGGGCGAGGGCATTGGCGCCCGCGCACATGCCTAAAGGCGGGCTGCGTAGCTGCGATGCGCTTCTTTATACCCGATGGACGAAGTAGGTATTAACATTCGGGTGATCTGAAAGGGGACCAGATGATCGACCGACGCCTGCCCGTGCTGCTTGCTACCACTGCCTTTTCGCTGTTCGCCCTTCCCGCCGCTGCGCAGGAGGCGCCGGCATCGACCACCGAGGCGCCCGCCAAGCCCGCTGCAGACGGCGACGTGGTCGTCACCGCGCGCTTTCGTAACGAGTCGCTCCAGCAGGTGCCGATCGCGATCACCGCGGTGGACGGCAAATCGCTGGCGGAGCGGCAGCTGAACAATCTCGAACGGATCGCGGCGTCGATCCCGTCGGTCGGCTTCCGCAGCGGGGCGTCGAACAAGGACCGCACCGTCTTCATCCGCGGTATCGGCACGATCACCACCTCACCGGGGGTCGAGCCATCGGTTTCGACGGTACTGGACGGCGTGGTGCTGACGCGCCCCGGCCAGTCGACGCTCGATCTGGGCGAGGTCGAGCGGATCGAGGTGCTGCGCGGGCCGCAGGGGACACTGTTCGGGAAGAACGCCTCGGCGGGCGTCGTCAACATCGTCACCCGCAACCCGACCGACGAATTCCATGCCTTCGGCGAGGCGGGGGCGACCACCGATCAGGAATATCGCATCAAGGCCGGCGTGTCGGGCGCAATCGTACCGGGCAAGGTGCAGGCGCTGATCGGCGGGCTCTACAGCGACTTCGACGGCAATTTGCGCAACGTGGTGACCGGGCATGACGCCAATGGCTCGCGCCGCTGGGGCGCGCGGGGCAAGTTGGTGGTGACACCGTTCGACGCGCTGAAGCTGACCGCGATCGGCGACTATCTCAACACGCGCGAGACGGTGGCGGGCGTCTATCAATCGACGCAGCAGATCGCTTATCCGACGCGCGCGATCACCGACTCCGCGCCGCTCGCGGCTGCGCTGGCCGCGCGGGGGATCGTCGCAGGGCCGGGCAATCGCCGGCTGGCCACCGATCTGGATACCAACGTCCGCGACGAAAATTATGGCGGGTCGCTGACCGCCGATCTTTCGCTGGGCGACTATCAGCTGACCTCGATCAGCGCGTGGCGGCAATGGCTGAACCATCAGCGGCAGGATTACGACGGGCTCGCGCAGCTGACCGCGACCTTCCCAACGGGGGGATGACGGAAGCGTCGACAGCCGCCAGTTCTCGCAGGAGCTGCGGCTGACCTCGCCGCGCGGCGGGCTGATCGATTACGTGCTCGGCGCCTATTACCTGCGCGCGCAGACCGACGAGCGCTACCAGCGCGCGTTGACGACCCTTGCGGGGACGACGCAGACCACGACCACCGGGGTCGCGAATTACGGGATCACCAACCACAATTACGCGCTGTTCGGTGAGGCGAACGTCAACTTCACCGAGCATTTCCGCGCGATCGCCGGCTATCGCTCGACATGGGACAAGCTCGATTTCTATCACGTCCGCACGTCGAGCAACGATCCGACCAACAGCGGGGCGGCATCGCTCGATCGCCCCGGTATCCGCGCCTATCACAATGCGAAGGGCAGCACCGATGCGCGCGGCGACAGCTATCGCCTCGGCCTGCAACTCGATCTCGGCGAACATGCGCAGACATATTTCACCTATTCGCGCGGCTATAAGGGGCCGGCGTACAACGTCTATTTCAACATGCGCTCGCTCAATGCGACGACATTGCTCGACGAGGTGCCGCTGAGCGCCGAGACGTCGAACTCCTACGAGGGCGGGATCAAGGGCAGCACCGCCGACCGTGTGCTGAGCTATGCGGTGGCGGTCTACACCACCGACTTCAACGGGTATCAGGCGAACTTCACCGACACCGTCGGCGGCGCGCCGGTGACGCGGCTGATCAACGCCGGTTCGGTGCGGTCGCGCGGCGTCGAGGCGGACGTGACGCTGCGCCCGACCAGGGGCTCACCTTCGACCTGTCGGGCGCCTATACCGATGCGACTGTGCGCGACTTCAACTGCCCGGTCGGCGCGCCGGTGAGCTGCAACATCAACGGCCAGCCGCTGCCCTATGCGCCCAAGGTGCGGCTGTTCGAGAATGCGACCTATCGCTTCGCGCTGTCCGACAGCCTGTCGCTGGAGCTGCAAAGCGACGTGACGTTCAGCAGCAAGGTGCAATATTCGCTCGCGCAGACGCCGAACACGGTCCAGGCCGCCTATGCGATCTGGAACGCCAGCGTCGCGCTGCTCCATCCCGGGGACGGGTGGCAGTTGCGCGCGTACGTCAAGAATATCGCCGACACGCCTTATGCCAGCTTCCTGACCAACGGGACGTTCGCGGGCACGGTTCGGTTCGTGCCGCGCGACGATCGGCGCTATGCCGGGCTGTTGCTGCGCAAGGATTTCTGACGATGAGCGACGATACGACGCGCCGTGGCGTGCTGCTGGCCGGGACCGGCGGCGCTTTCGGGCTGTATTCGATGGCGGCGGGGGCGTCATCGGCGGCGGGGGTGGCACCGCGGCGTTCGCGGCGGTTGCCGAAGCTGCCGGGCGTGCGCCCGCGCAACATCCTCGTCGTGCTGACCGACGATCATCGCTATGACGCGATGGGCTTCATGAAGGCGCAGGATTTCGGCGAGACGCCGACGCTCGACCGGCTGGCGCGCGAGGGGACGCATTTCCGCAACGCCTTCGTCACCACGGCGCTGTGTTCGCCGAGCCGCGCGTCGATCTTCACCGGGCTGTACGCGCATCAGCACAAGGTGGTCGACAACAACCATCCGATCCCGCCGGGGTTGGTCTTCTATCCCGAATATCTCCAAGCCGCTGGCTATGACACCGCGTTCATCGGCAAATGGCATATGGGCGACGAGGGCGACGCGCCGCAGCCGGGGTTCGACCATTGGGTCAGCTTCAAGGGGCAGGGCAGCTATCTGCCCAGCGCCGACGGGCTGAACGTCGACGGCCGACGCGTGCCGCAGAAGGGCTATATCACCGACGAACTGACCGATTACGCGCTCGACTGGATCGGCAAGCGCCCGGCGGGGCGGCCGTGGATGATGCATCTGGCGCACAAGGCGGTGCATTCCGAATTCATCCCCGCCGAGCGCCACAAGGGGCGGTACGACAAGGAAACCTTCCGCTATCCGGCGTCGATGAAGCCCGGCGCGCCGGGGCGGCCGATGTGGGTCGAGAACCAGCGCAACAGCTGGCACGGGGTCGGCTTTCCGTATCACGGCACGCTCGACATCGGCGATTACTACAAGCGCTACATGGAGACGCTGCTGGCGGTCGACGAGGGGCTGGCGCGGATCATGGACCTGCTCGAGAAGCGCGGCGAGCTGGACGATACGTTGATCCTCTACCTCGGCGACAATGGCTTCATGTTCGGCGAGCACGGGCTGATCGACAAGCGCACCGCCTATGAGGAATCGATGCGCATCCCGATGCTCGCGCGTTGCCCGGCACTGTTTCCGGCCGGGAGCGTCGTCGAGCAGGTAGTCGCGAATATCGATATCGCGCCGACCTTGCTGGCGGCAGCGGGGCTGCGCGCGCCGGAGGGCATGGCGGGCAGCAATGCGCTGCCGCTGGTGCGCGACCCGAACGCCCCGTGGCGGCGGGAGCTGCTCTACGAATATTATTGGGAGCGCAATTTCCCGCAGACGCCCACCGTCCACGCATTGCGCGAGGATCGGTACAAGTACATGCACTTCCACGGCATCTGGGACATCGACGAGCTGTACGACCTCGCCGAGGACCCGCACGAGACCAACAATCTGGTCGCGCGGCCCGGGCATGAGGAACTGGCCGAGCGGATGAGCGGCAAGTTGTTCGCGTTGCTGGAGAAGACCGACGGCATGGCGATCCCGCTCAGTGCCGATGCGGGCATCCGCAATGCCCTGCGCGATCCCGCCGGACCAGCGCAGGCGCCGTTCCCCGCGATATTGCAGCGGCCTTGATCTCGCCGGGATAATTCGGTTTTCTGGCGCCGATGATGCGGAAACGACCTTGGCCGCTTGCGGCGGCGCTCCTGCTGGCATCGCCAGCCGCAGCCGATCCCACGCAGGACAGGTCCGCGATCCTGAAGGTGGTCGCGGAAATGGAGCAAGCGTGGAACCGCGGCGATTTCCGCGGCTATATGAAGGGGTTCAGCAATCCCGATGTCGTCTTCGTGTCCGGCGGCAGGTTTCAGGACGGCTGGCAGGGAACGCTCGACCATTATGTCCGAGACTATGGTGCCTCACCGCAGACGCGCGGCACGCTGCACTTCTACGACATGAAGGTCGAGTTGCTCGCCGATGACGCGGCGATGCTGGTGGGCCGTTACCATCTCGAACGGCCCGTGCGCGCGGCGGAGGGCGTAAACACGCGGTTGTTCCGCAAGATCGCCGGCCGCTGGGTCATCACGCTCAATCACGTCTCCGCGCATGACGTGCCCAGCCGGCCGGCGGGGTCGGTCAGCGATCCGCTTCCGTCCGCGCCAGCAGCTCGGAAAGATCGGCCTTCCAATTGACCGCCCATGTGTGGGTGCCGTGGCCGTGCGTGTCGGCCGTCTCGGGGATCAGCCGAAAGCGTGCGTTCTTCATCTGGCGAACCGCCTGCGCCGGATAGTCGAGGTTGCGCGGATTGATGAAATCGTCCGCCGAGTTGATCCACACGAGCGGCGCGGTGATCGCCGCGAGCTTGGCGGAAGGATCGTAGGTTCGCGAGGCGTCCACCTGATAGATCAGATCGTTGGCATCGAGCCGTGCGATGGCTGCAGCGACGCGCTCCTGCGCGAACGCCGCGGCGGCGTCACGATCCGGATATAGCTTCTGCAGGTTGAGCGGGGCGGCACCCGCGATGAACAATGCGGTCTGCGCGGTCCGCAGACCTTGCAGCGGCTGTTCGCGATAATTGCCGCCGGCCCAGGCGGGGTCCGCCTTGATGCCGTCGATCAGCAACTGTCGCCACATGCGGTTGAGCCCGGCGATCTGCACCGGCTCGCACGCCAGCGGCATCAGCGCGCGCGCAAAATCGGGATACGCCTCGCCCCACATCAGGCTGTGCATACACCCCATTGACGTGCCCATGATCAATCGCATCCGCCGGATGCCGAGCCCGTCGCGCAGCAGTCGATATTGCGCCTCCACCATGTCGGCATAGTCGTAGCGTGGAAAGCGCATCCGCAGCCCGTCCGACGGCTTGGAGGAGCCACCATGGCCGATGCCGTCGGGCAGGATGATCCAGTGCCGGCGGATGTCGAGCGGCTGCCCCGGACCGTACAGCTCGTCAGCGAATTGCGGAACGAGGAACTGTTTGCCGGTTCCTCCCGTGCCGTGAAGCACCATCACGGCATTGTCGATCTCACCGCGCGCGTTGCGATGTGGCTGGCCGAGCGTGCTGTAATGGATGCGCAGCGCCGGCAGGGTTTCACCGGACGCGAAGCGGAAATCCTTGATGACGTAATCGGCCTCGCGCACCGGCCATCGTGCGGCAGGTGCCGCCGAGGCAGTTGCCGCGGCGAGCGGGGGCACCGCGGGGGCGGTGGGCGCCGCAGCCTGAAGTGCGAGAAAAAGGAGCGATGACAACATTCCGCTGGTTTGCCCGGCTGTACCGTGGATGCCAAGCAAAGCCTGCACTCTCGTAGCTTAGAGTGTGATCCATCCAAGCCAATGCGTCACCGCGGCGAAGGCCGGGGCCTAGCTGGCGGCCGCTATCGATGTGCGTCGCACTCCATCTCCTCAGCCTTCCCACCTAGGCCCCGGCCTTCGCCGGGGTACAAACAGGGATGGTTCAAGTCGCCTGGATCAGATTGTGATGACGTCACGGCTACCCGGTATCGTCATTGCGAGCGCAGCGACGCCATCCAGGGCCATGGCCAGGACGCTCTGGATTGCTCCGCTGCGCTCGCAATGACGGCTTGAAGCGATTTCATATCATCATGCTCAAGACGATCGCTTTTGTATTTAAGGCTTTGTGGTGAACGGCGCGGGTGCGATCGTGGTCGTGACGGCAGCCCACCGGGCGCAGGAGAGGTGACGATGAAAGCAGGAATGATCGCGCTGGCGATGGGCAGCGCCTTGTCGGCGGGAGCGGCGCAGGCGCAGACCGTGACGACCGAGTCCGGCAAGGTCGCGGGCAGCACCGCCGATGGCGTGGCAAGCTGGAAAGGCATTCCGTTCGCTGCGCCACCGGTGGGGCCCTTGCGCTGGCGTGCGCCGCAGCCCGCGGCGCGCTGGAGGGGGTGCTGCCGGCGACCGATTACGGCCATGACTGTATGCAATTGCCGTTCCCCAGCGATGCCGCGCCGCTCGGCACCACGCCGGCCGAGGATTGCCTGACCGTCAACGTCTGGAAGCCCGCGGGTGCCACGGCGAAGCTGCCGGTGATCGTGTGGATCTATGGTGGCGGCTTCGTCAACGGTGGCGCGTCGCCGCCGACCTATTCGGGCGCCAATCTCGCCAAGCAGGGCGTGATGTTCGTCAGCTTCAACTATCGACTGGGACGGTTCGGCACCTTCGCGCATCCGCAACTGACCGCGCAGGATCCCGATAAGGGGCGGCTCGGCAATTACGGCTATATGGATCAGCTCGCCGCGCTCCAGTGGATCCACCGCAACGTCGCCGCCTTTGGCGGGGACCCCGCGAACGTGACGATCATCGGCGAGAGCGCGGGCGGCATGTCGGTGAACACGATGGTCACCTCGCCGCTGGCGCGCGGGCTGTTCGCGCGCGCGATCGTGATGTCGGGCGGCGATGGACGGAGCCGCGGCACCGATGGCCTCGCGGGCACCGAGAAGATCGGTGTCGATTTTGCAGCGAGCAAGGGCATCGCGCGTGACGACCCCGCTGCGCTTGCCAGGCTGCGCGCGCTGTCGGCCGATACCGTGACCGACGGGCTCAACCTGGCCGCGATGTTCACCCCGGCCTCGGGCGTGAAGACCTTCGCCAGCCCCTATGCCGACGGGGTCGTCGCGGTCGATGCCGCCGCTGCCTATCGCTACGGCGCGTTCCCGAAGGTGCCGATCATGATCGGGGCGACCGACAACGATATCGGCGGGTCGACCGGCTATATGGTCGGCGGCGCGCGGCAGCTCGCCGGTGCGATCGCGGCGGCCGGCGCGGCGGCCTATCACTATCGCTTCTCCTATGCCGCGGAGAGCCTGGGTAAGCCGGGGGCCGGGCACGCGACCGACATTCCGTTCTTCTTCGATACCGCCGCGATCAAATATGGCGATGCGACCACCGCGCGCGACCGCCGGATGGCGCGCACGATCAGCCGCTATGTCGTCAATTTCGCGAAGACCGGCGATCCGAACGGTGCCGGGCTGCCCCGCTGGCCGCGCTACGACCGGCGCGCCGACGAGCTGCTCGACTTCACCGCGAACGGCGAGGCGGTGGCAGGCAAGGACCCGCTCGGCGCCGCGATCGATGCCGCGCCTGCACCCACGCGCTAGATCAGGATGACAAGGCGCTGACCCAATCGTCATTGCGAGCGCAGCGAAGCAATCCAGAGCCGGATCAGGACGCCCTGGATTGCTTCGCTACGCTCGCAATGACGGTTCCGGTTCGACGTGGTCTCATCGAGATTTAAGTGGATGGACTAAATGCGCGCGGTCAGGTTGGCGGCAACGCTGCCAACTGGCGTGGCCCCGCAAAACAGCGGCGCGTCCGCAAGGGCCGCACCGTTCTTCGCGGCCCATTACGGAAACATGTAGCGGATCGTGCCGAACACCGTGCGCGGCACGCCATAGAAATTGCCGCGTCCGGTGCTCGAGATGCGCGCGTAATAGCTCTTGTCGAGCAGGTTGTTGACGTTGACCGACAACGACCATTGATCGCTCAGCTTGTATCCCGCGCGCAGGTCGACCACCGCATAGCTTTCCTGTCGCACGATCGTCGACCGTGTGCGCAGCGTGCCGTTCGCCGCATAGAGCGCCGGATTGCCGCCATAGGTCGACGAGAACCACGTCAGTCCACCGCCGATGCTCGCGCCCGCCAGGGGGCCGGCGGTCGGCGCGTAATTGCTGAAGAACTTGACCATATGCTTCGGAATGATCGGCATCAGCGCGATGCCTTCGAACTGCGGCTCGGTATCCGCCAGATATTCGGTGTGCGTGTGGGTATAGCCGCCGTTGATCCGCCAGCCCGGCACGATCTGTCCCGTCGCCTCCGCCTCGACGCCGCGCGCGCGGACGCGTCCGGCCTGTAGCACGACGTCGGGCAGTTCGGGCGGATTGACCAGCCGGTTGTCCTGCGTGATCTGGTACGCCGCGACCGACAGCAGCAGCCGCTGGTTCATCAGCGACAGCTTGCTGCCCGCCTCGAACTGATTGCCGATCAGCGGCTCGATCGGCCGACCATCGGGGCGGGCGCGTCCGGCGGGCTGCGCCTGCGGGGTGAAGCTGTCGGCATAGCTGACGTACAGGTTGAGGTTCGGCGTCGCGTCGAACAGCACGGCGCCATAGGGCGTGAAGCGGCCGTCATAGCCATATTGCGATCGCCCGCTGACCGCCCCGGTCAGCCGGTTGAGGGTATCGACATGGTTCGACCACCAGGTGGCACGCCCGCCGCCGACCAAGGTCAGATGCGCGATCGGTGACAGCCGCATCTGCCCATACAGGCCATATTGCTCGACATAGGTGCGCGTCGCCCCGGAGGCATGCTCGACGCAGCGGGCCGAGACGATGGTGCACGGCCCGCCGCTCGTCCCCTGTACCGGATAGAGCGGCAACGAGGCGCGGGGATCGAGCAGCGGCTCGGCGGGATAGACCGGATCGAAGACGTTGATCCGCGCATAATTGCTCAGTCGCGAAAAATAGGACGTATAGTCCTGCGCCTGATAGTCCATGCCGAGGATCAGCGTCTGGTCGCGCCCGAAGGCGGGAAAGCTGCCGACGCCGTTGATGTCGAACGAGCGCGTGCGCTGACGATTGTCGCCGAGGAATGCGATATGGTTGGTCAGCCCGTTGTTCTCCGGGGTGACCGCGGCGTTGCCGATATAGCTGTATTTGTCGATGCGGTCGACGTTGGCGACCATCCCGGTCGCGCGCAGCGTCCAGCGATCGCTGACGCGGTGGGCCAGCTCGACGAAGCCGGTCCATGTCTCCGAATTGAAGCGGTTCCAGTCGGCGCCGAGATAGGTCGAACGGCGGACGTCGAGCAGCCGCCCGTCGCTGCCGTCCGCGCCGCCGACATAGCCGGGCAGGCCGGTCTGCACCGCTGGCTGGAAGCTGTCATAATAGATGCCGCCGGTCAGCGTCGTGCGTCCGCCGATCGCGACCTCGCCGACCGCGAACGCCCCCCAGCGGCGGCGGTGCGCGGTGTCGAAGAACTGGTCCTGATCCTGCGCCATCGCCCCCGCGCGGACGCCGATCGTATCGGTCAGCCGCGTCGAGGCGTCGAGTTCGAGCCGGACGTTGTCGTAGCTGCCATAGCCCGCCGACGCCTGAACGCGCGTCGCCTCCAGCGGGCGCTTGCGGATCAGGTTGATGCTGCCCGCGGGATTGCCGGCGCCGGTGAAGAGGCCGGCGGGGCCGCGCAGCACCTCGAGCCGGTCATAGAAGAACAGGTCCGGCACGACGCCGGGGAAGCCGAACGATTGCGTCGGGACGCCGTCGACCAGATAATTGTTGATCGGGAAGCCGCGCGCGTTGAACGACGGATCCTCGCTGCCGATCCCGCTGACCGTGATGCCGTTGGTGGCGGTGAGCGCATCCTCGAGCGTGAACAGATTCTGTGCCTCGATCTGGTCGCGATCGATGACGGTGATCGTGTTCGGCGTGTCCTTCAGCGGCGTCACCGTCTTGCCGACCTCGCGCCCGTAGCTTTTGCCGACGACGACCACCTCGCCCTCCTGCTGCTCGTCAGCGCTCGGTGCCGCGACCTCGGCTTCGTGGGCGGAAGCGGTAGTGGCGCTGACGCCAAGCGCGCTGGCAGACAGCAGAAAGAACCAAGATTTCATTGCGTTTCCCCGACTTATGCGGGCGCCCTAAACGGGTCGCTTATGATAGTCACTATCAATTGCACAAATCGTTACAAAGGCGGCGGTTCGGGTTCTTGTGCGTTACAGCGCCATGTTGATCGCCCTCGCACTCGCCGCCGCACCGGTCGGCCCCGCCTTCGACCCGTTGCGCTTCTTTGCCGGACAGACGCGCGGGACGGCGCAGCTGAAGGTGATCCTGCGCAAGGCAAAGCCAGTGACGGTGCGTGGCACGGGTCGGATGCGCGCGGATGGAACGTTGCTGCTCGACCAGATGGTGACCGAGGGTGACAAGCCGCCGCGCGCGCGGCACTGGCTGCTCCGCCAGACCACGCCGGGCCATTATACGGGGACGTTGAGCGATGCGCGGGGGCCGGTGACCGGCGAGGTGGAGGGTGCGACGCTGCGCCTGTCGTTCACCAGCGACGGCGGCTTCCGCATCCGCCAGACGCTGACGCTCCAGCCCGACGGGCGCACGCTCGCCAACCGGCTGGAGGCGCGGCGGTTCGGGATCAGGGTGGCGGTGCTGACCGAGCGGATCGTCAAGCTGGATTGAGGCGGAACGCGAACCGCGTGGCGGTGGTTGGCGTGACGATCAATCCCGGAGCAAGCGATGACCGACCTTCATGTGCAGACCCGCCAGCGCGAAATCGCGACCGAGCATCTGCTGTTCAAGCTGATCGAATATGTCGAGGGAAAGCATCCGGGGCTGCTCGACTATCTCGAGGAAAGCCTCGACCATCTCGGTGATCCGGCGACGGATGAAACCAAGGATGACGAGGGCGTGCGCAAGATTGCGCGGCGGATGATTACAGGTGCGCGACGGGGGTGAGGTGCGGCGTCATGCGAGCGTAGCCAAGCAGTCCACGGCGGCCTTTGTCGACCTTGCTACGCTCGCGATGACGCGACGGACGGTCAGCGCGTCAATCGCGTGACGTGCCCCATCTTGCGGCCGTCGCGCGTCTCGCGCTTGCCGTAGAGGTGCAGATAGGTATCCCGCGCGGCGACGAAATCCGGCCAGCGCTCCCAATCCGCGCCGATCAGGTTTTCCATTTCCGCACCCTGCGCGACCAAGGCGGTATCGCCGAGCGGCAGGCCACAGATCGCGCGGACATGGTTGGCGAATTGCGAGGTCGCCGCACCCTCGATCGTCCAATGCCCTGAGTTGTGGACGCGCGGCGCCATTTCGTTGAACACCGGCCCTTCGGCACTCGCGAAATACTCGCAGGTCAGCACGCCGACATGGTCGAGCGCGTCCGCGATCCGCCCGGTGAGCGCCGCCGCCTCGGTCCATTGCGCGGCGATCGGCGCGGGGGCGGGGAGCGTCGAGCGATGCAGAATGCCGTCGCGATGCTCGTTCCACGGCGGGGGGTAACTGGTGATCGTGCCGTCGCGCCCGCGCACCAGCACGATCGAGAATTCGTGCGTGAATTCGACGAACGCCTCCAGGATCGCGGGGCCGCCGATCGCTTCCCACGCGGCATCGGCGTCGGCAGGCGACTGAAGCCGCGTCTGCCCCTTGCCGTCGTACCCGAAGCGCGTCGTCTTGAGCACCGCCGGGCAACCGATCGTCGCGAGCGCCGCGTCCATCTCTTCGCGCGACGACACCGCCTGCCAACGCGCGGGGCGACCGCCGACCTGTTCAACGAACTGCTTCTCGCGCACACGGTCCTGCGCGACCGCGAGGCTGTGCGGGCTCGGGTAGACCGGCACGCGTTCGGCGAGCCATTGGACGGGGCCGACGGCGATATTCTCGAACTCATAGGTGACGACGTCGCATTGCGCGGCGAAGTCGGCGAGCACGACCTTGTTGTGGTAATCGGCGCGCGTCAGCGACGAGGCGGTCTGCGCCGCGACGCTTTCGCGATCGGGCGCGAGGACGTGGGTGCGATAGCCGAGATCGGCCGCGGCGCTGGCGATCATGCGGCCGAGCTGCCCGCCGCCCAGGATGCCGATCGTGCTGCCGGGGACGATCACCGTCATGCCGGATCGACCGCGACGCCGTTGGTCTGCCTCGCGCGCCACGCCTGCAACCGCTGCGACAAGTCGTCATCGGACAGCGCGAGGATCGAGGCGGCGAGCAACGCGGCGTTGATCGCGCCGGCCTTGCCGATCGCCAGCGTGCCGACGGGGATGCCACCGGGCATCTGAACGATCGAGAGCAGGCTATCCATGCCCTTCAACGCCTTGGATTCGACCGGCACGCCCAGCACCGGCAGATGCGTCATCGACGCCGCCATGCCGGGCAGATGCGCCGCGCCGCCCGCACCCGCGATGATGACCTTCAGCCCGCGGGCGGCGGCGCCGGTTGCGTAGTCATACAGCCGTTGCGGGGTGCGGTGTGCGGAGACGACCTTCGCCTCATGCGCGATGCCCAGCGTCTCGAGCGTCTCGCTCGCATGACGCATCGTTTCCCAATCCGAGGTGGAGCCCATGATGATGCCGACGTGCGCCATCGCGTGCGGTTAGCCGGGCGTCCATGCGGCGTCCAGTCCTTCGTCGCCCCTGCGTTATTAGAGCATTCGGCAATGTTCACGCGCCGTCGCCCCTGCGCAGGCAGGGGCTCATGTCTGTGTCGTCCGGGTAAGTGGCTGACACAGGATCGTCGTCCCTGTGTTAGACCTCCGCAACGGACTTTACAGACATAGGCCCCTGCCTGCGCAGGGGCGACGGCTCAGGCCGCGAGCGGCAGTTCCTGCATCGCCTCCGCCGCCAGCGCTATCGAGCGTCGGCGCGCCTGATGGTCGTAGACCGCGCTGGTCAGCATCAGCTCGTCGACGCCGGTCCGCGCGACGAACGCCGCGATGCCGCGCGCGACCTCGTCGCGGGTGCCGATCGCGCTTGCCGACAGCGCATGGTCGAGGATCGCGGCATGTTGCGGCGGCAGCGAGGCGCGATAGCCCGGCACCGGTGGCTTCATCCGCCCCGGATTGCCGGTGCGCAGCGCGACGAACTGCTGCTGTTGCGAGCTGGCCAGCAATTCGGCTTCCTCATGCGTGCCGGCCGCGAAGACGTTGAACCCGGCCATCGCATAGGGCTTGGCAAGCGTCGGCGACGGACGGAAGTCGCGACGATAGATGTCGAGCGCCTGATCGAGCGCATCGGGCGCGAAATGCGAGGCGAAAGCATAGGGCAGCCCGAGCATCGCGGCGAGTTGCGCGCCGAACAGGCTGGAGCCGAGGATCCACATCTCCGGCTTGGCGCCCGCGCCCGGCGTCGCGGTGATGCGGGTCCGGCCATCGTCGGCGAAATAGCTCTGCAACTCCACGACATCGCGCGGGAATTCATTGGCGTCGCTGGAGAGGTTACGGCGCAAGGCGTGTGCAACGCGCTGATCCGAGCCAGGTGCGCGGCCAAGCCCGAGGTCGATGCGACCGGGGAAGAGCGCATCGAGCGTCCCGAATTGCTCGGCGATCTGGAGCGGTGCGGAGTTGGGCAACATGATCCCGCCCGATCCGATGCGGATGCGGCTGGTCGCATGCCCGACATGCGCGATCACCACCGCGGTCGCCGCCGAGGCGATCCCGGTCATGCCGTGATGCTCGGCCACCCAATAGCGGTTGAAGCCGAGCTGCTCGGCATGTCGCGCAAGGTCCGCGGCGTTGGCGAGCGATTGCGCGACCGAGCCGCCCTCGGTGACGGGGACGAGGTCGAGAAGGGAATAACGGGTCATGCGAGATAGGTGGGGACGGGGACGCGCGAGTGCCAGCCGAGTTCGGGTTGGGTGAGGGATAGCGGGGGTTTGTGCCCGCTTGGTTTCATGGACTTCTCTCCGTCATCCCCGCGCGTTTCCGTCATCCCGGCACCATTCCGTCATCCCCGCGGAGGCGGGGATCCAGACGCGCAGGCCCATCGATAGAGCCGAGACGTCCGAGGTTCTGGATTCCCGCCTTCGCGGGAATGACGAGAAGAAGGAGAATGACGGGAAGGAGAGCGGCGGGACGGGGATGACGCCCGGCGTCAAACCCCCTACACCCCGCGCCATGCACCCGGCCTTTGCGCACGTCGAAACGTGGATCTTCGACCTCGACAACACACTCTACCCGGCGCGTGCCGACCTGTTCGCGCATATCGACCGTCGGATGACCGCTTTCATCGCCGACTTCCTGAAGGTCGATCCGGTGGAGGCGCGGCGTGTGCAGAAGGAATATTTCCTCGGCCATGGCACCACGCTCGCCGGGCTGATGGCGTATCACGACGTCGATCCGCACGCCTTCCTCGCCTATGTCCACGATATCGAAATGGACGCGCTGGAGGAGAATGCGCCGCTCGCGGCGGCGCTGGCGCGGCTGCCGGGGCGCAAGCTGGTCTTCACCAATGGCGATCGACCCTATGCGCTCAAAGTGCTGGAGCGGCTCGGGCTGGGGCAGAGTTTCGAGGCGGTGCACGACATCGTTGCGATGGACCTGACCCCCAAACCCGCCGCCGCCGCCTATGCCGGACTGTGCGCCGCGTTCGAGATCGAGCCGACCCGTGCGCTGTTCGTCGAGGACATGGCGCGCAACCTGAAACCCGCCAAGGCGATCGGGATGACCACCGTCTGGGTGGACAACGGGTCCGAGCAGGACCACGACGCCGACCGATCCTATGTCGACCACCGCGTGACCGACGTCACCGCGTGGGTCCAGTCTGTTTTGGAGGACCAATGACCGCCGAGCTTTCCGCCACGATCGACGCCGCGTGGGAGAACCGCGCCGAGCTGGGGCTGACCACCGGGGGCGAGGTGCGCGTTGCGGTCGACCGCGCGCTGGCGCTGCTCGACGCCGGGCAGGCGCGCGTCGCCGAGCCGGACGGTGCAGGCGGCTGGCGCGTCAACCAGTGGCTGAAGAAGGCGGTGCTGCTCAGCTTCCGGCTGAACGACAACGCGCTGATCGACAACGGCCCCGGTTCGGGCCATTGGTTCGACAAGGTGCCGAGCAAATTCTCGGGCTGGAGCGAGGCGGAGTTCCGCACCGCCGGGTTCCGCGCGGTGCCGGGCAGCGTCGTGCGGCGCGGCGCCTTCGTGGGCAAGGGCGCGATCCTGATGCCGAGCTTCGTCAACATCGGCGCCTATGTCGGTGAAGGCACGATGGTCGACACCTGGGCAACCGTCGGCAGTTGCGCGCAGATCGGCAAGAACGTCCATCTCTCCGGCGGCGCCGGGATCGGCGGCGTGCTGGAGCCGTTGCAGGCCGATCCGGTCATCATCGGTGACGGCGCGTTCATCGGCGCGCGCGCCGAGGTCGCGGAGGGCGTGCGCGTCGGCGAGGGCGCGGTGCTGTCGATGGGCGTCTATCTGGGGGCGTCGACCAAGATCATCGACCGCGACACCGGCGAGACCTTCCGCGGCGAAGTGCCGCCCTATGCGGTGGTCGTGCCCGGCTCGATCGGCGGCGGGGACGGCAAGCCGGCGCTGTATTGCGCCGTCATCGTCAAGCGCGTCGATGCGCAGACCCGCAGCAAGACCAGCATCAACGACCTGCTGCGGGATTGAGCGCGTAGAACCTCCGTCATCCCGGCGCAGGCCGGGATCCATGTTTCCGCACGAACTGAAAACATTGTTCTTGGGGCTATCTGGACCCCGGCCTGCGCCGGGGTGACGATGGGCGCAGTGCTTTTCTTCGCGTATAACATGTAAAACAAAATGCCTCGACACCGTCATGTCGCGCGCCTATCCGGGAGTTAATCCAAGGAGAAGGACATCTCATGCCAACTGCCAGCAAGGTTCTCGACCGTGTGCTCGTGCTGGAGATGGTGCGCGTCACCGAGGCGGCGGCGATCGCCGCCTCGACGCTGACCGGGCGCGGTGACGAGAAGGCCGCCGATGCCGCAGCGGTCGAGGCGATGCGCGCGGCGCTCAACGAACTCGATATCGACGGCACGGTGGTGATCGGCGAGGGCGAGCGCGACGAGGCGCCGATGCTGTTCATCGGCGAGAAGGTCGGCAGCGGGCAGGGGCCGGCGATCGACATCGCGCTCGATCCGCTGGAAGGCACGACGATCTGCGCCAAGTCGGGGCCGAACAGCCTCGCGGTGCTGGCGATCGCCGAGAAGGGCGGCCTGCTCAACGCGCCCGACGTCTATATGGACAAGCTGGCGGTCGGGCCGGGGTTGCCCGCCGGGATCATCGATCTCGACCGTACCCCGACCGAGAATGTCGAAGCGATCGCGGCGGCCAAGGGTGTCCAGCCCAAGGATATCATCGCCTGCGTGCTCGATCGTCCGCGCCACGAAGCGCTGATCGCGGAGCTGCGCGGAATCGGGTGCGGCGTGGTGCTGATCGGCGATGGCGACGTCGCCGGCGTGATCGCGACCAGCGACCCCGACACGACGATCGACGTCTATATGGGGTCTGGCGGCGCGCCGGAGGGCGTGCTGGCCTGCGCCGCGCTGCGCTGCGTCGGGGGGCAGTTCAAAGGACGCCTGCTGTTCCGCAACGACGACGAACGCGGGCGCGCGCGCAAATGGGGGATCGAGGATCTCGACCGCCAATACGACCTCAAGGATCTGGCGAAGGGCGACTGCATCTTCGCGGCGACCGGGGTCACCGACGGGTCGCTGCTGGAGGGCGTGCGACGCGTCGGCGGCAAGATGACGACCGAGAGCGTCGTGATGCGCGCTTCGTCGGGCACGGTGCGCTGGGTCAAGGGCGAGCACCGCCTCGGGCAATGATCGCCGTCGGCGCGGCGCTGGCGGTGGCGCTGGCCAGTCTCGCGCTGCTGCTGCACGGTGCGCGCATCGGCTATTGGCCGCGCCCGCCGGCGGTCGCGCCGGGGACGGTGCGGCATCGCTGGTTCGCGCGGCTGGCGCTGCGCGCCTTGGTGCATTTCGGCGCGGTCACGGTTTTGCTGCTGGCGGCGTTGGGACGGCTCGATGCGGTCGCGCGCTTTCCGCCCGAATTGCTGTCGGTGCGCGCGCTGGCGGTGGCGTGGATCGGCCAGCCGGGGTGGGAGCCGCTGGCGCTCGGGGCGCTCGGCGGGGTCGTGATCGCCACCGTGCTCGAACGGCGCGGACGTCGCGTGACCCTCGGCGACCTGCGCGCGGTCACGCCGGTGTGCCGCGCCGAGCTTGGCTGGGGCGTGCTGCTCGCGATCACCGCGGGCGTGGCAGAGGAATTGTTCTTCCGGTTGTTGCTGCCGTTGCTGATCGCGATCGTGAGCGGGTCGGCGCTGGTCGGCTTTGCAGGCGCGACGGCGGCGTTCGGCTATGCGCACCGCTATCAGGGCTGGCGCGGCGTGCTCGGGACGGTGATCGCGGGCGTGTTGCTGGCGCTGGTGTATCTGGTGTCGGGGCGGTTGTGGGCGGCGATGCTGGTGCACGCCGCGATCGATCTCAACGGGTTGGTGCTGCGGCCGGTGCTGTCGGGGAAGTTGGCCAAGCCGTCATTGCGAGGGTAGCTTCTGCTACGCTCGCAATGACGATCATCCCTGAGCCAGTGCCGCCAGCACCGGGGCGACATGCTCCTGTCGGCAGATCAGCAGGTCGGGCATGTACGTGTCCGCGCAGTTATAGACGAGCGGCGAGCCGTCGATGCGGCTGACGTGCAGCCCGTGCGCGCGCGCCACGGCGGCGGGGGCGCAGCTGTCCCATTCATATTGGCCGCCCGAATGGAGATAGATGTCCGATTGGCCGAGGATGATGCTCATCGCCTTTGCGCCGGCGCTACCCATCGGCACCAGCTCCGCGCCCAGTGCGTCGGCGACCGCCACCGCCTCGCGCGCCGGGCGCGAGCGGCTGACCACCATCCGCAGCCGTTCCGGCGCAGGCGGGACCGCGACCGGCGCGTCGCTGCGCAGCACGATCCCGGCCGCGGGCAAGGCGACCGCGCCGGTGGTCGGCACGCCGTCGATCGCCAGGCCGACATGCACTGCCCAATCGGCGCGGCGTTCGGCATATTCGCGCGTGCCGTCGACCGGGTCGACGATCCACACCCGCGAGCGGTCGAGCCGGATCGGGCAGTCCTTCTCCTCCTCCGACAGCAGCCCGTCCTCGCCACGCTGCGCGCGCAACGCCTCGACGAGAAAGCGGTTGGCGATCGCATCGCCGGCCTTGGCCAGCGCCTTCTCGGTCAGCGCCGCGCTGTCGCGCACCGTCAGCAGCAGCGCCCCCGCGACCTCGGCGAGATGCGCCGCCAGCGCGGCATCGCTCTCCCCGGTCATGCGCGGCGCAGCAGCAGGTCGACGATCTGCTCGGCGGCCTGTTCGGGGGTGGTGGCGGTGGTGTCGATCCGCACCTCGGGCGCCTCCGGCCGCTCATAGGGGCTATCGATCCCGGTAAAGTTCTTGAGCAAGCCGGCGCGCGCCTTCTTGTAGAGGCCCTTGACGTCACGCCGCTCGGCTTCCTCGAACGGCGTGTCGACGAACACTTCGACGAACTCGCCCGCCGGAAGCATGGCGCGCACCATCTCGCGCTCGGCGCGGAACGGACTGATGAAGGCGGTGAGCACGATCAGCCCGGCGTCGGTCATCAGCTTGGCGACCTCGCCGACTCGGCGGATGTTCTCGATCCGGTCGGCCTCGGTGAAGCCCAGATCCTTGTTCAGCCCGTGGCGGACATTGTCGCCGTCGAGCAGGAAGGTGTGGCGGCCCAGCGCGTGGAGCCGTTTCTCGACCAGATTGGCGATCGTCGACTTGCCCGAGCCGGACAGGCCGGTGAACCACAGCACCGCCGGCTTTTGCTCCTTGAGCGCGGCATGGGCGTCGCGCCCGACATCCACCGCCTGCCAATGGACGTTCTGCGCACGACGCAGGCTGAAGTGCAGCATCCCCGCCGCGACCGTCGCATTGGTCAGCTTGTCGATCAGGATGAACCCGCCGAGCGTGCGATTGTCGACATAGGGCTCGAACACGATCGCACGGTCGGTGGTCAGCTCCGCGACGCCGATCGCGTTGAGGTCGAGCGTCTTGGCGGCGAGCTGCTCCAGCGTGTTGACGTTGACGACATATTTGGGCTGCTGGACGGTCGCCGAAACGGTCTGCGTCCCGAGCTTCAGCCAGTAGCCGCGCCCGACGCGCAACGCCGCATCGTCGAGCCACACCAAGGTCGCCTCGAACTGGTCGGCGGCCTCGGGCGGTTGCTCGGCGGCGGCAATCACGTCGCCGCGCGAACAGTCGATCTCGTCGGCGAAGCAGAGCGTCACCGACTGCCCGGCGACCGCCTGCGCCAGATCGCCGTCGAGCGTGACGATCCGCGTCACCGCCGAGGTCTTCCCCGACGGCAGCACGCGCACCCTGTCGCCGACGGCGACGCGCCCGGTCGCGATCAACCCCGAAAAGCCGCGGAAGTCGAGGTGCGGGCGGTTGACCCATTGCACCGGCATCCGGAACGGCTTGTCGGCATCGACCGACGCGAGCACCTCGACCGTTTCCAGATGCTCGACCAACGTCGGCCCGTCATACCAGGGCGTGTTCGCCGACCGGGCGGTGATATTGTCGCCCTTGAACCCCGAGATCGGCAGCGCGGTGAAACCGGCGATCCCGATCGACTGCGCGAAGGCGGCATAATCGGCGACGATCGTATCGAACGTCGCCTGATCGTAACCGACCAGATCCATCTTGTTGACCGCCAGCACGATGTTGCGGATGCCGATCAGGTGGCAGAGGTAGCTGTGCCGCCGCGTCTGCGTCAGCACGCCCTTGCGCGCGTCGATCAGGATCACTGCGAGGTCGGCGGTCGATGCGCCGGTTACCATGTTGCGCGTATATTGTTCGTGGCCGGGGCAATCGGCGACGATGAACTTGCGCTTCTCGGTATTGAAGAAGCGATAGGCTACGTCGATCGTGATCCCCTGTTCGCGCTCCGCCGCAAGCCCGTCGACCAGCAAGGCGAAGTCGATCTCGCCGCCCTGCGTGCCCTGTTTGCGCGAGTCGCTTTCGAGCGCGGCGAGCTGATCCTCGAAGATCATCTTCGAGATCGTAGAGCAGCCGCCCGATCAGCGTCGACTTGCCGTCATCGACCGAGCCGCAGGTGATGAACCGCAGCATCGTCTTGTGCTGGTGGCTGTCGAGATAGGCGTCGATGTCGCGCGCCACGAGATCGTCGACGACATAGGCCGGCTGGGGAGCAGGTGCATCGCTCATCAGAAATACCCCTGCTGCTTCTTCACTTCCATCCCCGCACCGCCGGCATCCTTGTCGATCGCGCGCCCTTGCCGCTCGCTGGTGGTGGTGAGCAACGTCTCCTGGATCACCTGCGGCAGCGTCGTCGCGCGGCTCTCGACTGCGCCGGTCAGCGGATAGCATCCGAGCGTGCGGAAGCGGATCGAGCGCAGCACCGGCTGCTCGCCGGGCAACAACCGGAAGCGATCGTCATCGACCATCAGCAGCATCCCGTCGCGCTCGACGGTCGGCCGCTCGGCGGCGAAATAGAGCGGGACGATCGGCACATCGTTCAGGTGGATATATTGCCAGATATCCAGCTCGGTCCAGTTCGAGATCGGGAAGACGCGGATGCTCTCGCCCTTGTTCTTGCGCGCATTGTAGAGGTTCCACAGCTCCGGCCGCTGGTTCTTCGGGTCCCAGCCGTGCGTCGCGGTGCGAAAGCTGAAGATCCGCTCCTTGGCGCGGCTCTTCTCCTCGTCACGGCGCGCGCCGCCGAAGGCGGCGTCGAAGCCGTAATGGTCGAGCGCCTGCTTGAGCCCCTCGGTCTTCCACATGTCGGTGTGGAGCGCGCCGTGATCGAACGGGTTGATCCGGCGCTCGATCGCCTCAGGGTTCTGATGGACCAGCAGGGTCATCCCGCTCTCCGCGGCCATCCGGTCGCGCAGCGCGTACATCTCGCGGAACTTCCAGGTCGTATCGACATGCAGCAGCGGGAAGGGCGGTGGGCTCGGGTAGAACGCCTTGCGCGCGAGATGCAGCATCACCGCGCTGTCCTTACCCACCGAATAGAGCATCACGGGATTGTCCGCCTCGGCCACCACCTCACGCATGATGTGGATCGCCTCGGCCTCGAGCCGTTGCAGATGGGTGAGCCGGTGATGATCGAGCAACCGTGACATTCGCTTCCCTCTACGCCGGACGCGCGTGTCCGGTCGTCATGCATCCGTCATCCCTTGCGCGGAAACGCCGGTGAGCGGGACGTGGAATTGATTGCGGCGCGGCAATTGCAGCTTGTCGGCAGCGCCAATCGTCATTGCTTCGCTCCGCTCGCAATGACGAGCGCACTGGGATAGCGAGACGGACAGAAAGAAAGGTTGCAGATGAAGCGTTTGATAATGGCAGCGGCAGCGCTGGTAACCGCAAGTGGCGCACAGGCGCAGGACGTGCGCGTCATGACCTTCAACGTGCGCTTCGCGTGCGATTGCGACGGCCCCAACGTCTGGCCGGCGCGGCACGACCTGTTCATGCGGACTGTGCGCGAAGCGAAGCCGGACGTGATCGGCACGCAGGAATTGCTCCAGAAACAGGGCGACGACATCGTCCGTGCGCTGCCGGGCTATCGCTGGTTCGGGCGCGACCGCGACGGCGGGCACAAGGGCGAGCATATGGGCGTCTTTTACCGCACCGATCGGCTCAAGCTGATCCGCAGCGGCGACTTCTGGCTGTCCGAGACCCCCGAAACGCCGGGCAAGATCAGCTGGGGCGCGAACCTGCCGCGGATGGTCACCTGGGGCGTGTTCGAGACGATCGGCAAGACGAAGCGCCGCTTCCTGATGGCCGACACGCACTTTCCGCATCGCGGAGCGGAGGACGAGCAAGCGCGCAATCGCTCCGCCGCGCTGATCGCGGAGCGGCTTCCGGTGATCGCAAAGGGGCTGCCGATCGTGCTGACCGGCGATCTGAACACCACGCCCGGCAGCGCGGCGGTGCGCCGGCTGACGACCTTCCTGACCGACGCGTCGCGACTGGCGCGCACGCCCGACGCGCCGAGCGGGACGTTCCACGATTTCACCGGCACGCCCGAGGCGGGCAAGTGGATCGACTATATCCTTGTGAAGGGTTTCCGTCCGGTGGCGGCCAAGGTGCTGACGACGCACGACGGCGCACATTACCCGTCCGATCACTTCCCGATCGTCGCCGATCTGAAGGGGGAGTAACTCCCCGTCATCCCGGACTTGATCCGGGATCCCGCTTCTTGCGCCATTCGGAAGAAGAAGCGGGGCCCCGGATCAAGTCCGGGGCGACGAAAGCCTGTGACCGACACAGTTCGACCGGATCATGGGTGCAGGTGACGGTCACGGCTCTCGCTCGAGCGCCGCCGCTGGTTGCCGAGCCCGGCAACCGGCAATGGCGAACGATTCGACCAAGGGGCCCGAGGTTGCGTCCGTCGAGCGATGCGCCGGCTTTCGGACAAGCGGTTGCGCAGGTCAGGTGAATAATTCGCATCAGGCGCCTCCACCCCGAACCGTGGGGAAACGCGCAAGTCCCTGACATCGCGTCAATCGTCTTCGGACACGTCGCAACGACCCCAATGACGGGTTAATCGTCATTTTACTCCTTCACGCTAGCAACTCGGTCTCAGGGGAGGACCTCGGCCCGTACGGCGATCACGATAGCGGATCGGCGCGCGAGACGGCGCGATCCGCAGCGTAATCGGGCGTTTGGCGCCCTGGCCTGTCTGCGTGGGCCGGGTGTGCAGTCAAGGAGCAGCAAGTTCATGTCGATCACCCATGTGGTCGCGGCCGGCGATCTGTGCCTGCCGTCGATCGGGTTGCTGGCGGACGATCTGTCGCACGCCTTCGCTGCGAGCGATGCCGTCCGGCTCGACCTGTCGGCAGTGGCCGCGCCCGATCTCAGTGTGGTGCAACTGGTCGAGTCCGCGCGGCGCACCGCGCGCGATGACGGCCGCGACTTCGCGCTTGCCTCCCCGGTCGGCGCCCCGTTCCGCGCGCTGCTGGCGCGCGCCGGCTTCACCCCGGCGTCCGAAGAGGACGCCAGCTTCTGGTTCCACGGAGACTCCGCGCAATGACCGCCTCGATCCTTACCGTTGACGACAGCGCCAGCCTGCGGATGGCGATCCGCATCGCGCTGACCGGCGCCGGTTATGCCGTGACCGAAGCAGTCGACGGGGCCGACGGGCTTGCCAAGGCGACGGGCACGCGGTTCGACATGATCGTCACCGATCTCAACATGCCCAATATGGACGGGCTGGAGATGATCCGCGCGCTGCGTCAGCAGCCGGCGCAGGCGGGCGTGCCGATCATCTTCCTGTCGACCGAATCGGATGCCGACATGAAGGCGCAGGCCAAGGCGGCGGGGGCGACCGGCTGGCTGGTCAAGCCGTTCCAGCCCGACCAGTTGATCCGCGTCGCCCAAAAGGTGCTCGGCAAGTGAACGAGGATCCGACAGCCACTTTTCGGGTGGAGGCGGGCGAACTGCTCGACCAGGTCGAACAGGGATTGCTCGATCTTGGGCACCGGCTGGGCGACATGGCGCTGGTCAATGCGGTGTTCCGGGGGCTGCATACGCTCAAGGGCTCGGGCGCAATGTTCGGCTTCGACGCGCTGGCCGCGTTCACGCACCATTGTGAGAGCGCGTTCGACCGCGTCCGCAAGGGCGAGGTGCCCGCGACCGCCGAGCTGGTATCGGTGATCCTGTCCGCGCGCGACCATATGGCGGCGCTGGTCGAAGGCGACGCGCCACAGGCCGTGGGCGATGCGATCCTCGCCCGGCTCGCGGCGGCGGTCGAGGCCGCGCGCGGCGGCGGCACGCCGGCGGCCCAGCCGGTGGCGGCGTCGCAGGGTTGGCGACTGTTCTTCCGCCTGCCGCCCGATGCGATGGCGAACGGCACCAACCCGCTGATGCTGCTGGACGAATTGCGCGACCTCGGCGCGGCGGAGGTGCGTGTGCGCACCGACACGCTGCCGCCGCTGAACGCGCTGGTGCCCAACGAATGCCATCTCGGCTGGGACGTCGTGCTGCGTGGTGAGATCACCCGCGAGGCGATCGAGGACGTGTTCATCTTCGTCATGGACGACATGACGCTCGACATCGCGCCGCTCGGCGACGAGGCCGCTTCGGCACCCGCCCCGGTCGCGGACGAGCCGATCGCCGCCATACCGGCCGAGGTGATGGCGCCGGTCGCCGCTCCCGGAGGTCCGCCGGCCGCCGCGCAGCCGGCGGTGGAGAACGTCCGCGTTCCCGCCGATCGCCTCGACGCGCTGATGGACCGCGTCGGCGAGCTGGTGATCGCGCAGAGCCGCCTGTCGCAGCTTGCGAACAATCGCCACGACCTGCTGCTGCGTTCGGTGACCGAGGATATCGAGCGGCTGTCCGGCGAGTTGCGCGACACGATGATGGTGTTGCGCATGGTGCCGGTCTCGTCGCTGTTCGGGCGCTTCCGTCGCCTGATCCACGATCTGGCGCGCGAGACCGGCAAGGCGATCGAGCTGCAGACATCGGGCGAAACCACCGAGGTCGACAAGACCGTGATCGAGCGGCTGTTCGATCCGCTGGTCCACATCATCCGCAACTCGTGCGACCACGGCCTCGAAGCACCGGCCGACCGGATCGCGGCGGGCAAGTCCGGGACGGGGCTGGTGAAGCTCAGCGCGCATCAGGCGGGCGGAGAAGTGCTGATCACGATCGTCGACGACGGCCGCGGGATCGACCGCGAGCGCGTCCGCGCCAAGGGCGAGGCCAACGGGCTGATCGAACCGGGGCAGCAACTCGCCGACGAGGAACTGCTCGGGCTGATTTTCCACCCCGGCTTCTCGACCGCGGCACAGGTCACGAACCTGTCCGGACGCGGTGTCGGGATGGACGTCGTCAAGCGCACGATCGAGAGCCTGCGCGGCTCGATCAGCGTGGCGAGCGAGACCGGCAAGGGTTCCACGATCACGCTGCGCATCCCGCTGACGCTGGCGATCATCGAGGGGCTGTTGGTGCGCGTCGGCGAGAGCCGCTACGTCCTGCCGCTGTCCGCGGTCGAAGAATGCCTCGAACTGTCGCTGGAGGACGATCTGCGCTCGCGCGGGCGCAGCCTCATCACGCTCCGCGACCGGCTGGTGCCGTTCGTGCGGCTGCGCGATCTGTTCGCCACCGGCACGCGCCCCGATCCGCACCAGAAGGTCGTGGTGGTCGCCACCGGGCGCGATCGCGTCGGGCTGGTCGTCGACCAGATCATCGGCAACCACCAAACCGTCATCAAGTCGCTATCGGCCTTCCATCGCGGCGTCGGCAGCTTCTCCGGCGCGACGATCCTCGGCGACGGCAATGTCGCGCTGATCCTCGACGTCGCGCAACTGGTCGCGATGGCGCAACCCCGTGAGGAGATGCTCCGTGTCGCGAGCTGATGCCATCAACCCCGTCGCGCCGACCGCCGACGCCGCCGCGACCGCCTGGAACGAGCGCGGCGAGCTGGAGGTGCTGACCTTCGACGTGGGCGGCGAGACGCTCGCGCTGGAGGCGACGATGGTCCGCGAGATCCTCGACCTGCTTCCCGAAACCCTGGTGCCGGGCGCGCCAGCGCTGGTGCGGCACGTCGTCAACTTCCGCGGACGGATCGCGCCCGTCGCCGACCTGCGGCTCGCCTTCGCGATGGAGGCGGCGGAGACGACCGCCGACAGCCGGATCGTGGTCATCGAATTGCCGATCGACGGCGAGCCGACGCTGGTCGGCCTGCGTACCGATCACGTTCGCGAAGTCGCGACGCTGAGTGCCGATGCCAGCGAGGAGGCGCCCTCGGTCGGGATGCGCTGGTCGCGCGATTATGTCCGCCGGCTCGTCCGCTGGCGTGACGATCTCATCATCCTGCCCGATCTCACCGCCATCTTCGCGTCGGTGCTGTCACCGCGCTCCTGACCTGTCTCCGCATCAGCTTTCGTGGGGTTCTGCCATGTCGTTGCTTCCCGTGTTCAAGAAGACCGCCCGTTCCGATTACGCCCTGGCGCAGGTCAGGCAGCTTACCCGAGCGCTCGGTGAAGGCGATCTGTCGCGCCGCGTGTCGCTCGATGAGGCGAGCGGCGAGGCACGGGAGATCCTGTCGGCGGTCAACGATCTGCTCGACGAGGCGCTGAACCCCGCCGTGCGGCTTCGCGACGCGATCGAGCGTGTGTCCGCCGAGCATGACGCGGGCGATATCGACGCGGTGGTTCCCGTGGCGGCGTTCCGTGGCGACATGGCGCAGGCCGCCGCCGGGATCAACGCGCTGGTCGGATCGCATATCGGGGTCAAGAAGACGGCGATGGCGTGCGTCAAGGCGCTCGGCGAGGGGCGGTTCGATGCGCCGCTCGACGCGTTGCCGGGCAAGAAGGCGTTCATCAACGACACGATCGAGGGTCTGCGCGGCAGCCTCAAGGGGCTGATCGCGGAGATGAACACCATGTCCGCCGAGCATGACCGCGGCGACATCGACGTCTTCGTACCGGTCGCCAAGTTCCAGGGCGATTTCGCGGTGATGGCGAAGGGCATCAACGACATGGTCAGCGGCCATATCGCGGTGAAGAAGCTCGCGATGGCGTGCATCAAGCAGTTCGGCGAGGGCAATTTCGACGCCCCGCTGGAGCGCTTCCCCGGCAAGAAGGCGTTCATCAACGACACGATCGAGGAACTGCGCGGCAATTTCCGCGAGATCATCGGCGAGATCCGCCGCCTGATCGACGCCTCGGCCGCCGGGCAGCTCAGCGAACGTGGCGACACCACGCGCTTCCCGGGCGATTTCGGCAAGGTCGTCGGCGGGATCAACGGGATGCTCGATGCGATCCTGTTGCCGATCGCCGAGGGCAATCGCGTGCTGGCGCTGGTCAGCGGCGGCGACCTGACGCAGCGCGTCGAGATCGCGTGCGATGGCGATCACGAGCGGATGAAGGCCGCGATCAACACGCTCGTCGACAATCTGTCCAAGTTCGCCGGCGACGTCGCCGCCGCCTCGGGGCAGGTCGCCGCGGGCAGCCAGCAATTGTCGAGCACCGCCGAACAGGTCAGCGAAGGCGCCACCGAGCAGGCCGCGGCAGCTGAGGAGGCTTCGGCATCGATGGAAGAGATGGCCGCAAACATCAAACAGAATGCCGACAACGCCGCGCAGACCGAGAAGATCGCGCGCCAGTCGTCGCAGGACGCCGAGCAGAGCGGACAGGCGGTGCAGAAGGCGGTCAGCGCGATGCGCACCATCGCCGAGCGGATCGGGATCGTGCAGGAAATCGCGCGCCAGACCGACCTGCTGGCGCTCAACGCCGCGGTCGAGGCGGCGCGGGCCGGTGAACACGGCCGCGGCTTCGCGGTGGTCGCCGCCGAGGTCCGCAAGCTGGCCGAGCGCAGCCAGACCGCTGCGGGCGAGATCAGCGGTATGTCGTCGGAGACGGTGACCGCGGCGGCACAGGCGGGCGAGATGCTCACCAAGCTGGTGCCCGACATTCGCCGGACCGCCGAACTGGTCGCCGAGATCAGCGCGGCGTGTCGCGAACAGGATATCGGCGCGAGCCAGATCAACGAGGCGATCCAGCAGCTCGACAAGGTGACGCAGACCAACGCCTCGGCATCGTCGCAGATTTCCTCGACGTCCGAGGAGCTGGCGGGGCAGGCCGAGGAACTGGAGGCGAACATCGCCTTCTTCCGCACCGCCGAACCGCGCCCGGTCGCCAGCGTCCGCAAGCCGGTGCGCGCCGCGGCCAAGCCGGTCCGCAAGGTCAAGGCGCCGGCACGCAGCGGTGCGAGCGTCGCCGACCAGCAGGCACGCGCCCGCGGCTTCGCGCTCGACCTGAGCACCGGCGGCCCCGACGGCGAGGACGAGGATTTCGGCCGGGCGGCCTGACGTAACGGCGGCGCCCTGCGGCTCCGCCATCCTCGCCGCGGTGTCGCGCGGATAATGAATTGACCGCCGTGACGTTCGCCGCCGTGGCGACCGACCGGCATTCCATCGCGCATCGGTTCCCGGGGTCGGGGACGACGCGTGTCGGATGGCTTTGGAGAATATGATGCGCGCTACGATCAAGATGAAGCTGGGAGCCACCTTCACGGTGCTGGTGCTCCTGCTGGCCATCGTCATCGGCGTCGGTGTCTCGAAGATGAGCACCCTCAACGATGCCATCTCCGAAGTGATCGCGGGGCCGGCGCGTCGCCTGTCGGTCGCCCAGTCGATCGATACCGTCCAGAGCCAGGCGCTCGCGGATCAGCAGTCGCTGGCGCTCAACACCGATGCCATCGTCATGAAGGGCTATTACGACAAGGTCCTTGCGGGGGAAGCCGACATGGACCGGCTGATCGATCAGGGCATCGGGATGGCCAGCAAGGAAGGGCGCCCGTTGTGGGAGACGCTGCGCCGTGACTGGACGGAGCTGAAGCCGACCTTCGAACGGGTGCGCGACCTCGGCTATGCCAACCGCAACGACGAAGCCGCCAAGCTGTCGAACGAGGAGCAGGCGCCGGTCATGAAGCGCTTTGCGTCCGACATCGGCAAGGTCAGCGAGTTCCAGCGCGAGAAGATGAAGGAGGCGGACCAGGCGACGAACGAATTGTACGCCCAAAGCCGCACGATGATGATCGCGGTGGGTGTGATCGCCTCCCTGATCGCGATCGGCGGCGCGGTCTGGATCTCGCTGGTCGTGTCACGCGGGCTGAAGCGGATCGGGGTCGCGGTCGAGGCGGTGTCGATCGGCGACCTCGACCAGGACGTGACCGTCACCAGCAACGACGAGATCAAGGATCTGGTCGATACCGTCAACCGCATGACCGCAAACCTGCGCAAGAGCGCGGCGCTGGCCGATGCGATCGCCGGCGGCGACCTGACCGTCGATCATCAGCCGCTGTCGGAGAAGGACAAGCTGGGTCAGGCGTTGGTGATGATGGTCAATCGGCTGCGCATCGTCGTCGGTGACTCGACGGTGGCGGCGCAGAATGTCGCGGCCGGAAGCCAGCAGCTCTCGTCGTCGTCGGAGCAGGTGAGCCAAGGGGCGACCGAGCAGGCGGCGGCGGCCGAGGAGGCGTCGGCGTCGATGGAGCAGATGGCCGCCAACATCAAGCAGAACGCCGACAATGCGACGCAGACCGAGAAGATCGCGCGCCAGTCGTCGCAGGATGCCGAACTGAGCGGGCAGGCGGTCGAGAAGGCGGTCAGCGCGATGCGCACGATCGCCGAGAAGATCGGCATCGTACAGGAGATCGCGCCCCAGACCGACCTGCTGGCGCTCAACGCCGCGGTCGAGGCGGCACGCGCGGGCGAGCACGGCCGCGGCTTCGCGGTGGTCGCCGCCGAGGTCCGCAAGCTGGCCGAGCGGAGCCAGACTGCCGCGGGCGAGATCAGCGGTATGTCGTCGGAAACGGTGACGGCCGCGGCACAGGCGGGCGAAATGCTCACCAAGCTTGTGCCCGACATCCGTCGTACCGCCGAGCTGGTCGCCGAGATCAGCGCCGCATGCCGCGAGCAGGATATCGGGGCCAGCCAGATCAACGAGGCAATCCAGCAGCTCGACAAGGTCACGCAGCAGAACGCCTCGGCTTCCGAGCAGATTTCCTCGACCTCGGAGGAACTGGCGAGCCAGGCCGAGGAATTGCAGGAGAGCATCGCCTTCTTCCGCGTCAATGAGGGCAGCAAATCCGCCCGTCACATGCCGCGCCCCGCCGTGCGCAGCACCGCCGTCGCGGCGAAGAAGGGCAAGCCCGTCACGCGTGGCACATCGGTGGTCGAGCAGCAGGCGCGTGTACGTGGCTTCGCGCTCGATCTGAGCACCGGCGGTCCGGATGGAGAGGACGCCGACTTCGGCCGCGCAGCCTGAGCCGCCGGCGGGGCGGCGGCCCGCCGAAGTCGGACCGTCAGGTGGAGCGGCAACTACCTGACGGACCACGGTTCCGGAACGTGCCTGAACCTTTCCTTCATCCCTGTTCGGTTAATCAAAGAAGGTAAACCGCAGCAGCGGTCGCGTCGAACGCACCCGGGTGTAAGAATAAGGACTTTCCATGCGCGCCACCATCAAGACGAAACTGGCCGGGAACTTTGCCGCCGTCATCCTTCTGCTTTGCCTGGTCGTCGGAGTCGGTGTGTCGAAGATCGGCGTGCTTAACGGCATGATCGGCGAGATCGTCGACGGCCCCTCGCAGCGTATCCAGTTGGCGTTGACCGCCGATGGCGACGTCGGGCGCGCGATCCGCAACGAGAAGAACATCATGATGACCGACGATGCAGCGATGCAGCGCGAGTTCGAAGCCAAGTTCCTCGACTATGACCGCAAGATCCGCGAAAGTCTCGAAGGCGGGTTGAAGATCGCGACCGAGCAGGGGCGCCCGGTCTGGAAGAAGAGCCTCGAGCAGTGGAATGCCTATCGCCAGATCAGCGACCGTGGGCGCCAGATGGCGATGGCCGGTCACCATGACGAGGCGGCACGGCTGTCGATGACCGAGGGCCGCGCGGTCGTCACCCGCCTCGGCGAGACGCTGGCGCAACTGACCGCGATCACTCAGGCGCAGCTGACGCAGGCCAACGCCGATGCCGCCACGCTCTATTCCGGCGCGCGTACGACGTTGCTGACGACGGCGGTGATCGCACTGCTGTTCGCGATCGGCGGTGCGTTGTGGATCGCGCGGGTGGTGTCGAAGGGGCTGCGGCAGGTCAACGAGGCGGTGTCCGCAGTCGCCGACGGCAATCTGTCGGTCGAGGTCGCGGTGCGCAGCAACGACGAGATCAAGGATCTGGTCGACACCGTCAACCGCATGACGGTGCGGCTGCGCGAGACGATCGGGCAGACCACGCTGGCGGCGCAGAATGTCGCGGCGGGCAGCCAGCAGCTTTCGTCGTCGTCGGAGCAGGTGAGCCAGGGGGCGACCGAACAGGCGGCGGCGGCCGAGGAGGCATCGGCGTCGATGGAGCAGATGGCCGCCAACATCAAGCAGAACGCCGACAATGCGACGCAGACGGAGAAGATCGCGCGCCAGTCGTCGCAGGATGCCGAACTGAGCGGGCAGGCGGTCGAGAAAGCGGTCAGCGCGATGCGCACGATCGCCGAGAAGATCGGCATCGTACAGGAGATCGCGCGCCAGACCGACCTGCTGGCGCTCAACGCCGCGGTCGAGGCGGCACGCGCGGGCGAGCACGGCCGTGGCTTCGCGGTGGTCGCCGCCGAGGTCCGCAAGCTGGCCGAGCGCAGCCAGACCGCCGCAGGCGAAATCAGCGGCATGTCGTCGGAAACCGTCACCGCCGCCGTGCAGGCCGGCGAGATGCTGACCCGGCTGGTGCCCGACATCCGCCGCACCGCCGAACTCGTCGCCGAGATCAGCGCCGCGTGCCGCGAGCAGGATATCGGGGCCAGCCAGATCAACGAGGCGATCCAGCAGCTCGACAAGGTGACTCAGCAGAACGCCTCGGCCTCCGAGCAGATTTCCTCGACGTCCGAGGAACTGGCGGGGCAGGCCGAGGAGCTTCAGGAAAGCATCGCCTTCTTCCGCGTCGAGGACGGCAAGCGGCCTGCACGCCATGCGCCCCGCAGCGTCGCGCGCAGTGCGGCGCCGGTCGCGAAGAAGAATCAGGCGCCGCGCGGTGCCTCGATCGCCGAGCAACAGGCCCGCGTCCGCGGCTTCGCGCTCGATCTTACCAATGGTGGCCCTGACGGCGAAGACGCCGAGTTTGGACGTGCAGCATGAGCATGACGAAGCAGGAACTACAGGTCGTCGTCTTCGGCCTCGGGGAGGAGCGCTTCGCGCTGCCGGTCACCGAGGTCCGTGAGATCCTCGATCATCGACCGGCGTTCCGGATGCCCGACGCCCCGGCGTGGCTGGTCGGCATCACCGATGTGCGCGGTACGTCGGTGCCGATGATCGACCTGCGCGTGCGGCTCGGCATGGCGACGGGGGAGACGACCCTCGCGACGCGCGTGCTGGTGGTGGAGGCGCCGGTCGCCGGCGCCGCGCCGCTGGTGCTGGGGCTGGTCGTCGATCGCGTGCTCGACGTCAGCCGCTTCGGTGCCGACGCCGTCGAGCCATCGCCCGACCTGGGCGGCCGCTGGCGCTCGGGGTATGTCGAGGCAATCCTGCGTCGCGACGACGGCTTCGTCGCGCTGCTCGACCTGCCGCGGATCTTCGCAAGCGACGATGCCGATCTGCTCGGCGGCGCCCCCGCGACGGGCGCACTGGCGGCATGAGCGCGGCGGCGATCGCCGCGTCGGGCGCGGACGTGCTGTCGAAGCGCGATTTCGAGCGGATCGCGCGCTACATCTACGCGCAGGCCGGCATCCGCCTGCCTCCCGCCAAGCTGACCATGATCGAGGGTCGATTGCGGCGGCGTGTCCGCGCGACGCAAAGCGCGTCGCTCGGCGATTATTGCGCATGGCTGTTCGAGGACGACAATCTCGACCAGGAACGACAGCACCTGCTGAACGCGGTCACCACGAACAAGACCGATTTCTTCCGCGAACCCAAGCATTTCGATTACCTGCAAAGCGTCGCCTTGCCGCAGATGCAGGACGAGGGTGTGCGGCGGCTGCGGGTGTGGAGCGCGGCCTGCTCGACCGGAGCGGAGCCCTATACGATCGCGATGGTCCTCGACGCCTTTGCACGGGAGCGGCGCGGGCCGGACTATGGCATCCTCGCCACCGACCTCGATACCGACGTGCTGGCGACCGCGAAGCGCGGCATCTACCCGGCCGCGCAGGTCGAGCCCGTGCCCGCCGCGTTGCGCCAGCGCTACGTGCTGCGTCCGCGCGATCGCGATCGCGACGAGGTGCGGATCGTCCCCGAATTGCGCAGCGCGGTCGGCTTCGCGCAGCTCAACCTGATGAACGATCATTATCCGGTCGGCGAGCCGATGGACATGATCTTCTGTCGCAACGTCCTGATCTACTTCGACAAGCCGACACAGGAACAGGTCGTGCGCCGGCTGGCGGCATGTCTGCGGCCCGGCGGGCTGCTGTTCCTCGGCCATTCGGAGTCGGTCGCGGGCTTCACCCTTCCCATCACCGCGGTGGGCAACACCGTGTTCAAGAAGATCTGAGCGGCCATGAAGAAGACCCGCGTCCTGATCATCGACGATAGTGCCAGCGTGCGTCAGGCGATGACCGCTATCCTCTCCGCCGATCCGCAGATCGAGGTGATCGCCGCCGCCGCCGATCCGTTCGCCGCCGCCCGTTACATGCAGACCGAGGTGCCCGACGTCATCACGCTCGACGTCGAGATGCCGCGCATGGATGGGATTACTTTCCTGCGCCGGTTGATGGCGCAATGCCCGGTGCCGGTAGTGATGTGCTCGTCGCTGGTCGAAGAGGGCTCGGAGACGTTGTTGCAGGCGCTGGAGGCCGGCGCGGTCGACGTGATCCTGAAGCCGCGCGTCGGGGTCGCCGATCATCTCGCCGAGGCGCATCTGCTGATCCGCGAGACGGTGAAGGGTGCGGCGCGCGCGCAGTTGAGTGCACGCCGCGCCACGCCGTCGCGCGCGCCGCAGCAGAAGCTGTCCGCCGATGCGGTGCTGCCGCCGCCCACCGGCCGCGCGATGAGCAAGACCACCGAAATGGTCGTGTGCATCGGCGCGTCGACCGGCGGGACCGAGGCGCTGCGCGAGGTGCTGGAAGCGCTGCCCGCCAACTCGCCCGGCATCGTGATCGTCCAGCACATGCCGGAAAGCTTCACCCGCGCCTTTGCGCGGCGGCTCGACGGACTGTGCCAGATCGACGTCAAGGAGGCCGAGGACGGCGATACGGTGATGCGCGGCCGCGCGCTGATCGCGCCGGGCGGGCTGCGGCATACGATGCTGGAGCGGCAGGGGGCGCGCTATGTCGTGTCGGTCAAGGAAGGGCCGCTGGTTTCGCGCCACCGCCCGTCGGTCGACGTGCTGTTCCGCTCGGCCGCGCGCAATGCCGCGGCGAACGCGGTCGGGATCATCATGACCGGGATGGGCGACGATGGCGCGCGCGGGTTGCTCGAGATGAAGACCGCCGGCGCACGCACCTTCGCGCAGGACGAGGAGACGTCGATCGTCTTCGGAATGCCGAAGGAAGCGATCGCACGCGGCGCAGCGGACAAGGTCGTTCCGCTGGGTCGCATCGCGCGCGAATTGCTGACCGCGACCGCGCGCTGAACGAAGGGGAATGGGATGCTGCTGAGCACGATCGATCCGGCGACCGCGACCGCGCTGCCGCTTGGCGGCCTCGCCGACGATCTCGACCTGTTGATCGGCGACCTCGAATCGCGGTTCCGCGCGGTCGGAGAGACGCTGGCCTCGACGATCGATACCGTCGATCGGATGGCGACCGGTCTCGACGAGGTGCAGCGCGCGCTCTCGCCCGAGGTGGCGGGTGCGGCGGTCGACAAATTGCGGCAGGCCGCGCACCGGCTCGGTACCTTGCCCGAACAGCGCCGACAGCGCGCCGGCCAGATCGGCGCGCTGACGCTGCGCACGCGCGAGCTGCGCGAGTTGCTGTCCGACGTGGCCGAGCTGCTGCGGACGCTCAGCATCTATGGCATGAACATCAAGATCGCCTCGTCCGGCGAGATGTCCTTCGTTCAATTTGCGACCGGCATGGAGGGCAAGCTCGACAGCGGCCGGCGCGAGCTGAAGCAGTTCGAGCAGGAACTGGCCAGCTTCGGCACCGTGGTGCGCGACGTGAAGGAAGCGGACGATCTGCTCGCCGACGAGTGCCGCAAGGTGCCCGCCACCGTGCCGGGGGAATTGTCGGGTAACGCCGACGTCCTTGAACGCCACCTCGAAGCGACCGCGCGCATGGCGCGCGACGTGCGCCAGATCATGCAACAGGTGCAGAGCGCGGTCGCGAACATCCTCGGCGCGATCCAGATCGGCGACAGCGTTCGGCAGCGTGTCGAACATTGCGCGGCGATCCTGCGCGCCGCGCAGGCGGAAGTCGACGCACCCGGCGCCAGCGCGCATCTCTCGCGGCTGGTCGCGGCGCAGATGGCCGGGATCGCGGAAGATTTCCGACGCGAGATGAGCGCGTTGGTCGGTTCGCTCGCGCAACTCGGGCCGCTCGCCGGGGGATTGATGAAGATCATCGCCGCGCAGGCGCAGGGCGAGGAGAGCGAGGCGCTCGGCAAGCTGCAAAGCGGTATCGCCGGGCTGGGCCATGTCACCGGCCGGCTGAGCGAGGCCGACCGTCAGCTCGAGGGGCTGACCGCCTATGTCGCCAACACAATCGCAGACCTTTCGCGCGGGCTGGGACGAATTCAGCGCATCGCGATGGACGTGCAGGATATTTCCACCAACACCCGGCTGCTGTGTCGTCGGCACGGCATCATCGGGCGCGCGGTGGCGGTGATCGCGACCGAGGTGAATCCATGCGCCACACGCCTGACGCGACTGAGCAGCGACATCGAGCGCGTCGTGCAATCGCTGGGAATGCTCGACCTTCATCCCGAGGGCAGCACCGGCGCGGGCGGCTCGACCGGCGCACTCGACGACGCGCTGGCGGTGGTACGCAGCGCGTGCGAAACCTCCGACCACGCCATGGCGAACGGCGGCGACGAGGCGCGGCGGATCATCGCCACGCTCCAGCAGGACGTCGGCGCGTTGCAGCACGAACAGGCGTTTGCCGACCGGCTCGACGTCGGCGCGGTAGTGCTCAACCGGCAGGCGACCGAGACCACGCTGACGCCGGCCGACGAAGCGGCGTTGCAGCGGCTGCTGCCATGGGCGGGCGCGCTCTACACCATGGCCTCGGAACGCGCGATCCACGCCGCGTTCCTGCTGCCCGGTATGGAGCAGGCTTCTGCGCCCGTAGCGGCGTTCGATGAGGATGACGACGGGTTGTTCTGAACGGACGCGGGGCCAGCCGTACAACGCATCCGTTCGTGCTGAGCCTGTCGAAGCATGTGCTGCGCGGCACGCCCTTCGACAAGCTCAGGGCGAACGGTATCTCATTGTGTCGTCGTGCCGGCTCAAATCCGGAACGAAGAAACAAGCGGCACGGAACTCACCCGCAGCTGAACTTCACTACCCTACCGCCCGCGTCACGCTCGACATTCAGCCGGTCGGGGCGGAAGTCCATCGTCAAGGCATCGCCGCTGCGATAGCTGCGCACCGAGCGCGCGCCGCTCAGCCGCTGCGCCTCCGCGGTCACCTCCGCCGCCATCCGCCCGACCAGCGACTGCACCGCATTGGCGTCGCACTGCACGCCCGGCGCCGTAGCCTCCGCGACCGGAGCGGCCGGCTTCGCGCACGCGCCCAACGCCAGTGCAGCCGTCAGAGCGATCGCCCGCATCATGCCACCGCCTCCGTCCGCGTCATCTTCAGTCGCCCGTCCTGCACCGCAAAACCGAGCCGTCCCTCGACCAGATCGAGCGCATCCTGCCCGAATTGGTCGAACCGCCAGCCCTGCAGGATCTGCAATCCCTGCCGCTGGCCGGCGGCAAGCAGTTCCAGCTCGTCACCGCGAGCGAGCAACCGCGGCGCGACGTCGATGTCGCGCGCACGGATCTTGAGCAGCAGCTTGAGCAGGTCGGCGACCAGCGCCCCCTCCTTGCCCAATCCCGGCTTGCGGTCCTCGCGCGGCGGCATTTCGTCGTCGGGAAGCGGCTGCGCGCCCTCGATCGCCGCCATCAGTCGCGCGCCGATGTCGTTGCCCGCCCAGGTCTGCGACAGCCCGCGCACCTTGGCGAGGTCGGCCTGCTTGCGCGGGGCATGGCCCGCCAGATCGGCGATCGTCTCGTCCTTGACGATCCGCCCGCGCGGCAGATCCTTGGCCTGCGCCTCCAGCTCGCGCCACTTGGCGATCGCCTTCAGCCGCCCGAGCACGTCGGGCTTGCGGCTGGAGATCCGCACGCGCTTCCACGCGACATCGGGGTCGTTGGCGTAATTGGCCGGATCGGCCAGCCGCTCCATTTCCTGATCCAGCCACGCGCCGCGCCCGGTCTTGCGCAGCCGCTCCAGCATCTTGGGGAAGATATTCGACAGGTGCGTCACGTCGCCGATCGCATATTCGATCTGTCGCGCGTCGAGCGGTCGGCGCGCCCAGTCGGTGAAGCGTGCACCCTTGTCGACCTGGACGCCCAGCCAGCTGTCGACCAGGTTCGAATAACCGATCTGTTCGCCTTGCCCGAGCGCCATCGCCGCGATCTGCGTGTCGAACAACGGGTGCGGCGTGCGCCCGGTGAGATTGTAGATGATCTCGATATCCTGCCCGCCGGCGTGGAAGACCTTGAGTACGTCCTCATTGTCGACCAGCAGGTCAAGGAGCGGTCCCAGGTCGAGCCCCGGCGCCATCGGATCGATCGCCGCGGCCTCCTCGGTATCGGCAATCTGGATCAGGCAGAGCTCCGGATAATAGGTGCTCTCGCGCATGAACTCGGTGTCGACGGTGACGAACGGGGCATCGGCAAGGCGGGCACAGAGATTGGCGAGCGTTGCGCTGTCGGTGATGAGCGGATGGACGTGCATAGGCGCTCGTCCATAGACCGGTGCACGCGCCTTGACAAAGTGGGTTGCGACGGGGGAGGGCGGAGGCTGTCAAAAACGCTTCCTCGTCGTGCCAGACGCGGCGACATCAGTCAGAGATCATCCATGCACGCCTATCGCACCCACCATTGCGCCGCGCTGTCCGCCGATCAGGCCGGCGACACCGTCCGCCTCTCCGGCTGGGTGCATCGCAAGCGCGACCACGGCGGCGTGCTGTTCGTCGACCTGCGCGACCATTACGGCATCACGCAGATCGTCGCCGACAGCGACTCGCCCGCGCTGGCGATCCTCGATGCCGTGCGCGTCGAGTCGGTGGTGACGATCGACGGCAGCGTGAAGCGCCGCTCGGAAGGCACCGTGAACCCGAATCTCGCGACGGGCGAGATCGAGGTCTATGCGCGCGGCGCGACCGTCCTGTCGGCGGCCGAGGAACTGCCGATGCCGGTCGCGGGCGAGCAGGATTATCCCGAGGATATCCGCCTGCGCTATCGCTTCCTCGACCTGCGCCGCGAGACGCTCCACGCCAATATCGTCCGCCGCACCAAGGTGATCTCCGACATGCGCCGCCGCATGGAGGATGCCGGCTTCACCGAATATTCGACCCCGATCCTCACCGCCTCGTCGCCGGAAGGCGCGCGCGACTTCCTGGTGCCGAGCCGTATCCATCCCGGCAAGTTCTACGCGCTCCCGCAGGCGCCGCAGCAGTACAAGCAGCTGCTGATGGTCGCGGGGTTCGACCGCTATTTCCAGATCGCGCCGTGCTTCCGCGACGAAGACCCGCGCGCCGACCGGCTGCCGGGCGAATTCTACCAGCTCGACCTGGAAATGAGCTTCGTCACGCAGGAAGAGGTGTGGGAAACGATGGAGCCGGTGATCGGCGGCATCTTCGAAAAGTTCGCCGACGGCCGCACGGTCACGCCGACGGGCGAGTTCCCGCGCATCCCCTATGACGAGTCGATGCTGAAGTACGGCAGCGACAAGCCCGACCTGCGCAATCCGCTGCTCATCACCGACGTGTCGTCGCATTTCACGACCTCGGGTTTCGGGCTGTTCGAGAAGATCGTCGGTTCGGGCGGCGTCGTCCGCGCGATCCCGGCGCCGGGCACGGCCGAGAAGAGCCGCAAGTTCTTCGATGAAATGAACGATTGGGCACGCAGCGAGGGTCATGCCGGCCTCGGCTATGTCACGCGCAAGGGCGGCGAGTTCGGCGGGCCGATCGCCAAGAATCACGGCACCGAGGGGATGGAGGCGCTCTACGCCGCGCTCGGCCTCGGGCCGGACGACGGGATGTTCTTCGCCGCGGGCAAGCCCGAACAGGCCGCCAAGCTCGCCGGGCTCGCGCGCACCCGCGTCGCCGACCAGCTCGGACTGATCGAGCAGGGGGCCTTCCGGCTGTGCTGGATCGTCGACTTCCCCTTCTACGAATATGACGAGGACGAGAAGAAGGTCGAGTTCGCGCACAATCCCTTCTCGATGCCGCAGGGCGGGATGGACGCGTTGACCGGGCAGGACCCGCTGACGATAAAGGCGTATCAGTACGATCTGGTCTGCAACGGCTATGAGATCGCCTCGGGCTCGATCCGTAACCAGTCGCCCGAGCTGATGGTCAAGGCGTTCGAGCTGGTCGGGCTCTCAAAGGCCGATGTCGAGGAGCGGTTCGGCGGCCTCTACCGCGCGTTCCAGTACGGCGCGCCGCCGCACGGCGGGATGGCGGCAGGTGTCGACCGGATCGTCATGCTGGTATGCGACGCGCAGAACCTCCGCGAAGTGTCGCTGTTCCCGATGAACCAGCGCGCCGAGGACCTGCTGATGGGCGCCCCGTCGCCCGCGTCGGTCAAGCAGCTTCGCGAACTGAGCGTGCGCGTGACCGCGGACGCACCGAAGAAGGACGCCACCGCGACGGTCAGCCCGCACGCGGGGTGAGGAGAAGAGGGAGGCTTCCACGCCCCCTCGTCATTCCCGCGAAGGCGGGAATCCAGAACCACTGACGTTCGCGACTCTCACGATGGCCTGCGCGTCTGGATTCCCGCCTGCGCGGGAATGACGGAGTTGGTCGAGCGCCAATAGTGGAGCGAAGCCCCCGTAACAAGAAACGGCCGCCCCGTCCCCAAAGGAACGAAGCGGCCGCCTCACGATATCACGAACGCTTACGCGGCTTCGTAATGCCCGTCTTCCTGCAGCACGTTCAGCTTGCCGTCCTTGATCGCGAACACCGCGCCGTGGAGCTTCAAGGAGCCGTCTTCCAGCCGCTGCTGGACGAACGGGAAGGTCTTGAGGTTCTCGATCGACACCTTCACGCCCTCGCGCTCCAGCGCGGTCTGGCCTTCGGGGCCATCGCCATGCTCGGCGATCACCTTCTCGCGCGCGTCGTCGAGCAGCTTGATCCACTCCGCGACAAACCCGCCTTCACCCGGCTTGGCATCGCGCAGCGCGCCCGACAGCGACGCCTTCACGCCGCCGCACTGGCCGTGGCCGAGCACCAGGATCTCGTCGACCTTCAGCACCGTGACCGCGAATTCCAGTGCCGCCGAGACGCCGTGGAGACCGCCCGACGGATCGAACGGCGGAACCAAGTTGGCGACGTTGCGCACCACGAACACCTCGCCAGGCACCGTGCCGAAGATCGTGGCCGGATCGACGCGGCTGTCCGAGCAGGCGATCACCATCACCTTGGGCTCCTGACCCTCGGCCAGCTTGCTCCAGCTCTCGCGCTCCTCGATCCATTCGTTGCCGCGGAAGCGGTAATAGCCCTCGATCAGGTCGTGGAACTTTCTCATGCCGTAAAAGCCCTTCGTTGTTTCGGGTGGAAGTAAACGCTATCTGCACGCCATGAACGACATGACCCCGCTCCCGGCTCCCCAGCGGCAACGCAAGCCCGACTGGATTCGGGTCAAAGCCCCGACCAGTGAGGGCTTCGCCGCGACTCGCGCGCTGATGCGCTCGAAGAGCCTGACGACGGTGTGCGAAGAGGCCGCCTGCCCGAACATCGGGGAGTGCTGGACCAAGAAGCACGCCACCGTCATGATCCTGGGCGATACGTGCACGCGCGCCTGTGCCTTCTGCAACGTGAAGACGGGGATGCCGCGCGCGGTCGATCCGATGGAGCCGCAGAACGTCGCCGATGCGGCCGCGCAGATGGGGTTGGCGCATATCGTCGTGACCTCGGTGGATCGCGACGATCTGCCCGATGGCGGTGCGAAGCAGTTCGTGAGGGTCATCGAGGCCATTCGCCGCACCAATCCAAATACCACGATCGAAATTCTGACCCCCGACTTCCGCAACAAGCATGAGGCGGCGGTCGAAGCAATCGTTGCGGCGCGTCCGGACGTATATAATCACAATCTGGAAACCGTGCCGCGGTTGTACCCGACCATTCGGCCCGGTGCGCGTTATTATGCGTCGCTCCGGTTGCTTGAAAGCGTCAAGAAACTTGACCCGTCGATCTTTACCAAGTCGGGAATCATGCTCGGATTGGGTGAGGAGCGGCTCGAAGTTCATCAGGTGATGGACGATATGCGCTCCGCCGACATCGATTTCCTGACGATGGGTCAGTATCTTCAGCCGACGCCGCGCCACGCCAAGGTCGCCGATTTCGTCACGCCGGCGGCGTTCGACGCTTATGCCGCGATCGGGCGCGCGAAGGGCTTCCTGCTGGTCGCCTCGTCGCCGCTGACCCGGTCGAGCTATCACGCGGGTGACGATTTCGCGAAGATGAAGGCGGCGCGCGACGCGAAGCTGGCCGCCAAGACGCCTGCCTGATCGCGGATGCCCAAGCATAGTGAGACGCGGCGGCTCCCGTACACGCCGGAGCAGATGTTCGCCCTCGTCGCGGACGTGCGGCGTTACCCGGAATTCCTCCCATGGGTCAGCGCGATGCGTGTCCGCAAGGACACGCCGGAGGAAACGCTCGCCGACATGATCGTCGGGTTCAAGGGGCTGCGCGAAACCTTCACCTCGAAGGTGACCAAGCAGCAGCCCGATACGATCCGCGTCGAATATATCGAGGGCCCGCTGAAATACCTTAACAACGACTGGCGCTTCCGTGCCGACGGCGAGGGCGGGTGCCTCGTCGACTTCTCGGTTGATTTCGCGTTCAAGAACCGAATGTTCGAGATGCTCGCCGGGCAGGTGTTCGGCGTCGCGCTGCGCCGAATGATCGGCGCGTTCGAGGAACGCGCCGCCAAGCTTTACGGCGCGTCGGGCAGCAGCAGTTCCAGCGCACACAGCGCCGCCTGAAGCCGCACCCCGCCGCGGCCGAGGTCGCCGAAGAACCGCTTGTCGGCGATCACGTCCGCGGGGTCGCCGCCACGCTCGGCACGCGCGAACACCACGGTGCCGACCGGCTTCTTCTCGCTGCCGCCGCCCGGTCCGGCGACCCCGGTGATCGCGACCGCGACATCGGCGTCCGATTTGGCGAGCGCGCCCTGCGCCATGCTCCAGGCCACCGCGATCGACACCGCGCCGAACGTGTCGAGCACGTCGCCGCTGACGTTGAGCAGCTTCTGCTTGGCGGAGTTGGAATAGGTCACGAACCCGGCCTCGACCACGTCGGAGCAGCCGGGAATTTCGGTCAGCGCCGCGGCGACCAGTCCGCCGGTGCAGCTTTCGGCGACCGCGATGCGGCGTCCGGCGGCGCGGTTCGCCTCCACCACGCGGCGTGCGGCGTCGACCAGTTCCTGTGGCAAGGTAATGTCGTTCATCGTGCGGCCCCCGCCGGGCACACCGGCAGATCGGGGATGTCGGTGCGCTTCCCCTTGTTCTTCTCGGACTTCAGATATTGCAGCGTCGCGACGACGATGCCGGCGGTGTTGCGCGCCGGCAGCGGCTCGAGCAGCGTGACCAGCCGGTCGAGCGTCGGGCAATCCCCGGCCTGGATGCGCCCGGTGATCTGCGGCGCCAGAAGCGATGTCAGCATCGGCCGCGCATAGTCGCTGAGCAGCAGCAGTTCCACCGCCGGATCGCTGAGCTTCGCAATTGCGGTACGCGCCGCCGGCCAGGCGCGATCGGCCTCGCGGTCGTATTTCGCCAGAAAGTCGCCGCTCTGCTGTCGCAACAGGCTGGTCGAGGGCAGCGCCGCGCAGACCCGCCCGGCATCGCGGATGATCTCGGGCATCGCCACCAGCGCAATCGATTCGGCATCGGTGGCGCTCAGGCACGGCGTCTGCGCCGATGCGACCGGCGCTACCAGCATCGCGGCGAGCGCGAGCGATCCGGCGAGGCGCTTCATGCCCGCCCCGCGCGCGGCAGTTCGATGGTCGCGACCGCCTGCGCCGCGATGCCCTCGCCACGGCCAGTGAAGCCAAGTCGTTCTGTGGTGGTTGCTTTCACGCTGACCCGATCGGTCGACAGCCCTAGAAGTTCCGCGATACGCGTCTGCATCGCCGCGCGATGCGGCCCGATCTTGGGTGCCTCGCACATCAGCGTCAGGTCGACGAAGGTGATCCGCCCGCCGCGTGCCTCGACCAGCGTCCGCGCGTGCGCGAGGAACTGCCCCGATTCGGCGCCGCGCCACTGCGGATCGCTGGGTGGGAAATGCGTGCCGATATCGCCGGCCGCGATCGTGCCGAGCACCGCATCGGTGATCGCGTGAAGCGCGACGTCGGCGTCGCTATGCCCCGACAGCCCTTGATGATGCGGGATCAGCACGCCGCCGAGCCACAATTCCTCGCCATCCTCCAGCCGGTGTACGTCGAAGCCGCTCGCCGAGCGCGTCTCGGTCGCGACGCGCGCCTCGGCAACCGCGAAATCGGCGGGATAGGTGATCTTGTCGAGCATCGTGTCGCCTTCGACCGTCGCGACGCTTTTGCCCAGCGCGCGCACCATCTGCGCATCGTCGGTGGCGACCGGTCCGTCCCATGCGGCGTGCGCCGCGGCGAGCGCGTCGACGCGGAACGCCTGCGGGGTCTGGACGCGGCGCAGCGTGTCGCGCGCCACGGTCGCGCCATCAGTCGCGACCAGTGTGTCGGCGACGGGCAGCACCGGTATCGCGCCCTCGGCCTGGTCGAGCGCGGCGAGCAGCCGGTCGACCACCGCGGCGGGCACGAACGGCCGCGCCGCGTCATGGACCAGCACGCGGGTCGCATCGCCCAGTGCGGCGAGCCCGGCGGCGACGCTGTCGCGCCTTTCCGCGCCGCCGATCACCCATTCGGCATCAGGGAGTGCGGCGCGCAGCAGCGGCTCCTGTCCGGGCGCGACGACGACCAGCACGCGCTCGATCGCGGGATGCGCGGCGAGCGCGTCATGGCTCCACGCCAGCATCGCGCGACCGGCGATCGGCGCGAATTGCTTGGGAAGCGTGCTGCCGCTGCGGGAGCCGGTGCCGGCGGCGACGATAAGGGCGACCGTGGTCATGTCCGCGCCCCTAAAGGAGGATCGGGCGCGAGGGAATGGCCTGACCGTCTGACTGCTACGTTGCTGGTATATCGGGGTTGCGAACGGGAGCCTGTCGAATAATTCCCCCGTCCTTCCGTCCTTCCGTCCTTCCGTCCTTCCGTCCTTCCGTCCTTCCGTCCTTCCGTCCTTCCGTCCTCCCGTGCCCCCGCCACCTCCGTTCGTCCTGAGCTTGTCGAAGGGCGTGCCCCGACCGCACGTGCTTCGACAGGCTCAGCACGAACGGGAGGGATGGTGGCCGCCCCACGGAAGGATCGCCCCCAACCTTGCCCGACTCACCCGAATCGCCTATCTGCCCATTTTTCAGGCAGCTTCCGAACCCCTTATGCTCCGACCCATTCAGATCGGCGACGTCCGCATCGACGAGCCCGTCGTCCTCGCGCCGATGACCGGCGTGACCGACCAGCCGTTCCGCACGCTCGTCCGCCGCTACGGCTCGGGGCTCAACGTCACCGAGATGATCGCCAGCCAGGCCGCGATCCGCGAAACGCGCCAGTCGATCCAGAAGGCGGCGTGGCACCTTTCCGAGGAGCCGGTGTCGATGCAGCTCGTCGGCTGCACGCCCTATGAAATGGCCGAGGCGGCCAAGCTGGCGCGTGACAAGGGCGCGGCGATCATCGACATCAATATGGGCTGCCCGGTCCGCAAGGTCACGAACGGCGACGCCGGCTCGGCCCTGATGCGCGACCTGAAGCTCGCGACGCAGCTGATCGAGGCGATCGTTCAGGCGGTCGACGCGCCGGTGACGCTGAAGATGCGGATGGGCTGGTGCCACGACAGCCTCAACGCGCCCGAGCTTGCGCGAATCGCCGAGGATCTGGGCGTGAAGATGGTGACGGTCCACGGCCGCACCCGCAACCAGATGTACAAGGGCAATGCCGACTGGCGCTTCATCCGCTCGGTCAAGGATGCGGTGTCGATCCCGGTGATCGCCAATGGCGACATTTGTTCGGTCGAGGATGCGACCGCGGCGCTGGAGCAATCGGGCGCCGACGGGATCATGATCGGGCGCGGCGCCTATGGCCGCCCGTGGCTGCTGGCGCAGGTCATGCACTGGCTGCGCACCGGCGAGCGGCTGCCCGATCCGTCGCTGGATGAGCAATATCGCGTCATCGCCGAACATTACGAGGCGATGCTGGAGCATTACGGCACCTTCACCGGCGTCAACATGGCCCGGAAGCATATTGGCTGGTATACCAAGGGCCTGAACGGCTCGGCCGAGTTCCGCAACCGCGTCAACCAGGAGCCCGACGCCGATCGCGTCAAGGCGATGCTGGCCGACTTCTACGCCCCCTACCGGTTGAGCGCCGCGGCGTGATGCTCGAGACGCGCGGTCCGGAGGCATCGGAGCTGCTCGCCGCGCTGCCGGTCGCGGTGCTGGTGGTCGATGCCGGGGATCGAATCGCACGCGTCAACGCCGAGTGCGAGACGTTGCTCAACCTGTCGGAGCGCGCGATGGTCGGGCAGCCGCTGGCTGCGATCCTGTCCTTCCCCGATGCCGAGGCGCGGCGCGATGCGCATGCCTTCGCGATCTTCGACGCCGATGTGGAGACCGCGCGCGGGCTGCGGCTGCGCGTCGACCTGATCGAGGCGGCGGTGGTCGATCATCCCGGCTGGCGGACGATCACGCTCCACCATGCCGGCGCGTCGCGGCGGCTGGGGGTCTCGACCGATCGCGCAGCGGCGGCACGCTCGGCGGTCGGCGCGGCGGCGATGCTCGCGCACGAGATCAAGAATCCGCTCTCCAGCATCCGTGGCGCGGCGCAGTTGATCGCTGACGGCGTCGATACCGCGGAGCTGACGCAATTGATGATCGCCGAAGTCGACCGCATCACCGCGCTGATCGACCATATGGAGGATTTCACCGACACCCGCCCGCGCGAGGTGTCGCCGATGAACATCTATCCGCTGCTCGCGCACGCGCGCGGCGTCGCGCTGGCTGGCTTCGCGCGCGGCGTGGCGATCGAGGAACGCTACGATCCCTCGCTGCCGCGCGCGATGGGCAACAGCGACTCGCTGCTTCAGGTGATCCTCAACCTGCTCAAGAACGCCGCCGCTGCGCTGGGCGACCGCGGCGAGCGGCGCATCACGCTCGCCACCGCCTATCGCCATGGCGTGACGGTCGCGGCGGGGAAGGGGCGCGGGCGCACCCCGCTGCCGATCGAGATCTGCGTGATCGACAGCGGCCCGGGCGCGCCCGCCGATATCGCCGATCACCTGTTCGACCCGTTCGTCTCGGGCCGGCCGGAGGGCAAGGGGCTGGGCCTCGCCCTGGTCGACAAGCTGGTCCGCGACATGGGCGGGATCGTTCAATATTCGCGCGAGGGCACGCCGCATCAGACCGTCTTCCGCATCCTCCTGCCCAGAGCGACCTCATGACCGGCGAGCGCCTGACGCGGGTGCTGCTGGTCGATGACGACGATGCGATCCGCACTGTCGTCGCGCACGCGCTGCGCCGCGCCGGACATGAGGTGCGCACCGCCGCGACGCTCGCCGAGCTGGGCCGCGAACTGGCCAGCAACCCGCCCGACGTGCTGCTCAGCGACGTGGTGCTCCCCGATGGCGACGGGATCGACCATGTCGCGCAGGTGCTGGCGGCCCGCCCCGATCTGCCGGTGATCGTGCTGTCGGCCCGCAATACGTTGACTACCGCGGTCCGCGCCACCGAGGCGGGGGCCTACGACTATCTCCCCAAGCCCTTCGACCTCGACACGCTGACCCGCACCGTCGCCGCCGCGTTGGCGCGCGGCGGGCGCAGCGGCGAGACGCAGGCGAGCGACGACGATCCCTCGCTGCCGCTGATCGGCCGCTCGCCCGCGATGCAGGACGTGTATCGGGTGATCGCCCGCGTCGTCTCGAACGACCTGACCGTGCTGGTTTCGGGCGAGTCGGGGACCGGCAAGGAGCTGGTCGCGCGCGCGATCCACGATCTCGGCGCGCGCCGTGCCGCACCGTTCGTGCCCATCAACATGGCCGCGATCCCGCGCGAACTGATCGAGGCGGAATTGTTCGGCCACGAACGCGGCGCGTTTACCGGTGCTGCGCAGCGCAACGCCGGCCGCTTCGAGCAGGCGGCGGGCGGGACGCTGTTCCTCGACGAGATCGGCGACATGCCGATCGAGGCGCAGACGCGGTTGCTGCGCGTGCTGCAATCGGGCGAGTTCACGACCGTCGGCGGCGCGCGCACGATCCGCGCCGACGTCCGCATCGTCGCCGCCACCAACCGCGACCTGCAACAGGCGGTGGCAAGCGGACAGTTCCGCGAAGACCTGTATTATCGCCTCAACGTCGTGCCGATCGCGCTGCCGCCGTTGCGTGAACGCCGCGGCGATGTCGCTGAGCTTGCGCGGCATTTCCTCGACCGCGCTGCCGCCGAGGGGCTGCCGCGCAAGACGCTGGAGCAAGGCGCGGTCGCGGTGCTGGAGGCGCACGATTGGCCCGGCAACGTCCGCGAGCTGGAAAACCTGATGCGCCGGCTCGCCGCCTTGTCGCGCGACGACCGGATCGGCGCCGCCGAACTGACCGCCACGATCGGCGGCGGTGCACCGGTCGAGGCGGCGCCCGATGCGGGGATCGAGGCGGCGGTGCTCGCGATGATCGAGCGGCTGGCGCGACAGGAACCGCGCGCGCTCGACGACGGCTCGCTGTACGCGCGGATCATAGGCGAGGTCGAACGCCCGCTGATCGAGGCGATGCTGGCGCGCCACGGCGGCAACCAGCTCCGCGCGGCGCGCGCGATCGGCCTCAACCGCAACACGCTGCGCAAGCGACTGGATATGCTCGGCATCGACGTTTGAGGCGGATCCGGTCTCACGCGGAAAGTAACCCGTCGTTGCGAGCATAGCGAAGCAATCCAGGGCGTCCTGGTCCAGCCCTGGATTGCTTCGCTATGCTCGCAATGACGCGCAGTTGTTCGAACCCACGGGCAGACTCGCCCGTCATCGTCCCACCCTTCCTAATCTGCATCACCCATCGGCAATTATGTGTTTTCCATGCAACACTGATGCTGTAGCGAGGGGTGGATGTTCGCAGGAGTGACTTCCTCCTCCGCTTCCCCGCCCGGCGCGCTGCGCCGGTTCGGCGTGACACCGGCGATCGAGCTGATGGTGCTCGCCGCCGCGGTGGCGGTCGCGCTCGTCAGCTATTTCGCGTTGCGCGGAGAGGGCGATCCCGGGCGGCTGCTCGCGCCGCCGCTGGTCGCGTCGCTGCTCGTCGCCAATCTCGTCGGCGGGATCGCGCTGATGATGCTGTTCGGCCGGCGCGTCGCGCTCCGCCGCGCCGCGCGCTCGCCGGTCGGGTCGGGCGGTCGATTGCATGTGCGGCTCGTGCTGCTCTTCTCGCTGGTCGCGGCGGTGCCGGCGCTGCTGGTGACGATCTTCGCCTCGCTGCTGTTCCAATATGGCGTGCAATTCTGGTATTCGGACCGCGCGCGCGGGATGTTCGAGAATGCCGCATCGATCGCGCAGGACAGTTACAGCCGCGAGATCGAGCGGGTGTCGCGCGAAGGCGGGACGATGTCGGGCGACCTCGCCAATTACCTCCGCGAGATGCCGATCGACAGCAAGCGTTTTCAGGAGGGGCTGTTCTACCAGCTCTACCTGCGCAACCTGTCCGAGGCGCTGGTCGTCCAGCGCGGGGACGATGGCGAGATCCGCACGCTCGCCTTTGCCACACCTTACAAGGGCGGCCTCGAAGGCGTCGTTAAGCCGGACATGATCCGCCAGCTGGAAGAAGGCGCCAGCAGCGTGGTCGTGCGGCGCGCCGATCGAGTCGGGGCACTGACCAAGCTGGAATATCAGCCCAACACCTATCTCTATACCGCACGCGTGCTCGAGAAGCAGTTCGAGACGCAGACCAATCGCGGCGCGGCGGTGCTGGCCGACTACCGCCAGTTGATCGCCCGCGCGCGCTCGCTGCAACTCCAGTTCAACGCCGCGCTGCTGATCGTCTCGCTGCTGATCGTCGGAGTCGCCGTGTGGATCGCACTGACCGTCGCCGACCGCCTCGTCCGCCCGGTCGGCGAACTGGTCGATGCCGCGCGCCGCGTCGAGGGCGGCGATCTGTCGGCGCGCGTGCCCGAAACGCTGGAGCGCGACGAGATCGGCACGCTCTCCAATGCCTTCAACAGCATGACGGCACGGCTGGTCTCGCAGAACACCGCGCTTGTCACCGCCAACGCACAGCTCGACAGCCGTCGTGCGCTGATCGAGGCGGTGATGTCGGGCGTGTCGGCGGGCGTGATCTCGATCGACGCGCGCGACCGCACGATCCGGCTCATCAACAGTTCGGCACAGACGCTGATGGGGCTCGCCGAGCCGCCGGTCGGGCGCAAGCTGTTCGATATCGCCCCCGAACTCGACGCGCTGCTCGACCAGCCGGGGCGCGAGGCCGCGGTGCAGCTCAACGTCGCGGGCGAGATGCGCACCTTCGCGGCGCGGATCGCACGCGACGGCAGCGGCCCGATCATCACCTTCGACGACATCACGCAGCAACTTACCGATCAGCGTCGCGCCGCCTGGGCCGACGTTGCGCGCCGTATCGCGCATGAGATCAAGAACCCGCTCACCCCGATTCAGCTCGCCGCCGAACGGCTCCAGCGGCGCTACGGCGGCAAGATCGATCCCGCCGACACCACCTTCGCGCGGCTGACCGACACGATCGTGCGGCAGGTCGGTGACCTTCGGCGGATGGTCGACGAATTCTCGTCCTTCGCGCGGATGCCAAAGCCGATGTTCCGCGACGAATCACTGGTCGATATCGCGCGTCAGACGATGTTCCTCCACGAAGTCGCACACCCCGGCATCCGCTTCGTGCTCGACCATGCCGATCCTGCGCCATCGTTGGTCTGCGATCGCCGCCAATTGGGGCAGGCGCTGACCAATATCGTCAAGAATGCGGTCGAGGCGGTCGAGGAAGCCGACGCCAGCGAAGCAAGCATCACGATGACGCTCGCCGAGGGCGACGGCCGCGTGACGATCGAGGTGGCCGATACCGGGGTCGGCCTGCCGCTGGAGCGCGACCGGATCGTCGAGCCCTATATGACCACCCGTGCGCGCGGCACCGGGCTGGGCCTCGCGATCGTCAAGAAGATCGTCGAGGAGCATTTCGGCACGATCACCTTCGCGGATCGCCCCGGCGGTGGGACGATCGTCACGCTTTCCTTCGACACCGCCCCGCTCGCCGCGCTGGCCAGCGATGAGCATCTCCCTTCCCACGACGACGATCGCACGATCGCGGCGTTGACCAGAAATCGGATCTGAGCCCCATGGCGATCGACATCCTCGTCGTCGACGACGAACTCGACATTCGCGAACTCGTAGCCGGCGTGCTCGAGGACGAAGGCTATGACACGCGCATGGCCGGCGATAGCGACGCCGCGCTGGAGGCGATTGCGACGCGCCGCCCCAGCCTCGTGCTGCTCGACGTCTGGTTGCAGGGCTCGCGGCTCGACGGGCTCGATCTGCTGGAGGAGATCAAGCGCCGCGATCCGTCGATCCCCGTGCTCGTCATCTCGGGCCACGGCACGCTCGACACCGCGGTCGCCGCGATCCGCAAGGGCGCGGCGGACTTCATCGAGAAGCCGTTCCAGGCCGAGCGGTTGCTGCTGATGGTCGAGCGCGCGACCGAGACCGAGCGGCTGCGTGCCGAGGTCAAGTCGCTGCGCGCGGCGACCGGGCGGGGCACCGATCTGACCGGCAGCTCGACCGCGATCAACGCGGTCCGCGCGACCCTCAAGCGTGTTGCGGCGACCGGCAGCCGTGTGCTCATCATGGGGCCGGCGGGCGTCGGCAAGGAAGTCGCCGCGCGGCTGCTCCATGGCTGGAGCCAGCGCGCGCACGCCAATTTCGTGATCGCCAGCACCGCCGGGATGAACCCCGAGCGGATCGAGGAGGAATTGTTCGGGGTCGAGGAAAGCGGCGATCTGGTCCGCACCGGGTTGCTCGAACAGGCGCACGGGGGCACGCTGTTCCTCGACGAGATCGCCGACATGCCGCCCGCGACGCAAGCGCGCATCCTGCGCGTGCTGACCGACCAGAGCTTCACGCGGATGGGCGGGACGCGCGTCGTCAAGGTCGACGTCCGCGTCGTCTCCGCTACCGCGCGCGACCTCAGCGTCGAGATCGCCGAGGGGCGGTTCCGCGAGGACCTCTATTATCGCCTCAACGTCGTGCCCGTGACGATCCCGCCGCTCGCCGAGCGCCGCGAGGACATTCCCGCGCTGGTCGAGCATTTTGCCGCGCATTACGCCGCCGACCGCCGCGTGCCGCCGCCGGAGATCGCCACCGACGCCCTGGTCGCGCTGCAATCCTACGAATGGCCGGGCAACGTCCGCGAGCTGCGCAATGTCGTCGAACGGACGATCATCCTCGCGCCGGGCGACCGGATCGGGCGCATCGACCTCGATCTGCTCCCCGCCGAGGTGCTGGGCACCCAGGACGCCGGCACCGGCACCAGCGCGATCATGGGCGCGCCGCTGCGTGAGGCGCGCGAAACGTTCGAGCGCGAGTACCTCCGTGTCCAGATCCGCCGCTTCTCGGGCAACATCTCACGCACCGCCAGCTTCATCGGCATGGAAAGATCGGCGCTGCATCGGAAGCTCAAGCTGCTCGGCATCACCGAGACGCGCGAGGACTGATCGTTTCGTCGCCCCATCCACCAACCGTCACCCCGGCGAAGGCCGGGGCCCAGGTGGGAAGGCGGTCGTAAGAAAGCGCTGGACCGCGTCACGATCGCTCCGCAGCTGGACTCCGGGGGTGACGGCAGGGCGGTAAGGCTGTCCTACACCCTCCAACATCGGCTACGATCGACGCGCCCCTCGCGCACCGTCTGCCACGCCGATGGCACGCCAGCGCCGTTTAGCGGCACCTTCGCAAACTTCCGCCGCGCGCCCCCGCCCATCTGGACGTTCGCCGACCGGAACCCTAACTTACGCATGTCGTATTCCGATACGATGCCACCGACGCCGGCAACGGCGCATCTCGCGGGGAACCTCCCGCCAAGAACAAGGACATTCTCTCCATGGCCGACAAGCCGACGTCTCTTCAGGACCTGTTCCTCAACGCGCTGCGCAAGTCCAAGACGCCCGTCACCATGTTCCTCGTCAAGGGGGTGAAGCTTCAGGGCATCGTCACCTGGTTCGACAATTTCTCGGTGCTGCTGCGCCGCGACGGTCAATCGCAGCTGATCTACAAGCACGCCATCTCGACGATCATGCCCGCCGGCCCGATCGATGTCGCCGGGATCGTCGGTCAGATGAACGACAATCCGCGCAAGCAGCCGCTGCTCCAGGACATTTTCCTCAACGCGGTCCGCAAGTCGGAAGACCCCGTGACGATGTTCCTCGTCAACGGCGTGATGCTGCAGGGCGCCATCGCCGGCTTCGACCTGTTCTGTATGTTGCTCCAGCGCGACGGCATGGCGCAGCTCGTCTACAAACATGCGGTGTCGACCATCCAGCCGTCGCGCCCGCTCAACCTCTCCGACAACGGCGAGGATGACGACGACGTCGACGACGACAGAGAGGATTGAGCCGCTGTCCATGACCACCGGCTTTGAGCGCGACCGCGACGAATTCACCCGCGGCGCCCGCGCGATCGTCGTCTACCCCGACCTCGGCGGATCGAGCCGCGATGCCGAGGCGCGGCTGGAGGAAACCGCCGGGCTTGCCGAGGCGATCGGCGTGCTCGTCGTCGATCGCGTCGCGCTGCGCATCCGCACCCCACGCGCCGCGACCTTGCTCGGCTCGGGCCAGATCGAGGAACTCGCCACGCATGCGCGGATGGAAGAGGCCGGGCTGATCGTCGTCGATGGCAGCCTGACCCCGATCCAGCAGCGCAACCTCGAAACCGCGCTCGAAGCCAAGGTGATCGACCGCACCGGGTTGATCCTCGAAATCTTCGGCGAGCGCGCGGCGACTGCGGAGGGGCGATTGCAGGTCGAACTGGCGCACCTCGATTATCAGTCGGGGCGGCTGGTGCGCAGCTGGACGCACCTCGAACGCCAGCGTGGCGGCTTCGGCTTCCTCGGTGGCCCGGGCGAGACGCAGATCGAGGCCGACCGACGCCTGATCCGCGACCGCATGGCGCGATTGCGTCGCGAACTGGATCAGGTCACTCGCACGCGCGGGCTCCACCGCGAGCGGCGCCAGCGTGCGCCTTGGCCGGTGATCGCGCTGGTCGGCTATACCAACGCGGGCAAGTCGACGCTGTTCAACCGGCTCACCGGGGCGCACGTGATGGCGGAGGACCTGCTGTTCGCGACGCTCGACCCGACGCTGCGGCAGGTGTCGCTGCCCGGCATCGACAAGGCGATCCTCTCCGACACGGTGGGCTTCGTCTCGGAATTGCCGACGCAATTGGTTGCGGCGTTCAAGGCGACGCTGGAAGAGGTCGTGTCCGCCGACCTGCTCATCCACGTCCGCGACGTCGCGCACCCCGATAGCGCCGCGCAGAAGGCCGATGTCGAGGGCGTGCTTGCCGATGTCGGCGTCACGGAGACGACGCCGGTGATCGAGGCGTGGAACAAGCTGGACCTGCTGGACGGCGATGCGCGCGACGATCTTCTCGCCGAGGCGGCGCGGCGCGACGATGTCGTGCCGCTCTCCGCGCTGACCGGTGAAGGGGTCGACGGGCTCGTCCGGCACATCGGCGACCTGCTGACGCAGGGACACGTCCGCTACACGCTGCCGTTGGACGCGGCGGACGGGGCAGGGGCGGCGTGGCTCCACGCGCATGGCGAGGTGCTCGACAGCCATGTCGAGGACGAGCGCGTGGTGTACGAAGTGCGCATGTCCCCGGCCGATCACGAACGCTTCCTGACCCGCGGGGAGTAAGCCGTTGCGTCATCCCCGCGCAGGCGGGGATCAAGGCGCGCAGCTTGTTTCAGAAATCATGACGTCGGAGCGTTCGTCATTCTCGCCTGTGCGGGAACGACGAACGCTCCGGCAGGGCAGTCACTATTCCCCCGCCTTTACCTTCACCCACAGCGCCTCCTTCTCCTCCAGCGCCATCCCCGCAAACGCCGCGCCGCCGGCCGCTTCCATCGCGCGGAATCGCCGCTCGAACTTGGCCGTCGCCGCGCGCAGCGCCGTTTCCGGCTCCACGCCAAGATGCCGCGCCCAATTCACCACCGCGAACAGCACGTCGCCGACCTCTTCCTCCACTTCGGCCGGCGTCGTAGCCGCTGCAACCTCCGCCAGTTCTTCGTCGATCTTCGCGCGCGGTCCGTCCGTATCCGGCCAGTCGAATTCGACCCGCGCCGCGCGGTTCTGGATCTTCTCGGCACGCAGCAGCGCCGGCAGCCCACGCGCTACGCCGTCCAGCGGGCTCGCTTCGCCCTTGGCGGCGCGTTCAACGGCCTTCACCTCTTCCCAGCGATGATGCCCGCCCTCGGCCTCGCCGTGGAAGATGTGCGGGTGCCGCCGCTCCATCTTGTCGCTGATCGCTGCCGCCACGTCGTTGAATGCGAACGCCCCGGCTTCCTCGGCGATGCGGCTGTGGAACACCACCTGGAGCAACAGATCGCCCAGTTCGTCCTTCAGCTCACCCAGATCGTCGCGGTCGATCGCGTCGGCGACCTCATACGCCTCCTCGATCGTATAGGGCGCGATCGTCGCGAAAGTCTGCGCGCGGTCCCATTCGCAGCCGTCCGGCCCGCGAAGCCGCGCCATGATGGCGATCAGCCGTTCGATCATCTCGCTTCCTTCATCGCCCGGCGCACGACGACGCGCCTGCCAACGCTGGTGGCGCCGCCTGCGCGATCGCGCAACCGTCGTGACGGCATCATGGCGATCTGCACGTCACTGCTTGGACTTGCCGCGCCACTGCAAGGACCGCGCGTTCAGCGCGTGGAGATCCGCGGTGCCATCCGCCACCGCCTGTCCCAGCACGATCGCGGCATCCAGCACCGCATCCGGCGCGTGCGTATAGGCAGGACGACCCGCGATATGATCGTACCAGCGACCGCCGCAGGCATGGTCGAGCAGGATCCGCTGAAAACAATGATCCGCAGCGACCGGCCAATCGCGCGAGCGCGCGAGTTCCGGCAGCGTCTCACGCGTCAGGATCAGCCAGCTCCGCTCGCGCGCGTCACGCTCGGCGCTGGGAAGAGGAAGGTCCGTCATTGCCTTACAACGCCGCGGCTGACGCTGCGCTTGCAGGGCGGACAAACAAAAAGCGGGGGCTGCCGTCGCAACCCCCGCTTTTGTCTCGGGACAGGACCTCAGCGAAGCGCGGAGGCGTCGACGTCAGATGTGGATCGGCTTGCCCTGCACGGCCATCGCGGCTTCCTTGACGGCCTCCGAGTGCGTCGGGTGCGCGTGGCAGGTGTAGGCGATGTCCTCGCTGGTCGCGCCGAACTCCATCGCCTGCGCGGCCTGCGCGATCATCGTGCCCGCGACGCTGGCGATGCACCACACGCCCAGCACGCGATCGGTCTTGGCGTCGGCGATCACCTTCACCAAACCGTCCGGCTCGTGGTTGGTCTTGGCGCGGCTGTTGGCCATCATCGGGAACTTGCCGACCTTGATCTCGCCCTGCTCGCGCGCGGCTTCCTCGGTCAGCCCGACGCCCGCGATCTCGGGCCAGGTGTAGACGACCGACGGGATGATCGCATGGTTCACGATGCCATGCTGGCCGGCGATATTCTCCGCGACCGCAATGCCTTCGTCCTCGGCCTTGTGCGCGAGCATCGGACCCGGAACGACGTCGCCGATCGCCCACACGCCATCTGCCTTGGTGCGGAAATCGTGGTCGATCTCGATCTGACCGCGCTGGTTGGTCGACAGCCCGGCAGCCTCGAGGTTGAGGCCGTCGGTGTTCGGACGCCGCCCGATCGACACCAGCACATGGCTCGCTTCGATCGTCGTCGGTTCGCCACCGGCGGCGGGCTCGACGGTCAGGATCGCCTTGTCGCCCTCGACCTTGATCGCGGTGACCTTGGTCGACAGTTGGAACTCGATCCCCTGCTTCTTGAAGATCTTGTTCGATTCCTTGCGGATGTCGCCATCGAACCCGGGCAGGATCTGGTCGAGATATTCGACGCAGGTCACCTTCGCGCCGAGACGACGCCAGACGCTGCCCAGCTCCAGCCCGATCACCCCGCCGCCGATCACGACGAGATGCTCCGGCACCGTCGGCAGATCGAGCGCGCCGGTCGAATCGACGATGATCTTCTGGTCGATCTCGACACCCGGCAGCGGCGTGACGCTGGAGCCGGTCGCGATCACGATGTTCTTGGCGGTAACGGTCTGCCCGGCGAGGTCGACGCTATGCGCATCCTTGAACGCCGCGCGGCCCTTCAGCCACGTCACCTTGTTCTTCTTGAACAGATATTCGATGCCGCCGGTCAGCTGCTTCACCGCGTCGCGGCGCTGGCCGTGCATCGTGTCGAGATCGAGTTCGACCGTCGTCTTGATGCCCAGCTTCGCCATCGCGCCATTGGCGGCGTGATCGTACAGCTCCGAGGCATGGAGCAGTGCCTTGGACGGAATGCAGCCGACGTTGAGGCAGGTGCCGCCCAGCGTCTCGCGGCTCTCGGCACAGGCGGTCTTCAGTCCCAGCTGCGCTGCGCGGATCGCCGCGACATAGCCGCCGGGGCCGGCACCGATCACGAGGACGTCATAGTCGTACTGCTGTTCGTCAGCCATTTTCATCGCCTCCACCCCGGCGAGCGCCGGGGTCCAGTTACGGGCCGGAGATGGGAAACGCCGCGCCCGGTTATATCTGCTTTCCCAACTGGACCCCGGCGTTCGCCGGGGTGGTAAGTTGGGGACGTCTTACAGGTCGATCAGGATGCGGGTCGGATCCTCGATCGCGTTCTTCAGTGCGACGAGGAAGGTCACCGCCTCGCGGCCGTCGATCAGGCGGTGATCGTAGCTGAGCGCGAGATACATCATCGGGCGTACCACGACCTGACCGTCACGCACCACGGGGCGCTCCTCGATCCGGTGCAGGCCCAGCACCGCCGACTGCGGCGGGTTGATGATCGGGGTCGACATCAGCGAGCCGAACACGCCGCCGTTCGAGATCGTGAAGGTGCCGCCCTTCATCTCGTCCATCTTCAGCGTGCCGTCCTTGGCGCGCTTGCCGAAGTCGCCGATCGTCTTCTCGATGCCCGCGACCGACAGGTCCTGTGCGTCGCGGATCACCGGCACGACCAGACCGTTCGGCGCGCTGACCGCGACCGAGATGTCGGCATAGTCGTGGTAGACGATCTCGTCGCCCTCGACCGAGGCGTTAACCGACGGAATGTCCTTCAGCGCCATCGTCGCGGCCTTCACGAAGAAGCCCATGAAGCCCAGCCGGACGCCATGCTTCTTCTCGAACAGATCCTTGTACTTGGCGCGCGCCTCGATCACCGCGGTCATGTCGACGTCGTTGAACGTCGTCAGCATCGCGGCGGTATTCTGCGCTTCCTTCAGGCGCTTGGCGATGGTCTGGCGCAGGCGCGTCATCTTGACGCGCTCTTCCTTGCGCCCGCCCGAGGCCGCGGGAGCAGCAGCCGGCGCGGATTGCGGCGCGGCGGTCGCCGGCTTGGTCGATGCCGCGGCGGCGACGTCTTCCTTGGTCAGGCGCCCGTCCTTGCCGGTGCCCTTGACCGTCGAAGGATCGACGCCGTGCTCGAGCACCGCGCGCCGCACCGACGGCGACAGCGCAGCGGCCGCATCACCCTGTGCCGGGGCGGGGGCGGGGGCGGGGGCAGGGGCAGGGCTCTCCGTCACCGCCGGCTGCGGTGCGGCGCTCTTGGCGGGTGCACCGTCGCCGCTCTCGATCGTCGCGATCATCGCGCCGACCTCGACCGTGTCGCCGACCTTCACCGCATGCTGCCCCATCACGCCGGCAATTGGCGAAGGGACCTCGACCGAAACCTTGTCGGTCTCGAGGCTCGCAATCGGCTCGTCGACGGCGACCGCGTCGCCGGGCTGCTTCAGCCATTCGCCGACCGTCGCTTCGGTGATCGATTCGCCCAGCGTGGGGACCAGAACTTCGGTTGCCATCTCAAACCTCGTCGTCGCGGCCGTGGCCGTAAGTGTCGTTAGCAGATCCCGGCGCATGCCGGGACCGTGTTCGTCAGGCGGTCGGCGCCGCTGCCTTCTTCGTCGTCTCGGCCTCACGCGTGCGACGGATTTCGTCGCGCACGTTATGCCCCAAGGCGTCGGCGATCAGCGCGCCCTGTTCCGCCTGGTGACGCTTCATCAGACCCGTGGCGGGCGAGGCCGCCGCGGTGCGCCCGGCGTAGCGCGGTCGCGCCACACGCGCCTCGGCGATGCCCAGCGCCTCTTCGATGAATGGCTCGACGAAGAACCAGTAACCGTTGTTGCGCGGCTCTTCCTGCGCCCAGATGACCTCCTCGAGGTTGGTCATCCGCGCGATCCGCGCGGCAAGCGCCTCGGTCGGGAACGGATAGAGCTGCTCGACGCGGACGATCTGCGTGTTCTTGTCGCCCGCGGCATCGCGCGCTTCCATCAGGTCGTAGGATACCTTCCCGGTGCACAGCACCAGCCGCTTCGTCTCGGTATCGGCCGGAGCCGACGGATCGGACAGGATGCGGCGGAAGTGCGAGTCGCCCAGGAAGTCCGCTGCGCTGCTGACCGCCAGCTTGTGGCGCAGCAGCGACTTGGGCGTGAACACCACCAACGGCTTGCGGAAGTTCCGGTGCATCTGCCGGCGCAACAGGTGGAAGTAGTTCGCCGGGGTGGTGCAATTCGCGACCTGGATATTGTCGCCCGCGCACAGCTGCAGGAAGCGTTCGGGGCGCGCCGAGCTATGCTCCGGCCCCTGGCCTTCGTAGCCGTGCGGCAACAGCATCACCAACCCGTTGGCGCGCAGCCACTTGGCCTCGCCCGACGCGATGAACTGATCGATCATGATCTGCGCGCCGTTGACGAAGTCGCCGAACTGCGCCTCCCACATTACCAGCGTCTTCGGGTCCGCCAGCGCATAGCCGTATTCGAACCCGAGCACGCCATATTCGGACAACGGGCTGTCGAGCACCTCGAAGCTGCCGTGCGGGATCGTCCAGAGCGGCACGAACTTGTGCTCGTCGGTCTGGTCGACCCACACCGCGTGGCGCTGCGAGAAGGTGCCGCGGCCCGAGTCCTGGCCCGAGAGGCGGACGCCATAGCCCTCGTGGAGCAACGAGCCGAACGCCAGCGCCTCGCCGGTCGCCCAGTCGAAGTTGCTGCCGTTCTCGAACATCTGCCGCTTGGCATCGAGCACGCGCGACAGCGTCTTGTGGATCGCGATCGTTTCCGGAACCGTGGTCAGCGTGCGGCCGATCGAGTCGAACAGCTTCTGCTCGATCCCGGTCTCGACGCTGCGGCGCGCGCTCTCGGCATCGGCAGGGGCGTGCAGCCCCGACCAGCGGCCCGCGAACCAATCGGCCTTGTTCGGCTTGTAGCTCGCGCCCGCCTCGAACTCGCCTTCGAGCAAGGTAACGTATTGCTTGACGTTGTCGTCGACCCACGCCTGATCGATCACGCCCTCGGCGACCAGCCGCTTGCTGTAGATGTCGCTGACCGGCGGATGCTCGCGGATCGCCTTGTACATCAGCGGCTGCGTGAAGCCGGGCTCGTCGCCCTCGTTGTGACCGAAGCGGCGATAGCACCACATGTCGATCACGACGTCGCGATGGAACTTCTGACGGTATTCGATCGCCATTTTGGTCGCGAAGGTCACCGCTTCGGGATCGTCGCCGTTGACGTGGAAGATCGGCGCCTGGACGCCCTTGGCGACATCCGACGGGTAGGGCGACGAACGCGCGAACTGCGGGCTGGTCGTGAAGCCGATCTGATTGTTGATGACGAAATGGACGCAGCCGCCGGTGTTGTAGCCGCGGATGCCCGAGAAGCCGAGGCATTCCCACACGATGCCTTGCCCGGCAAACGCCGCGTCGCCGTGGATCAGCACCGGGAGCGAGGCCGAATGCGTGTCGAGATCCTTGGCGATCGTCTGGATCGCGCGGATCTTGCCCAGCACGACCGGGTCGGCGGCCTCGAGGTGCGACGGATTGGCGACCAGCGACATATGGACCTTGTGCCCATCGAACTCGCGGTCGGTGGAGGTGCCGAGGTGATATTTCACGTCGCCCGACCCGCCGATGTCATCGGGGTTGGCCGAGCCGCCCGCGAATTCATGGAAGATCACACGCGTCGGCTTGCCCATCACGTTGGCGAGCACGTTGAGGCGGCCACGGTGCGCCATGCCGAACACGATCTCGTTGACGCCCGCCGCGCCGCCATATTTGATGACGCTTTCCAGCGCGGGGATCATGCTTTCGCCGCCGTCGAGGCCGAAGCGCTTCGTGCCGACGTACTTGCGGCCGAGGAACTTCTCCCACTGCTCGGCCTCGATGACCTTGTTCAGGATCGCCTTCTTGCCCTGCGGCGTGAACTCGACCTGCTTGTCCTTGCCCTCCATGCGCTCCTGGAGGAACTTGCGCTCCTCGACATCGGCGATGTGCATGTACTCAAGGCCGACATTGCCGCAGTAATTTGCGCGCAGCGTCTCGACCAGCTCGCGGATCGTCGCCCATTGCAGCCCCAGCGACCCGCCGAGGTAGACCGGACGATCGATGTCGCTGTCGGAAAAGCCGTGATATTCGGTGGTCAAATCGGCCGGCAACTCGCGCAGGCCCGACAGGCCGAGCGGATCGAGGTTGGCGGCGAGGTGCCCGCGCACGCGATAGGTGCGGATCAGCAGCTGCGCGCGGATCGAGTCGGCCGCGGCCTTGACGATCGCGTCCTGCGACGGCGCTGCGGCGGTCGGCGCCGCGGCGGCGGGCTTGCCGCCTTTCGCGGGCTTCGGGGCCGGCTCCATCTGCGTCGGGTCGAGCCCGGCCGTGAGGTCGTCGGTGGTGGTCAGCGGCCAACGCTTGTTGGTCCAGGACGGCGCGCCCATCGAGCCTTCGAGCCCTTCGAAGAAATTGCGCCAGCCGTTGTCGACCGAGTCGGGCGATTCCTTGAAGCGCGCGTAGAGCGCGTCGATGAACTGGGGGCTGACGCCTCCGGCGATGTCGCTGAAATCCTGGCCTTCGTAGCCCATGTCACGCTTCCCCGGCCGCTCGTCTTCTCTCCTGTGCGTCACCCCGGCGAAGGCCGGGGTCCAGAGCCGCGAGCGGCCCGCCTGCCGCTCTGGATCCCGACCTGTTCGGTCGGGATGACGTCGGGTCGTCTTACTTGTTGAGCACGCTCAGCAGGGTCGAGCCGAGCTCCGAGGGGCTCGCCGCGACCTTGATCCCGGCGGCTTCCATCGCCGCGATCTTGCTCTCCGCATCGCCCTTGCCGCCCGACACGATCGCACCGGCGTGGCCCATGCGACGGCCCGGAGGCGCGGTGCGGCCCGCGATGAAGCCGGCCATCGGCTTCTTGCGGCCACGCTTGGCCTCGTCGATCAGGAACTGCGCCGCCTGCTCCTCGGCGTCGCCGCCGATCTCGCCGATCATGATGATCGACTGCGTCTCGTCGTCGGCGAGGAACAGCTCCAGCACGTCGATGAAGTTGGTGCCGTTGACCGGATCGCCGCCGATGCCGACCGCGGTGGTCTGGCCGAGCCCGGCGTTCGAGGTCTGGAACACCGCCTCATAGGTCAGCGTGCCCGAGCGCGACACGACGCCGACCGAGCCCTTCTTGAAGATGTTGCCCGGCATGATGCCGATCTTGCACTCGCCCGGCGTCAGCACGCCCGGGCAGTTCGGGCCGATCAGCCGCGACTTGCTGCCCGACAGCGCGCGCTTCACGCGCACCATGTCGAGCACCGGAATGCCCTCGGTGATCGCGACGATCAGCGGCACTTCGGCGTCGATTGCCTCCAGGATCGAGTCCGCGGCAAAGGGCGGCGGCACGTAGATGACGCTGGCGTTCGCGCCGGTCTTGGCGACCGCCTCCGCGACAGTGTCAAAGTTCGGCAGGCCCAATTCCTCATGGGTCGTGCCGCCCTTGCCCGGCGTGACGCCGCCGACCATCTGCGTGCCGTAATCCAGCGCCGCCCTGGTGTGGAAGGTGCCGGTCTTGCCGGTCATCCCTTGCGTGATGACCTTGGTGTTCTTGTCGACGAGGATGCTCATTCGCGTTCCGTCCTTACCGCCCCGGCGAACGCCGGGGTCCAGTTGGGAAGGCGGTCATGGCAGCGCAATCCGATCGTACAGGTCGTCCCATTCGGGATTGAGCCCTTCGATCTCCTGCAGCTTCCAGCTCCGCCTCCACTCCTTCATCCGCAGCTCACGCTGCCGTGCCGCTTCCCAGCTCTCATGCGCTTCGTACCAGACGAGCAGATGACAGTCGTGTGTTTTGGTGAAACCCTCGACGACGCCGTTGCGATGCTCCCAAACGCGTCGCGGCAGGTCGATCGTCGATCCCAGGTAAAGCGTCCCGTTTCGGCGGCTGGCCATGATATAGACAAAAGCCGCTCCGATCATCGTCGGGGACGTTCCAACTGGGCCCCGGCGTGCGCCGGGGTGGTGTTCCGCTCCTTACTTCTCCAACGAACCGTCGATGCCCTTGCAGGCGACCAGCAGTTCCTTGACCGCGTCGACCGAGACCTGAAGGTTGCCCTTGGCCTCGTCCGACAGCTTGACCTCGACGACCTTCTCTACGCCGCCCGCACCGATCACCACCGGCACGCCGACGTACAGATCGTCGATGCCATACTGGCCGGTCAGGTGGGCTGCAGCAGGCAAAATGCGCTTCTGGTCGTACAGATACGCCTCGGCCATCGCGATGCCGCTGGTGGCGGGCGCGTAATAGGCCGAGCCGGTCTTGAGCAGCGCGACGATCTCGCCGCCACCGCCGCGGGTGCGCTTGATGATCTCCTCGACCTTCTCCTTGGTGGAGAATCCCATCTCGATCAGATCGGCGACCGGAATGCCGCTGACGGTCGAATATTCGAGCACCGGCACCATCGTGTCGCCGTGGCCGCCGAGCACGAAGGTGTTCACGTCCTTCACCGACACGCCGAATTCCTCGGCGAGGAAGTGCGAGAAGCGCGCCGAATCAAGCACGCCCGCCATGCCGACGACCTTGTTGTGCGGGAGCCCCGAGAACTCACGCAGCGCCCAGACCATCGCGTCGAGCGGGTTGGTAATGCAGATCACGAACGCGTCCGGCGCGTTGTCGCGAATGCCTTCGCCGACCGCCTTCATCACCTTCAGGTTGATGCCGAGCAGGTCGTCGCGGCTCATGCCGGGCTTGCGCGCGACACCGGCGGTGACGATGATGACGTCCGCGCCGGCGATGTCGGCGTAATCGTTCGAGCCCTTGATCGAGGCGTCGAAGCCCTCGACCGGTCCACACTGCGACAAATCGAGCGCCTTGCCCTGCGGCACGCCTTCGACGACGTCGAACAGGACGATATCGCCCAGACCCTTGAGTGCTGCGAGGTGCGCGAGCGTGCCGCCGATATTGCCGGCGCCGATCAGCGCTATCTTCTTGCGGGCCATCCCATCCCTTCCGTCGTTGACGAGTGAATGGTCATGCCGCCTACGCCCTTCGGGGGCAGGGGGCAACCCGTAAAGCGCGCTTCCTCAAACTTTAATTGCAAATGGTTCGCAGCATCATTAAGCGGCGCCATGTCCTTCGGAAAGGTAGCTTTCCGACCGCATTTCCTCAAGCCGACTGACCGTGCGCTGGAACTCGAAAGCACCGTCGCCGCGTGGGTAGAGCTGGTCGGGCTCGGCATCGGCGGACGCCAGCAACTTGACCTTGTGTTCATACAACGCGTCGATGAGCTGAACGAACCGTGCGGCTTCGTTCCGGTTATCCGGTCCGAGCACCGGAATACCGACGAGGATGACGGTGTGATAGCGGCGCGCGATCGCGAGATAGTCGGCTGCGCCACGCGCCTCTCCACACAATTTCTTGAACGCGAAAACTGCCACGCCTTTCAATGTCTTGGGAACGCGCAGCGTGCGGCCCTGGACGATCAATTCCTCGGCCGGAACATGCTGGCGGTCCTCGGGAGGATAGTCGGTCAGGCGGAAGAAGGCGGCGGAGAGGTCGGCGGTCGCCTGCTCGCCGTTGGGCACGCACCATGTCTTCTGCGTGCCGAGCCGGTCACGGCGATAATCGACCGGCCCGTTGAGCGCGATCACATCCAGACGTTCCTCGATCAGCGCGATAAAGCCCAGAAAATGCTCGCGATTCAGGCCGTTCTTGTAGAGGTCGGCCGGTGCGCGGTTGCTGGTCGTCACCACCGTCACGCCGGCTTCGATCAGCGCGGTGAACAGGCGCGACAGGATCATCGCGTCGGGCGAGTTGGTGACCATCATCTCGTCGAAGGCGAGCAGCCGCGCTTCGTCGGCCAATGCCTCCGCGACGGGGAGTATCGGGTCGCCCTGTTCCTTGCGACGCTCGGCGGCGATGCGGGCGTGGACCTCCAGCATGAACTCGCCGAAGTGGACGCGACGCTTCTTCTCGATCGCAACATGCTGAAAAAAGAGGTCCATTAACATGGACTTGCCGCGCCCGACGCCGCCCCACATGTAGAGGCCGCGCGCCGGGATCGTGCGGCGTCGGAACAGACCCGAGGTGCGCGGCTTCTCCAGCTCGGCGGCCAGCGCGTCGAGGCGGGCGGCGCCGGCGGCCTGCTCGGGGTCGGGACGCAGTTCGTCGGCCGCGATCAGCGTTTGATAGGCGGCGAGCACCTTGCCCATGTCGTTCCTTCCAGCGTCGATGGTGCTGTGCACAATAATCGGCTGCTTTGGGCGAGCCGGGGCGGCGGATCAAGTCGCGAGCCGGTAATGCCGGGTGCCGCTATCGCCGCAGCGGGTGCCGGAGCGATCCCGAAAATACCCCCATCGGACGTGGGCGGTGGCGCCCCGAGGGCGATCGGCGCGCCGATCGGCAACCCTGGTCGCAAACGGGAGCACAAAAAAACCAGCGCCCGAACGGGGCGCTGGTTCATGTTGCTTGGCTCGCGATGATGCAGGCGAGCGCCGGTCGATCAGACCAGCCGCTCGACTTCCATCTTCTTGATCTCCGCGATTGCCTTGGCGGGCGACAGCCCCTTGGGGCAGGTGTTCGCGCAGTTCATGATCGTGTGGCAGCGATAGAGGCGGAACGGATCCTCGAGCGCGTCGAGCCGCTCGCCGGTCATCTCGTCGCGGCTGTCGGCGAGCCAGCGATACGCCTGCAACAGGATCGCCGGGCCGAGGAACTTGTCGCTGTTCCACCAATAGCTGGGGCACGAGGTCGAGCAGCACGCGCACAGGATGCACTCATAGAGGCCGTCGAGCTTCGCGCGCTCCTCCGGCGACTGGAGGCGTTCCTTGCCGGCGGGCGGCGGGGTGACGGTCTGCAGCCACGGCGTGATCGACGCATATTGCGCGTAGAAGTGGGTGAAGTCGGGAACGAGATCCTTGATGACGTCCATCGCCGGCAGCGGCGTGATCTTGATCTCGCCCTTCACGTCCTCGATCGCGGTGGTGCAGGCCAGGCCGTTGCGCCCGTCGATGTTCATCGAGCACGAGCCACAGATGCCTTCGCGGCACGAGCGGCGGAAGGTGAGCGACGGGTCCTGCTCCGACTTGATCTTGATGAGTGCGTCGAGCACCATCGGCCCGCACTCGTCGAGGTTGACCTCGAACGTGTCGTAGCGCGGGTTCTGACCCGAGTCGGGATCGTAGCGATAGACCTTGAAGTTGCGCATCGTGCCGCCGGGCTGCGGCGACGGATGCTTCTGCCCGCCCTTGATCTTGCTGTTCTTCGGGAGCGTGAACTCGGCCATGCGCGCGTCTCGTCTTCGTCAGGGATCGTCGGCGCACAGAAGGCGCACCGGCGCCGTTACTCGGGCGGCGGGTACACGATCGCGAGGCTGGCCGCAAACATGCCCGTCTCCCGCCTAGTTAGCTATTATGCCTCGCCGCTCAAGAGGCGATCGCACGTTCCAGCCCTGCGACGTCGATCCGGACCATCTCCATCATCGCCGCCATCGCCTTCGCCGCATGTTGCGGATCGTTCATCAACTCGGTCAGGCGGCGCGGGACGATCTGCCACGCCACGCCCCAGCGATCCTTGAGCCACCCGCATTGCATCTCGGCGCCGCCTTGAGCGAGAAAGGCGTCCCAGTAGCGATCGACCTCCGCCTGATCGGCGCAGTCGATCGACAGCGACATCGCCTCGCTATGGGTCGGGCCGGGGCCGCCGTCGAGCATCGCGAACTGGCGGCCGGCGAGCGTGAACTCGACCGTGAGCACCTTGTTCGCCGTGCCGCCGGGATAGTCGAGCGGCGCGCGCATGAGCCGATCGATCGCGCTGTCCGGGATCAGGCCGGTGTAGAAGCGCGCCTGTTCCTCCGCGGTGCCGTTGCACCACAGCCACGTCGTCACCTTATCCATCACGTCCTCCGCGGACCGACGAAGCCGATCCGGGCGCCGTCCGGGTCCGCGGCGACGACCGAGAAGGCCTCGCTGGGGATCGGGTCGGGGCCTTGCAGCACGGTGCCGCCCATTGCCGTCAGCCGTTCGATAGCGGCGTCGACGTCGGCGACCTCGGCATAGAAGAGCCAGCCGGGTGCGCCTTTGGGCAGCACGGGCATCGTCGCGCCGATGCACGTCGACCCGGCGTCAACGAAGCGATACTCGCCAAGCGGCCCCATCGACATGCTGCGTTCCTGGCTCCAGCCGAGCAGCCGGGCGTAGAAGGCCAGCGCGCCGTCCTGATCGGCGGTGGTCAGCTCGTTCCACACCATCTGTCCGGGCCTGGTTTCCGGCGGCGCTGCGAAAGCGCGCGACGGCTGATCCATCGCTCCGCGCATCACGTAGAACGGCTGTCCCTCCGCATCGGCAAGCAAGGCCATCCGCCCAACGCCCTCCATGTCGACCGCCGGCATCAGCAATGCACCGCCCGCCGCCTGCGCGGCGGCGATCGCGGCATCGACGTCGTCGACACCGATGTAGAAGAGCCAGCCGGCGCGGCCGCTCGGATCGGGGCGACGCATCAGCCCGGCGACCCCCTCGCCATCGGCGGTGCTGACGATCCGATAGTCCATGCCCTCGACGTCACCCGAGGGCGCGATCTGCCAGCCGAACAGTCGTTCGTAGAACGCCTGCGCGCGATCGGCGTCGATGGCGTGATATTCGTACCAGATCGGGGTGCCGTGCGGATTTCTCATGCTGCGTCTCCATCGGGCGCACAGGCGCCCATATCCATGTGGACGGTTTCCCACGTATGCCCATCGGGGTCCTCGAAGGCACCGCCGTACATGAATTGCTGATCGACGATCGGGCGGGTTTCACGGCCACCTGCGCCACGCGCCGCGGCATGGATCGCGTCGACCGCGGCGCGATCGTCGAACGACAGGCAGAGCAAAGCGGCGCTGACCTGATGCGTGTCGGCGATCGGCTTGTCGGTGAAAGTGGCATAAAGGCGTGGTCGAGCAGCATGACGCTGATCGCGTCGACCACCGCATCGCCGAGGCGACGTCGTTCGAGAAGTCGGGGTTCTTCTCGAAACCGATCGCCTCATAGAAGGCGGTGGCGCGTACCACGTCGCCGACCGGCAGGTTGATGAAGATCATCCGCATCGCGCTCGTCCTCTCCGAGTCGTTATCGCGCCATCATGCGCGAACGCCTGCGCGCGGCAAGTGCCGGGAAACCGGCGACAAAGGCGTGCGTTTACCCCAAGTTCTCCAGGCCCGACCCGGCCCGGCGGGGCGTGCGGCGGGTTGACGCGGGCGCGCCGGCTTCGCAGTGGTCGGAAAACTCCAGCGAAACGGCATTAACGCATGACCGATATACCGAACACGCAGCCCGACAGCCGCGACAGCACGATCCTCGATGCGCCCGACAAGATGGTGCGCGTGCGCGACCTGTTCGGCATCGACTCGGATATGGAAGTGCCGGCCTTCTCCGAGGCGGACGAGCGCGTTCCCGATCTCGACCCCGCCTATGTCTTCGATCCCGACACCACGCTGGCGATCGCCGCGGGTTTCGCGCACAACCGCCGCGTGATGGTGCAGGGCTATCACGGCACCGGAAAGTCGAGCCATATCGAGCAGGTTGCGGCGCGGCTGAAGTGGCCGTGCATCCGCATCAACCTCGACGCGCACATCAGCCGTATCGATCTGGTCGGGCGCGACGCGATCGTGCTGCGCGACGGGCAGCAGATCACGGAGTTCCGCGAAGGGTTGCTGCCGTGGGCGCTCCAGACCCCGACCGCGCTGGTGTTCGACGAATATGACGCGGGTCGCCCGGACGTGATGTTCGTGATCCAGCGCGTGCTGGAAACCGAGGGCAAGCTGACGCTGCTCGACCAGAATCGCGTCATCCGCCCCAATCCGTATTTCCGCCTGTTCGCGACCGCCAATACGGTCGGGCTCGGCGACACCAGCGGGTTGTATCACGGCACGCAGCAGATCAATCAGGGGCAGATGGACCGCTGGAACGTGGTCGTGACGCTCAACTATCTGCCGGCGGTGACCGAGGCACGGATCGTGCTCGCCAAGTCGGGCGAGTATGACAAGCCCGAGGGCAAGAAGCTGGTCGAGAACATGGTCCGCGTCGCCGATCTGACGCGCAAGGGCTTCGTCAACGGCGATATCTCGACCGTGATGAGCCCGCGGACCGTCATCACCTGGGCGCAGAATGCGCTGATCTTCGGTGATGTCGGCTTCGCGTTCCGGCTGTCGTTCCTCAACAAGTGCGACGAGGCAGAGCGCGCATTGGTGGCGGAATATTATCAGCGCGTGTTCGGCAAGGACCTGCCCGAGAGCGTGGTGGCGAAGGGTTGATGCCGAGGGTGGACTAAGCTACTTAGTCCACCCGAGGAGACAGGCGTTGGCCGAAGCCGATCCGCAGAAGACCTTCAACGTTCATGAAGCCAAGACGCAGCTGTCACGGCTGATCGAACGCGCTCATGCGGGTGAGGAGATCGTGCTGGCAAAGGCCGGCGTGCCCTATGCCAAGCTGGTCCCGATCGCCCCACCCGTGCCCGCCCGGCGGATGCCAGGGCGGTTCCGCGGCGTAATGGACATGTCGCCGGAAGAGGCGGTCGCCTCCTGCTTCACCGACGAGGAACTGGACGAGATCGAGAACCGCAGCATCTTTCCACCGGAGCATTGATGCGACTGCTGCTCGACACGCATGCGTTGCTATGGTGGTGGTTCGACGACGCGACGTTGCCGGATCGGGCAAAGGCAGCCATCGGCGATCCTGACAATGAGGTCTACGTCAGTGCGGCGTCGGGCTGGGAGATCGCGACGAAGGTGCGAAAGGGGCAATTGGTTGAAATTGCCGACCGCATGGCAAATTTCGAGCGCTATCTGGTCGAGGACGGGTTTAGCGCGTTGTCGATCACGATGGCGAATGGCGTGCGCAGCGGTGCGCTGCCGGGGGCACACAAAGACCCTTTCGACCGCATGCTGGCCGCTCAGGCACTGATGGAGGACCTGACGCTGGTGACGTGCGATAAGGTAATGGCCACTTTCGGCTGTGAGACGTTCTGGTAATGACCACCGATACCCCCCTCGACCGCTTCAAGGCCGTGCTCGGCGGAACGGCGCGTGCGCTGTCCGACGAAGCGGAGGTGGAACTGGCCTATACCGCCGATGCGCCGGCGCAGTCGGGCAAGCATCTGCGCGTGCCGATGCCGGCGCGGACCTTGCCCGCCGAGCAGGTCGCCGAGGCGCGCGGCTTTGCCGACGGTTTCGCGCTTCGGCTCCGGCATCACGACGATGCGCTTCATGCGCGCGGTGCGCCTGCGGAGGCGACCGCGCGTTCGGTCTACGACGCGATCGAGAACGCACGCGTCGAGGCGTTGGGGAGCCGCGGGTATGACGGGATCGCCGACAATCTCGCCCGCGCGCTCGACGTGCGGTTGCGGAGCGACCCGATCACGCGCGCGCGGACCAAGAGCGAGGTGCCGCTCGCCTCGGCGCTGGGCCTGATGGCGCGCGAGGCGCTGACCGGGCGGCTGCCGCCGGTCGAGGCCGAGCCCGGGCTGGCGCTGGTGCGCGAGTGGATCGACGGCAAGGTCGACCTCTCCGCGCTCGCGCTCGCGCTCGACGACCAGCGCGCCTTTCAGGGGCTGACCCGCAAGCTGCTCGAACAGCTCGAACTGGTCGAGGGCGAGCAGGAGCCGCAGGACAGCGACGAAGGCGGCGAGGACGAAGAAGGCGAGGAAGGGCAGGAAACCGACGAGGCCGATGAGGGCGAGGCGGAAGGTTCCGAAGGCGAGAGCGAGGTCGAGGCGCGGGGTCAGCAGCGCGACGACCAATCGCAGGAAGGCGAGAGCGAGCAGCTCGAAGGCGACGATATCGACGACGCCGAGGGCGAGCCGGGCGACGACGGCGAGGAGGGGATGCAGCCGGTGCGCCCCAACCGGCCGCCGGCCGATCTGTCCGCGCAATTCGACTATAAGATCTGGACGGAGCGCTTCGACGAGGTCGTCGCGGCGACCGAATTGTGCGACGCGGAGGAACTGACACGGCTGCGTGGCTATCTCGACCAGCAGCTCGTCCACCTGCAGTCGGCGGTGTCGAAGCTCGCCAATCGTCTCCAGCGGCGATTGATGGCGCAGCAATCGCGGTCTTGGGACTTCGATCAGGAAGAGGGCCTGCTCGATGCGGCGCGGCTGGCGCGCGTGGTGGTGAACCCGACCCAGTCGCTGAGCTACAAGATCGAGCGCGACACCGACTTCCGCGACACGGTGGTGACGCTGCTGATCGACAATTCGGGGTCGATGCGCGGACGGCCGATTTCGATTGCCGCGATCAGTGCCGACATCCTTGCGCGCACGCTGGAACGGTGTGGCGTGAAGACCGAGATCCTCGGTTTCACGACGCGGGCGTGGAAGGGCGGGCAGAGCCGCGAGACGTGGCTGGCCGCCGGTCGTCCGCCGCAGCCGGGGCGGCTCAACGATGTCCGCCACATCGTCTACAAACGCGCGGATGAGCCGTGGCGGCGCGCACGCGCCTCGCTGGGGCTGATGATGCGCGAGGGGCTGCTGAAGGAGAATATCGACGGCGAGGCGCTGTTGTGGGCGCACGCGCGGATGATGGCGCGTCCCGAGGAGCGGCGCATCCTGATGGTCATCTCCGACGGCGCGCCGGTCGATGACTCGACGCTGAGCGTCAATACGGGCTCGTATCTCGAGCGGCATCTGCGGCAGGTGATCGCGTGGATTGAGAAGCGCTCGCCGGTGGAACTGGTCGCGATCGGGATCGGGCACGACGTCACGCGCTATTACAGCCGTGCGGTGACGATCATGGATGCCGAGCAACTCGGCGGCACGATCATCGAGCAGCTCGCCGCCTTGTTCGATGCGGAATGAGGCGTACGCCTGACCGGCACGTGACGTCATGACGATCACGCCGCCGCCGGGCGGCTTCGTCGGTCCGGTCAAGCGTTCGGTGACGATCGCGGGTCATGCGACTTCGGTCAGCCTCGAGCCGGTCTTCTGGACCCTGCTGGAGCGTGCCGCGCTAGTGCACGCACTTCCGCTGTCGGCGTTGGTCGCGCGCATCGACGCGCTCCGCATCGCGCAAGACGATCCCCCGAACCTCGCCAGCGCCTTGCGGTCGTGGCTTGTCAGCCAATCAGAGATTGTTAGCGACAATGATGCGATCCAATCGCATTAGCATTGACAGTGAAAGTCACTCTCAATAGGCGAACCTCCATAACAAAGGGGTTCACCAGCATGTCATCGCCGTCGGCTTCGTTTCTTGCGCTATCGTGCATCGGCTTCATCGCTTCGGCCCCGGCCATGGCCGACACTGCGGCGCGGCCCGCATCCGACCAGGATGGTCGCACGCGCATCGAGCGTGACGATGTGGTGGTGACCGGTGCGCGGGAACGGGCGCCCGACCAGCTCGAAAGCCCGAAGGCGACCGCCGCGCTGCTCGACACGCCGCAGACGGTGACGGTCATTTCCGACCAGACGCTGCGCAAGCAGAATCTGCTGACGCTGCGCGACGCGCTCCAGACCTTGCCCGGCATCACCTTCGGCGCGGGCGAGGGCGGCGGCGGGTACGGCGACAGCATCAACCTGCGCGGCTATTCGGCGAACAACGACATCACGATCGACGGCATCCGCGACAGCGCGCAATATAGCCGCACCGATCCGTTCAACCTGCAACAGATCGAGGTCTACAATGGCGCGAACTCGGTCTTCAACGGCTCGGGGTCCGTCGGCGGCACGATCAACCTCGTCAGCAAGGAGCCGCGCCCCGAAGACCTGACGATCGCGCAGGTCGCGATCGGCACCGACCGATATTATCGCGCCGCGATCGACGCCAACGAGCGCGTGTCCGATCTGGTCGGCGTGCGGCTGAACGCGGTCTATCACCATAATGACGTGCCGGGCCGCGGCGTCGAGAAATACGAGCGCTGGGGCGTCGCGCCCGCGGTGACGATCGGGATGGGCGGCCCGACCAGCCTGACCTTGGCCTATGTCCACCAGCAGGATCGCAACACGCCGCTGTACGGTATCCCCTATTTCAACAACGATCTGGTCGGCGGCCTGATCCCGGGGTCGGATCGCAGCGACTATTACGGCTACAGCAATCTCGACCGGCAGGACATCGACGTCGACCGGCTGACCGCGACGCTGCGCCACACCGTCAACGATCACCTCTCGATCCGCAACCTGACCCGTTGGCAGCGCGTCGGCCAGTATAGCGTCACCAGCGCGCCGCAGGGCACCTTCTGCCTGCCCGGCGGTACGCAGCCGGTGCAGGTGACGGGCGGCACGATCGGCGCGGCGTGCAGCACCGCGGTCAACGGCACGACGATCACCATTCCCGCCGGCCAGTGGTTACCGTCCGGCCCGCGCGGGCTGGTGCGCGATCAGGTGAACCAGCTGTTCGCCAACCAGACCGACATCCGGCTGGAGCATGGCGAGAAGGGCGGCCTCCACAACGTCGCCAATATCGGCGTGTCGTGGATGGTGGAGGATTACAAGATCGCCGCCGGATCGCTGCTCCGCAACGCCGATGGCAGCGCCACGTCGCCGCTGCCGCTGCTGTCGATCACCGCGCCCGACACCGTCTATCGCGGGCCGATCAACGATGTGACGACCGGACGCTCGCAATCCTCGACGCAGAATGTCGCGGTCTATGCCTTCGACACGCTCGAACTGGGGCGGCACATCGAGGTGAACGGCGGCCTCCGCTGGGAACAGCAGAAGGCGGTGTTCGACATGTTGCCCGTGCCGGTGGCACCGGGGGTGACCCAGCCGGTGGCGGCGCAGGCGAACCAGCGGAACGACGAGCGGTTGTTCTCGTATCGCGCCGGTATCGTCTATCACCCGGTGCAGGACGTCAGCCTCTATGCCAGCTACGGCAACGCGAAGACGCCGTCGTCGGCGACGGTGCGGCTGGGCTGCGTCAGCGTCTCGAACGCGATCGTCACCAACACCTGCGGCGTCGCGCCGGAAACCGCGCGTAATTACGAGGTTGGGGCAAAGGCCGGGCTGTTCGGTCGTCGCCTCGAACTGACGGCCGCGGTGTTCCGCAACGAGCGGAGCAACTACCGCATCCCCTCCAACGACCCCGCGCTGCCGACGGTGCAGGTGCTCGACGGGCGCAGCCGTGTGGATGGGATCGCGCTGGGCGTGTCGGGGAACGTGACGCCCAATTGGACGATCTTCGCGAACTACACCTATCTCGACAGCGAGGTGCTGCAATCGGTGTCGGACTATTGCCTGTCCAAGCCGGGCGGCACCGGCTGCGGGAACACCGCCGCCAACCCCGATCCGCAACGCGGCAGCCCGCTGGTGCAGACCCCGAAGCATTCGGGCAGCCTGTTCACCACCTACAAGCTGCCGTTCGGGCTGGAGGTCGGTTACGGCCTGACCTATCAGGGCGCGTTCACCACCTATGTCCCGTCGCTTGCCAATGCCACGCTGCTGAAAGCGGACGGCTATCTGATCCACCGCGCCTATCTGGCGTACAGCTTCCGCGAGGGGCTGACGATGCAGCTCAACGTCCAGAACTTCACCGACGAGAAGTATCTGACCAACGTGCGCAACAATGTGAACGCCACGACGGGCGTCGTCACCGGCGGCTGGGCGATGCCGGGCGACCGGCGGCAGGCGGTGTTGAGTGTGTTCTATAGTTTCTGATTGTTTGCGTGCGCGGGTAGATTACTCACCCGTTCGTGCTGAGCCTGTCGAAGCACGTGCCTGGAACACGCCCTTCGACAAGCTCAGGACGAACGGAGTTGTGGTGGAAATGACGTCTCCATGCTGATCGCCATCCCTGACGTCCTTGATGCCGCGACGCTGGCGCAGGTGCGCGCCACGATCGACGCCGCCGAGTGGATCGACGGCAATCAAACCTCCGGGCCGCAGGCGGCGCTTGCGAAGCGCAATTGCCAGCTGCCGGAGGATGGCGCGGCGGCGCGCGCGGCGGGGGGCATGATCCTCGATGCTTTGGGGCGCACGCCGCTGTTCGTCGCCGCCGCACTGCCCGCCAAGGTCTTTCCGCCGTTGTTCAACCGTTATCAGGGCGGGCAGGATTTCGGGCTGCACGTCGACAATGCCATCCGGATGAAGCGTGGCAGCGACTTCCGTATTCGCAGCGATCTATCCGCCACGCTCTTCCTCGAAGATCCGGATGCGTATGACGGCGGCGAGTTGCTGATCGAGGAGCAGTTCGGCACGCAGAGCGTGAAGCTGCCCGCCGGGCATATGGTGCTCTACCCCGCCTCCAGCCTGCACCGCGTCGCGCCGGTCACGCGCGGCGTGCGGCTGGCGAGCTTCTTCTGGATACAGTCGATGGTCCGCGACGATGGCGCGCGGCGCATCCTGTTCGAACTCGATCAGGGCGTGCAGGCGGTCGCGGCGGCACAGGGGCAGGGTGCGGCGGCGACGGTGCAACTGACCGGCGTGTACCACAACCTGCTGCGCCGCTGGGCGGAGGTGTAGCGCCGGATTTCGTCATTGCGAGCGTAGCGAAGCAATCCAGAGCCGGACCAGGACGCCCTGGATTGCTTCGCTACGCTCGCAATGACGATAGGATCACCGTCCCAGCAGCACGCGTGCCTGGCCGGCGATCTGCGCCAGCATCGCGGCATTAGGGGCCTGCGCGTTGCGGGCACGGTCGATCACGGCGCGGAATTGCCCGACGCGTGCGGCGTTGCGCGCCAGCCATGCATCGACCAGCGCGACCGGGTCGCCCGCGCCGCCGCGGCCGAGGAAGTCGAGCCGCAGTTGCTGGAAATCGCGCGCCAGCCCCGCGATCAGCAGCCGCTCCCACGGATCGCTCGGGTTGATGCGCGTCGCGGTGCCCTGTGCCCAGTCGAGCCCGAGCCCTTCGCCGAGCCGGGTGAAGGCGCGCGCCAGTTGCGTCTCGTCGATCGCGGCGCGCTCACCGAGGTCGGCGAGCCCGACGGCGCCGTCCAGTTCGAACAACCGCACGACACTGAGCGCCAGATCGTGCGGTGCGCCGGCCGCCTCCAGCGTGTCGGCGATGCGGCGCGAATGCGCACGCGCCTCGTCGAGCAGCAGGTCGTCGGTCGCCGCCGCCAGCCGGTCGATCCCGCCCGACAGTCGCGCGAGCACGGTCGACGGCGCGGTGCCCGGCGCGGTGGCGCGGAGCAGGTCGGCGATCTGCGAACGGACCGCGACCGCGACCTCGTCGAACAGCGCCAGCCGCCCGGCCTCGGGCATCGCAGTGGTTTCGATCGCCTGCCACAGGCGCGCCAGGTCGAACTGCCGCTCCGCGACCACGAACATCCCGGCGATGTCGGCGAGCGTCGCGCCTTCTTCCTCGGCCAGTTCGAAGGGGTGGAGGATGCCGATGCGGTTGACGATCCGGTTGGCGAGCTTGGTCGCGACGATCTCGCCGCGCAGGCGGTGCGCGTCGATCGCAGCGGCGAACCGCTCCTGCATCGCGTGCGGGAAAGCGGCGTGCAGGTCGGGGAGCAAGGCGGCGTCCTCGCCGAGCGACGAATGTTCGATCGCGTCCTGCAACGACAGCTTCGCCGTCGCCAGCAGCACCGCCAGTTCGGGGCGGGTGAGCCCGCGGCCCTCGCTGGTACGGCGCAGCAGTTCGGTGTTGCTCGCCAGTCCCTCTACGTGCCGGTCGAGCCGTCCCGATTCCTCGAAGACCTCGATCAGCCGGACGTAGCTGGGCAGCGCCTGTGCGCCACCACCTTCGGCGATCGACAGGCCGAGCGTCTGGAGGCGGTTGTCCTCCAGCACCAGCCGAGCGACGTCGTCGGTCATGCTGCCGAGCAGGACGTTGCGATCCTCGAACGACAGCCGGCCCTCGATCATCTCGCGGTTGAGCGCGATCTTGATGTTGACCTCGTTGTCCGAGCAGTCGACGCCCGCCGAATTGTCGATAAAGTCGGTGTTGATCCGCCCACCGCGCGCCGCGAAGGCGATGCGCGCCGCCTGCGTGACGCCCAGGTTCGCGCCCTCGCCGATCGCGATCGCGCGCAATTCCTCGGCATCGACGCGCAGGCGATCGTTGGCGGGATCGCCGACGGTGGCGTTGTTCTCGGCAGCGGCCTTCACGTAAGTGCCGATGCCGCCGAACCAGATCAGGTCGGCCGGGCTTTTCAGAATCGCCGAGATCAGCGCGGTCGGCTCCATCCGGTCGGCGGTGATGCCGAGTGCGGCCTGTACCTGCGGGCTGAGCGCAATCGACTTCATGTCGCGCGCGAACACGCCGCCGCCTTCGGAGATCAGCGTCGGGTCATAGTCGGCCCAACTCGACCGGGGAGCGCGAACATGCGGGCGCGCTCGTCCCAGCTTGTCGCCGGATCTGGGTTGGGATCGAGGAAGATATGGCGATGGTCGAAGGCGGCGACCAGCTTGATCGCCTTCGACAGCAGCATGCCGTTGCCGAACACGTCGCCCGACATGTCGCCGCAGCCGACGACACGGATCGGTTCCGACTGCACATCAAGGCCGCGCTCGGCGAAGTGGCGCTGGACCGAAACCCACGCGCCCTTGGCGGTGATGCCCATCGCCTTGTGGTCGTACCCCTGCGAGCCACCGCTCGCGAAGGCGTCGCCGAGCCAGAAGTCACGGTCGAGCGCGATCTTGTTCGCGACGTCGCTGAACGTCGCGGTGCCCTTGTCGGCGGCGACGACGAAATAGGGGTCCTGACCGTCGAGGATCGTCACGCCCTGCGGGTGAACGACCGCGCCATTCTCGATATTGTCGGTGATCGACAGAAGCGTGCGGATGAAGATGCGATAGGCCTCGGTCCCTTCCGCCAGCCACGCGTCGCGGTTCGAGGGGGCGGGGAGCTGCTTGGCGTAGAAGCCGCCCTTTGCGCCGGTCGGCACGATGACCGCGTTCTTGACGCGCTGCGCCTTCATCAGCCCGAGGATTTCGGTGCGGAAATCGTCGCGGCGGTCGGACCAGCGCAGGCCGCCGCGCGCGACCGGGCCGGCGCGCAAATGGATGCCCTCGACGCGGGGGCTGTACACCCAAACCTCACGCCACGGCAGCGGGGCGGGGAGGCCGGGGATCCTGGCGCTGTCGAGCTTGAAGGCGAGTGCCTCGTTCGCCGCCTCGGTGAAGGCGTTGGTGCGCAGCGTCGCGTCGATCACCGCGCGGAAGGCACGCAGGATGCGGTCGTCGTCGATCCCGGTCACGGCGTCGAGCCCGGCGTCGATCACGCCCTGCGCCGCCTCGGCATCGGCGGTCGAGGCGGGATCGTGGACCGCGACGAAGCGCTCGACCAGCGCCTTGGTGAGGTGGCGGACGCGCGTGAGCGTGTCGACGACATTGGCGGGGCCGTAGCTCATCCCCGCCTGCCGCAAATAGCGATACCAGGCGCGGAACAGCACGACCTCGGACGGCGACAGTCCGGCTTCCAGCATCAGCCGGTTGAAACCGTCATCCTCGGCGCGGCCTTCCAGCACCTGCGCCAGCGCTTCCTGCAACGTGTCGGCGCTGGCGAGGACCGCGGGGATGTCGGCCTTGGTCTCGAGCGTGAAATCGTGGATCGAGCTGCGTTCCTCGTCGGTCAGCGCGGTCGGCATCTCCTCGATCACGCGGAAGCCGAAATGCTCGAGCGCCGGCACCGCGTCGGACAGCGCCAGCGGGCCGCCCTGTCGATAGACCTTGAGGTGGAGCATCCCGTCGCCGCCGGCGGTGAAGCGCACCTCGCGGTCGGCATCGTCGACGAGGTTGGCGATCGACACGATGTCGCGCGCCGCCTCGTCGGTGGTCGCCCCGGTGCGATAGCGGACCGGGAAGGCGGCGGCGTGGCGCAGCGCGAGCCGTGCGGCGCGGGCCGGCCCGACCTCGTCGGCGAGCGCGGCCTCGATCGACGGCGCCCAGCCGCGCACCATCTTCTCGAGCTGCGCGTCGAGCGTCAGCGCATCGGGCAGCACGCCCGCGCCGCGCAGGTCGATCGTGTAGCGGAGCAAGGCGACGCGCCCGTCCTCGACGCTGGTCGACCAATTGAGCACCTGGCCGTTGGCAGCCTCGCCCAGCATTTCGCCGATCGCGACGCGGCGCGCGGTGGTCATTTCGTCGCGCGGCAGCCACACGAACGCATAGAGGTGTCGGCCGAGCGGGGAGGGGACCAGCACCAGCTTCGGACGCGGACGGTCGGCGAGGCTCATCGCGGTGAGCGCGAGTTCCTCCATCGACGCCGCGCTGATCGCGGTCATCAGATCGTGCGGCAGCGTCGCGATCGCGTGGGTCAGCGCCTTGCCGGTGTGGCCGGCGGGGTCGAAGCCGAACTTCGCCTCGCTCGCCGCGAGCCGCTGGCGGAGCACGGGCACGCTGCGCGGCGGTGCGTTGAGCGCCGCCGAGGTCCACAGCCCGGCATGGATCGACAGACCGGTGACGCGCCCGCCGGTGTGGATCGGCACCACCAGCAGGTCGAGCGGCACGCGGCGGTGGACCGGCGAGATCAGGCTCGACTTGAGCAGCAGCGGCGCCGAATTGCCGGCGGTGAAATAGTCGATCGCCAGCCGCCGTGAGCGATCGGCGAGGATCGGCACCTCATGCTTGTTGACGACAATGCCCAGCGGCGCGGCGGGATCGACCTTGCCATCGGCGTGCCAGCGCTCATGCCCCAGCAACGTGAAATGCCGGTCGAGGAACCAGCGCAGCAGCGCCGCGCCTTCCGGATCGCCACCGACGTCGTCGATCACCCCGGCGTCCGCCGCCAGCGTGCCCTGCATCGCGCGCCAGTCGCGCACCGCGACCCGGACGTCGGCCAGCAGGCGCTCGATCTCGTCGGTCAGCGCGCGCCGGTCGCGTGCGTCGACACGCTCCAGCTCGATATAGATCATCGATTCGGGCCGGCCGTCCTTGCCCTCGATATCGGTCAGCTGCCCCTCGGCATTGCGCGAGACGCGGATCACCGGGTGGATGACGCGATCGACCGCAATATCCCGATCGCCGATCGCCGCGGCGACCGAATCGACGAGGAACGGCATGTCGTCGTTGACGATCGCGAGCCGCATCCGCCGTCGCGCGCCGTCGCCGGGCAATTGCTCGAGTGCGAGCACCGGGGTGCCGGGCGCGCGAACCGCCGCGGTCTGCGCGAGGAACGCCGCCGCCTCCGCCTGCTTGTCCTCGCCGAAGCCGGCAAGCTCGCCCGGCAGCGCGCGATAGGTGAGCCGCGCCGCCAGCGCAGCAGACAGTATCTGAAGAGACTTTTCCGGCATGGGCGAAGCTATGCGCCCCTGACGCGCCTAGCTCAAGCGTTGCCGCACTGCATTGCTGCAGCGTCGGATTGCATCAACGCAGGCGGCGCAGCACCTGCGCGGCGAGCCTTGCGTCGTCGCCGACCGTGCCCAGGACGACGATCCCGGTCGCGGTGGCGCGGCCGAGCAGCACGACCGGCGCGCCCTCGTCCAGCCCGCTGTCGATGGCCAGTTCGGCGAGCGGCAGCCGGTCGGCGAACGGCGAGGCGGGGGCATCGTCATGCGGTTGCCGCTGTGCGCGCTCGTCGGCGACGATGCGCTTGATCCCGCCCTCGGTGCGCTCCAGCGCATGTGCCAGCGCGCCTGCGCCGATCCCGGTGCGCTGCGCCCAGGCGAGCACGGTCGCCGCCTCGGTCAGCCGCGTCTTGTCATGATCCGCGCCGAACACGAGCTTGGCGATCGCGGTCATCGGCGCGCGCGCCTGGACGCGGATGTCGGCAGCGGCGAGCAATTCCTCCAGTCGCGCCGGGTCCGCGGCCGCGGCGAGCGCGACGTCATGCGCACGCCCCAGCGCGCGATAGAGCGCGGCATGGCTGCGCAGCCGTGCCGCGCGTGCCACGGCGGCGCTGTCACGCGCGGCGGCGAGCAGATCGTCGAGCGTCGTCGCCGCGCTCTCGGCCTCCGGCTCGGGCGGTGCGGCGCACGGACCGTCGGCCCACACGCCGCCGGGCAGCGGATCGTGACGCGGCGCGCGGATCGCGGCGGCCAGTTCGGCATCGAGCCCGGCCTGATCGTCGGCCGCGACCAGTTCCTTCCAGTTGATCACGCCATAGACATAGTCGATCGACTGCGCATCGGACGAGAAGGGCATCAGGATGCCGCGGTACATCGTGTTGTGCCCGCGCGTCCCGGTGAATTCCGCCTCGAAGCCGATCGGCGCGCGATTGGCGATGATCTGCAGATAATGGTCGGTCAACCGCGACAGCAGCGAGCGCGACGGCACGTCCGAAATGCGCGCGATCGACAGGTCGACGGCGCATTCCTCGCGCAGGGCACGACCGATGAACTGGATCGCCGGATCCTCGACGCCCGCGGAGAAATCGAGCAGCACGCTGTGCGCGCCGAAATCGGCGATGCTCTCGGGATCGAGATCCTCGATCGCGGGATAGGGACGACCGCGCAGCAGCGACACCCAATGATTATAGGCGCGCACATGCATCCGGCGCTCGTCGGGGCCGATCGGCGCCGGCGACTCACCCACGCCGCCCTCTGTGGGATCGTCGTCCTGGCGAAGATCGTCGTAGCCGTGCGCGCTGTCCATGCTCATCGTCCCGGCGAGCGGCCTGATATTCGACCGGATTCGCGGACACGCTTCTGCCTTGTGGATGGTAAAGGCCGGGTAAAGCCGCGAGGCGCTTGTCAACGCCGTTTGCCGCTGCTAAGCGCCGCCTCCACGACGTTTCCCACACGGGATCGCGTAGGCCGCTTTAGCTCAGCTGGTAGAGCATCGCATTCGTAATGCGGGGGTCACAGGTTCGAGTCCTGTAAGCGGCACCACACCCCAATCCGACTAGACCCTCTGCGGGTTGAGAAAACCGCAGAAATCTGCCATTTTCTATGCATTATCTGCCGTAGAAGTCCTGCATTGTCCGGGGAGAGCCGGGCTAACTTGGGGGCTTCGTTGGGGGCCAACCCCACGGCGTTGCTAGGAGTGGCCCCCATGCCCCTGACAGACACCGCTGTGCGTGCCGCTAAGCCGGATTTGAAGCCCCGCAAGATTGCAGATGAGAAGGGCTTGTTCCTTCTCATCCAACCTAGCGGCGGGAAGCTGTGGCGGCTGAAATACCGGCACCTTGGCAAGGAGAAGAAGCTTTCTCTTGGCCGGTATCCTGACGTGACGTTGAAGGAAGCGAGGGAGCGCCGCGACGAAGCTCGGCGCGTGCTGGCAAGTGGGTTCGATCCATCCGTAGAGAAGCGTACTCGACAGCTTGCGGCCCAACAGGACGCGGCAAACACGTTCGTGGTGATCGCGAACGAGTACATAGACAAGCAGGAGCGTGAAGGCTTGGCAGGCGCGACCACCCGCAAGGCTCGTTGGCTGCTAAGCCTGATGGAGCAACCTCTTGGTAATTTGCCTATTAGCACGATCACCCCGGCTACGCTGTTGGCGGCGTTGCGACGCGTGGAAGAGCGTAATCACCTTGAAACAGCAAGCCGTATGCGATCCCTCGCCAGTAGGGTGTTCCGTTACGCTGTGGCTACGGCGAGAGCTACGAGCGATCCCGCAGCGGCATTGCGTGGAGCGCTGACGGCACCGAAGGCGAAGCATCATGCGGCGATCGTTGATCCTAGCGGCCTTGGCGCGCTGCTTCGTGCAATCGATGGCTATGAGGGCCAGCCGATGACGCGGCTGGCATTGAAGTTGATGCCGCTCCTTTACTCACGTCCCGGTGAGCTTCGAAAGGCTAAGTGGGACGAGTTTAACCTTGTCGACGCCGTCTGGAAAGTTCCTGTCGGGAACATGAAAACTCGACGTGAGCATGTTGTGCCTTTGTCGCGTCAGGCTATCGTATTGCTTACCGAAGCGAGAAGCCTGACAGGAAAATATCAGTATATCTTTTCGTCGATGTATCCCGGCACGCGCCCTATGTCCGAAAACACTATAAACGCTGCTCTTCGTCGCCTTGGCTATTCTGGTGAGGAAATGACAAGCCATGGATTTAGGACTACCGCTAGCAGCCTTATCAATGAAAGTGGGAAATGGCATCCTGACGCGGTAGAGCGATCCTTGGATCATCGTGATGTCAATGTCATCCGAGGTATCTATCATCGTGGCGCTCACTGGAATGAGCGCGTTCAAATGGCGCAATGGTGGGCGGACTACCTCGATCAACTTCGGTTAACGGTCGGATAGGCGTAGCTGCTAGCCCGACCATACAGGTGCCGATAGGCTAGGGGCCGATTTGAAGTTGATGCGGATCACCGGCGACGTGATCGATAAGTACCACCCGCACGCGGCATTCCGACCGCTACCCTAGGTGTTTAGTCCTGGCATTTGGTGGATCGGGTCGACGATGAACCGGTCTGGCTCTGACGTCCAGATCTTGGCGATGTATTCGTAGGGCGTGAGACCGCTGAGCGTCTTGAGCCGGCGGGCGAAGTTGTAGGCGGCCATGAAGTCGGCGAGGTGCGTGCGCAACTGGTCGTGGCTTTCGTAGTGGAAGCGTTTGACGGTCGCCTCTTTGATGGTGCGGTTCATTCGCTCGACCTGACCGTTGGTCCATGGATGGTTCGGTTTCGTGAGTCGGTGCTCGATGCCATTTGCGTCGCAGATCATGTCGAAGCGCATCTGGCGCGACCAGGCGGTGTTGCGATTACGCGGCTGCTCGGCGAACTGGATGCCATTATCGGTGAGGATCGTGTGAACGCGGTAAGGCACGGCTTTCAGCAGGTGTTCCAGGAACTCCCAGGCTGTCCGCCTGTCAGCCTTCTCAACCAGTTGGGTGACCGCGAACTTGCTGGTGCGGTCGATGCCGACGAAAAGGTACAGTTTGCCTTCGGCGGTCTGCACCTCGGCAATATCGATGTGGAAGAAGCCGATCGGGTAGCGCTTGAAGCGCTGCCGCTTCGGCTTGTCGCCTTCGATGTCCGGCAGGCGGGAGATGCCATGCCGCTGTAGGCATCGGTGCAGCGCTGACCGGGTCAGGTGCGGGATCGACGGCTGCAGAGCGTAGAGGCAGTCGTCGAGCGGCAGCAACGTGTGGCGCCGGAACGCCACAACCATTGCCTCCTCGGCTTCAGTCAGGGTCGTTGAACGAGGGGCCTTCGGCCCGGTCTTCAGGTCCTCGACCGTCGCCCTCTTACGCCACTTCGCGACCGTCTTCGGGTTGATCCCGAGTTCCCGGCTCAGCGTCGCGAGCGAAGCTTGCGATCGCTGTATTGCTGCTCGGACGGCGTGCGTGGTCGTGGCGCACCCATGACGTACCTGTCCCATACGGCTTCCTTCCATTCCAACGAAAGGATCGCACCATCAAACCGTGGGATCAAACACCTAAGCCGGGATGGTTTCGATGGCGATGTGATCGAACAAACGCATGAGATCGGCCGGCAAGCCGTTCTCGGTCACCAGCGTGGTGATCTCCGCCAACGGCATGATCTGATAGGCCGACGCCGCACCCAGTTTCTCGCGCGAGGCCAAGACGACCGTTTCCGCCGATTGCCGCGCGATCAGCCGCTTGATCGCGGCTTCCTCGGCATCGCCGGTCGTCACGCCGAGATCGGGATGCAACCCGGTCACGCCCATGAAATAGGTATCGGCGCGAATACGGGCGATCGCCTCGGCGGTCGCTGCGCCGGTGGTGACGATCGAATGTTTGAAGAGCTGACCGCCGATGATCTGCACGTCGATCAACGGGTGGCGAACCAGTTCGATCGCGATGTTCGGGCTATGCGTGATGACGGTCGCACGAAGATCGTGCGGCAAGGCGCGCGCCAGTTGAACATTGGTCGTACCGCCATCGAGGAAGACGATCTGTCCCGACCGGATCTGGCGCGCCGCATATCGCCCCAGCGCCGCCTTTGCCGGTGAAGCGAGTTCCTCACGCGCGGCGAAGTCGGCAACGGCCGGTGACGCCGGCAGCGCGCCGCCATGCACCCGTTGCAGCAGGCCTTCGCTGGCCAGTTCGCGCAGATCGCGGCGGATCGTGTCCTCCGACACGCCGATCTCGCGGCTGAAGGTTTTGGCGATCAACCGTCCGTCGCGCCGGAGCGTCGTCTGGATCAGGGCCTTGCGTTCGGTGGTCAGCACTGTCGCCTCGCTTGCACGATATTCATTGACTCTGCACGTTTCTGCACGGAAAGATGATCGACGTCCAGCGGATCGATCGGACCCGCTGCTCTTCTTGAATCAAGGAGCTGGCATGAGCATCGCAGATCGCGTTCGGGTGGAAGAGGTAACGGTCCTGTCGGACAACTGGTATGTGTTGAAGAAGACGGTCTTCGACTTCCGGCGACAGGATGGCCAATGGCAGCGGCAGTCCCGCGAAACCTATGATCGCGGCAATGGTGCGGCGATCCTCCTCTACGATCCCGATCGCCGCATGGTCGTCCTCACTCGCCAGTTCCGCTACCCGGCCTTCGTCAACGGCCATGACGACCTGCTGATCGAGGTGCCGGCCGGATTGCTCGACGATGCCGAACCCGAAGTGCGTATTCGCGCCGAGACGGCGGAGGAAACCGGCTATCGCGTGGGGGAGGTCCGCCAGGTCTTCGACGCCTTCATGAGCCCCGGTTCGGTGACCGAACGGCTGCACTTCTTTGTCGGACGGTATCGGCCGGAGGATCGTGTCGCCGACGGCGGCGGCAATGCGGACGAGGGCGAGGATATCGCAGTCTTCGAGGTCACGATTCACGACGCGCTGTCGATGATCGCGGCCGGCGAGATCCGCGACGGCAAGACGATCATGCTATTGCAATATGCGGCCTTGAACCTCTTCGCTGTGCAGCATTGGCGCCAACCAAGTTACCGATCGTAAATTGCTCGATCACAGGCGGCTTGCCGGTGAGGGCACTCGCGGACGAACGAACTGCGAGTAAGCCGGAGCATTCCACTGGGGTCCCCACGGAATGGTCCGGACGATCTTGCCACCCCTCCGCAATCGCAGAATTTATGATGTTTCCTGAACCGGTAGCAATTGAGCGGGATTCCGCGCGCGTCCGCGGCTTGATGCGAGCAGCCGATCTCAGCGCGGTCACGTAGACGCCTTCTTCCACGATCTTCGATGCCAACAGGTACGACGCAGTAGACTGCGTCCTCCGCCTTCCAGTCTTTTCGAGGTTAATTGCAGCGGAAGCTTCTTCCCCCGCGATGACTGCAATCAGAGGCAAGCGGCAGGTCTACTTCGAAGGCTAGGCAGGCGCGATTGCACCTTCGATCCACGCCCTTCACTATAGCTTTCCAAGCTGTACCGCGACGGCGCGGCACCGGATCGGTGCCGCGCCGCGCTTACATCAGTTTGACGGCGTGCAGACCGGTCGTGGTGGAGATGATCAGATAGCCGTCGGGCGTGATCGCCAGGTTGCCGCCATAAGAGGTCTTCCATGCCACCGGATAGGCGGGGTCGCCCAGGTCGACCGCGAAGGTCGTGGTGGGGCTCGCGACGAACAGGTGGCTGTCCGAGATCACGACGTTGCTCTTGAGACTATCGCTGCCCCCGACGTTGATCGACGCCGACACCAGCCCGGTCGTCGCGTCGATCACGTCGACGAACGTGCTCGACGAGCGGACCGCGTAGACTTTGCCGCCGTGCGCCGCGGGCTGGCCGGTGTAGCTGTAGCTGGAGCGCCACAACGGCCGCTCGTTGTTCAGCGCAAACGCCGCGATCGGCAAGGCGTCGCCGACGTGGTAATTGTCGGTGAAGGTGAAGATCCGCCCGTCGTCGAGCATCGGGGCGCCGACATACCGGTCGAAGTAGCTGATTCCGGTTTTGGAGAAAAACGGGTTCCTGATGGCTTGGGCCAGCGAACCGTCATCGCGGTTCAGCACGACCAGCGCGCCGGCATTGAAATAATAGACATAGCGTTGATCGACGGCGACGCTCTCGCCTTCCATGACATAGCCGAAATATTGGTTGACGATCGTCGCTTGCCAGCCGGTGGTACCAGTGGCCGCATCCACCTTGAACACGCCGTTGCCGTAATAGCCTGCGGCGAAGAAGAGTTCGTCTCCGACGAGCGTCGGGACGCTGCCCGCGCTGAACTGCGCGTCATAGGTCGGTGTGCTGACGTAACCGCCCGTGACGGCGTTGATGACCTGTAGCGGGGCGGCGGTGGACGTCTCGTTCGGCGCGATCGCGGCAACCCGGCCATTGGCATAGGAGGGGCCGAACGGCTGTGTGTTCGGATAGACGTTCTTGTTGCCGAGGTCGAAGCCCCAGCGCGGCGCACCATTCGTCGTGGACACCGCCTGCGTGTAGATATGGCGATCCGCTTGTAGCACGTTGAAGAACACGCTGCCCGATGTCGCGGCGACATCGCTCGGCGGGTTGGTGGTGGCGATCGTCCAGGCATCGGCGAAGTTGGCGGCCGAGAAGCGGATCGCGACATAGCCCGTATGGCCGGGATTGCCCTGGAACGTCGACCAATTGCCGTCGGCGGCGATCGGCGCTGCTGTGGGAAGCGGGGTCGGTGACGGGGTCGGTGCCGGTGACGGGGCGGGCGTCGGTGACGGCGTGGGGGAGGGCGTAGGCGAGGGGGTCGGCGCCGGGGTCGGGCTCGGCGTCGGCGTGGGTGTCGGGGCCGGTGCGACGATGACGCCACCCGAGCCGCCCGCACCGCTGCCACCGTCACCGCCGCCGCAGGCGCTCACCAGGAACAGCAACGGAATGCTCACCAGCGCCGATTTTTTCATGTGTCCCCCGACGATCGTGTCACGATTTTTATTCAGCTTCGTAGCAGGTGCCGGATACGCGGCAAGCGCCCGGCGTCGACGGACTGCCCCATCTTGGTGTCGTTATTCGATGATCGTCATGCCAAGGCCGCGCGATCCGTGAGGGCGTGGTAGCGACCTCCTTGAACGCTGAGATCACTACCGTTTCATGGGTCACGCCAAGCGGTTGCCAAGATTGGCAAACGCACGTTCGCGGCCAACAGCGCATCAGCGCCAGATGCTGACGCGCTGCTCCGGCGCGAGGTACATTGCGTCGCCGGGCTTGACGCCGAACGCCTGATACCAGGGCGCGAAATTGCGGACGATGCCGTTGACGCGATATTTGTCGGGCGAGTGCGGGTCGCTGAGCAATTGCTGGCGGACCGCTTCCTCACGCCGCTTGCCCTGCCACGCCTGCGCATAGGCGAGGAAGAAGCGCTGATCGCCGGTCATCCCGTCGAGCACCGGCGGCTCGCCATGGCGCGCGACATAGCGGCGGTAGGCGGCATAGGCCGTTTCCAGCCCGCCGAGATCCGCGAGATTCTCGCCCAGCGTCAGCCGTCCCTTGATCTTGACGCCGGGGATCGGCTCATATTGGTCGAACTGCCCGGACAGCCGGTCGGCCTGGACGTTGTACTTGGCGGCGGTGTCCTTGCTCCACCAGTCGCGCAGCCGCCCGCTCGCGTCGAACTGCCGCCCCTGATCGTCGAAGCCGTGGCCCATCTCATGCCCGATCGTCGTCGCGCCGGTCTCCGCGTAATTGACCGCCGGATCGGCGTTCGGATCGAAGAACGGCGGTTGCAGGATCGCCGCGGGCAGCGTGATCTGGTTCATCGTCGGGTCGTAATAGGCGTTCACCGTCTGCGGCGTCATATACCACAGCCCGCGATCGACCGGCTTGGGGAAGCGCCGGAGTTGCAGCCGCCACTGAAAATCGGCGACCGCCATGTTGTTCGCGAGCGGATCGGTACGGCTGACCGCCAAGGTCGAATAGTCGATCCACTTCTGCGGATGGCCGATCCGCGGATCGAAGGTCGCAAGCTTGGCCAGCGCCGCCTTGCGGGTCGCGCCGTCCATCCAAGACGCAGCGTCGATCTTGTCCTTATAAGCGGCCTGCATGTCCGCGACGAGTTCGTCGGCCTTTGCTTGCGTGGCGGGCGACCAATAGCGTTGCACGTAGATCGCGCCGACCGCCTCTCCCAGCGCGTCGTCGATGAGCGACATGCCGCGCTTCCAGCGGGCGCGCTGTTCGGGCACGCCGCGCATCGTCTTGGAATAGAAGTCGAAGTTCGCCTGATCGAACGCGTGCGGCAGGAACGGCGCGGCGTTCGAGACGAAGCGGGCGGCCATCCACTCCTTCCATGTCGAGATCGGGACGTCGCCCAGCCGCTTCGACGCGGCCGCGATCGCGCTCGGCTCCGTCACGTTGACCTTGCCCGCCGCGCCCAGCCCCATCGCGGCGAGCGTCGGTGTCCAGTCCAGCTCGGGCGCGAGCGTCGTGAGTTGCGCGCGCGTCATCGGATTGTGCGTCTTGACGGGATCGCGGCGCTGCTCTGGCGTCCATTGGTCGCGGCTCAGCCGCGTTTCGAGCGCGATGATCCGGTCCGCTTTGGCGGCGGCGTCGGAAATGCCGGCCAGTTGCTGGATCTGGATCAGATAGGCGCGGTAGGCACGGCGGATCGCGTCATACTTTTCGCCGGACAGCAGGTAGTAATCACGCGTGGGCAGCCCGAGCCGCGCCTGCGAGGCATCGACCATATAATGGGTCGGATCGTCGGCGTCGGTGGAGATGCCGATGTTGACCGGCGAGGCGAAGCCCGGGCGCATCATCAGTTGGACGAGTTGCGGGCGCGTTTGGACCGCGTCGATCCGCGCCAGCCATGGACGGAGCGGGGCGAGCTCGCGCGCCTCGATCGCCTGTTCGTTCATCCATGCCGCGTAGAAATCGCCGACCTTGCGCGCTGTCGGTGTCGTCGGCGTGGCCGCTGCCTGCTCGACGATCCGCCGCACCTGCCCCTCGATCTCGTCGGGCAGGTCGTAATTGTAGCCGGCGCCGACCTTGTCGGCCGGGATCGGATGATCGCGCAGCCAGGTGCCGAGCGCGTAGGCGTAGAAGTCATCGCCCGGCTTCACCTGCCGATCCATGTCCTGAAGCTCGAGCCCCCAGGGCTTGTAGCGCGGCGTGCCGGTCTGGGCGGAGAGCAGCGCGGGCAAGGACGCGAGGGTGAGGGCGAGCAGGGCAGTACGACGCATCGAGATCTCCGGTCGGATCGGCACGATACCAGCCTAGGGTCTGTACCCAATCGCAACAAGGATCGTGATCGCCCCTGGAAGGCCGCCCACGAGGAGCGAAGCGCATCGGGTAGCGGAGCTACCCGCAAGCAAGCGACAAAGCTGGGCGGCCTTCCAGGGCGACCGCTGCGCGGCGGGCGGCTTTTGGCGCCATGCGGCGTCGCGCGTCGGTCACGATGCTTTGGCATCGCTCCCTCCTTGCTCCTGGCCTGGCGCCAAAATCCGCTCCGTCACGACCTTGTTGCGATTGAGTACAGACCCTCGGCGCGGCGATGAGCCGTCGCTATCCCCAACTTGGGTAACCCGATCCGCCAAACTGCAAGCCTGATATTGATTTGCATTATCGTGGAATGTAGCCGGCCCGCAGAGGGGGGCCATGATGAAGCCGATTACCTGTTTGCTCTATTCCGCCGCGCTGGTGGCCGCGACGCCGGGCCGCGCTCAACAGGTGCAGGACGCACCACCGGACGACATCATCGTCACCGGAGAGAAGTCGAACCGCACGCTTCAGCAGACCGCCACCAGCGTCGCGGTCACCACGCCGGAGCGCATCAGTCAGGAGAACATCCTGACGGTGCAGGATATCTACGATCGCACCGCCAATGTCTCCGCCACCTATGGCGCTTCGGGGTTCACGATCCGCGGCATCAACAATCAAGGCGTGGGCGCGGGCGGCAACGCCGACACTGCGACCGTCTATGTCGATGGCGCGCCGATCCCGCGGCAGGCGCTGTTCGGCGGTCCGACCGACCTGTGGGACGTGGAACAGGTCGAGGTGCTGCGCGGGCCGCAATCGACGATCCAGGGCCTCAACGCGCTGGCAGGGGCAGTGGTGCTCACCACGCGCGACGCGTCACCCTCGGACTATAGCGCGGACGGACGTGTGTTGTGGACCAACCGCGACGAGCGCACCTTCTCGGCGGCAGCGGGCGGACCGTTGATCCGCGACGAACTCGGGATCCGCCTTTCGGCCGAGCGGCGTGCCGACCGCGGACTGATCCGCAACGTCACGCGCGGCGGGTATGACGACAAGCTGACGCTGCTCAACCTGCGCGGCAAGCTGCACTGGACGCCGCAGGCGTTGCCCGGGCTGGACGTGCGCGCGAGCTTCAATCGCGTGCGCCGCGACGGCGGCTATCTGTTCGAATATGCCAACCTGACGACGCCGGACTTCTACGATCATCGCCAGTCGACCAACGACCAGCGTAACCGCGGCTATATCCGTTCCGACATCGCGGTGCTGAACATCGGCTACGAGATCGCGCCGCGGCTGCGGCTGTCGAGTGTGACGTCGTTCAACCGCACCGCGACGCTGGCGCTGGCCGATGGCGATGGCACCGCCGCGGACCTGCAATATATCAACAACGACAGCCGCTATCGGACGTGGACGCAGGAAATGCGGCTCAATTTCGATGGCGAGCGGCTGAGCGGGCTGGCAGGCGCATGGGTGTATCGCCGTTCGGGCGAACTCGCGGCCAACAGCCGCGTGAATATCGTGACGCCGGTCGCCACGATCGCCCAGTTGCTGCAGGGCGGCGGTGTGCCTGCGACGTCGGCGCGCCAGATTGCGGCGCGCTATGCGAACGCGCTGCCACAGATTCCGGTCCTTTATATCGCCGACCAGCCGATGCTGGTGCGCAACGCTGCATTGTTCGGTGATGCGCGGTTTCGCCTGACCGATCGCTTCTCGTTGCTCGGTGGCTTCCGCTACGATCATGAGGACAACCGCTACGGTGCCGAGACCATCGCCACGTTCAACGGCACCTTGCCCGCGCCGACCGACTTCGGGGCGGCCGGGACACCGCTCAACGGGGCGGTCACGGCGATCAATCGCGGCGTGCTCGCCCTCGTCGCACAGGCGGCATCGGCGCGGGCGGACAATGCGCGGCGCTTCGATGCCCTGTTGCCCAAGGCCGGGATCAGCATGGAGTGGACGCCCGACCTGACCACCAGCTTCACGGTGCAGCGGGCCTATCGATCGGGCGGATCGAGCCAGAATATCGCCCGCGCGCGCCTGGTTGCCTATAACCCCGAATATAGCTGGAACTACGAAGGCGCGCTGCGCTCACGCTGGCTGAACGGACGGCTGACGGTCAACGCGAACGTCTTCTACGTCGATTGGCGCAACCAGCAGACCAACGCCTTCTTCGGGCTGAACAGCTACGATTACAACACCGTCAATGCAGGCAAGTCGCATTTGTACGGCGGCGAGATCGAGGTGCTGGGGCGCGTCAAACGCCAGTTCGATGCCTATCTCTCGGCCGGGCACGTGCGCACCCGCTTCGACCGGTTCAGCCTGCCGGCGGGGGCCACCAGCATCGTCGAGTTGGCGGGGACGCAATTTCCATACGCGCCGCGCTGGACATTGGCGGGTGGGCTGAATGCGCGTGCCGGTGCGATCACGGGTAACGTCAACGCCAATTACCGCAGTGGGGTCTATACCGACGTGGGCACGACGCAGGGACAAAGTCGCCTGCCCGGCCGGACGGTGGTGAATGCCCGGATCGGCTATGACGCCGGGCAATGGACGGTGTTCGTGTTCGCGCGCAACCTGCTGGATGCCGACTATCTGCAATATCGCACTCTCGACGGGCGACGCGGCATCCTCGGCGATCCTCAGACATTGGGGGCAGGGCTGGAAATGCATCTGTGATCGTTGCAGATCGCGGCCATTGCCCCGCGCCGCCGGCCAAAGCGGCGCGGTCCATGGGAGACTGACGAATGAAGACGGCGATTGTGACGGGTGCCACGTCGGGGATCGGTCAGGCGACGACGCGGGCGCTGGCCGGTGCGGGCTGGCAGGTGATCGCCACCGGCCGGCGCGCCGACCGGCTCGCCGCGCTGGCGGCGGAATGTGGGGACCTGGTGCACACCGCCGCGTTCGACGTTCGCGACGAAGCGGCGCGCGATGCTGCGCTCGACGCGTTGCCGGAGCCGTTTCGCGACATCGACCTGCTCGTCAACAACGCCGGGCTCGCGCTCGGTACCGCGCCAGCGCAGAAGGCTGATCTCGCGCAATGGCGGACGATGATCGACACCAACGTCACCGCGTTGGTATCGGTGACGCACAAGCTGCTGCCGGGATTGATCGCGCGCAAGGGCGGGATCGTCAACATCGCGTCGGTCGCGGGCAGCTACCCCTATCCGGGCGGCAACGTCTATGGCGGTACGAAGGCGTTCGTGCAGCAATTCACGCTCAACCTGCGCTCGGACCTGCACGGGACCGGGGTGCGCGTCAGCGCGATCGATCCGGGGATGGTCGAGACCGAGTTCACGCTGGTGCGGACCGGCGGCAATCAGGACGCCTCCGACACGCTTTATGCCGGGGCCACGCCGATGACCGCCGAGGATATCGCCGCGACATTGCTGTGGATCGCGACGCTGCCACCGCATCTGAACATCAACCGGCTGGAACTTATGCCGGTCAGCCAGTCGTTCGCGGGCTTTCAGGTCGCACGCGACGACTGACCGGCGGCGCGCCGGATCATGATTGACTAGGACGTCGCGACCCCCGCGCGGTCGAGCGTGGCGAAAGCGTGCGCGGTGGCGCGGCGGGTCGCGGCGGACGGAGCGCTCCCGCCTTCGGCGACGCGCAGCCAATGCCGCCCGAGTGCCGCGAAGCCGAGCGTTCCCGCAAGGCCGGCGATGCGGTGCGCCTCGGCGGCGAGCAGCGCAGGATCATCGTGCGTCCCGATCGCGACCTCCAGCACGTTGCGGAGCCCGCTCAGCAGCGCGGCGACCGGCGCGGTCCCGAACGTGGCGCCAAGCCGGTCGATCGTCGCCAGCCGCGTCGCATGGCTCCACTCCGCGATAACGCCGGGCAGGATCTGGGCAAGGTCGCGCCGATCGACGGCGGCGACATAGCCCCGCGCGGCCCAGTCGGTGCGCGCGATCCATGCCGCGGATGCCAGTGCGATCGCCGGGGCGACGGTGGCGAGCGGTGACCATGTCGTGTCGGTCGCGGCAGCGTCCTCGATGGCGTGGAGCATGATGTCGTCATCGTCCGCCCCCGCCGCCGCCGCCGACATCAGGCAGGATCGATGCACCCAGCCATGCTGCACCGCAATGTCGCGTGCGGCCGCCATAGCATCCAACATGGGTTCAATCAGGACGATCATTCTACGCTATGTTATTCGATTCGCTGGCCTTTGGTAACAATTGTCTCTGGACACCGCCATGGACGAGCACGATCCTCGATAACGTAACAACTGAAATCACAGCGGCATGGAAGAAGAAGGTCAGAGGTTGGGAGGGCGTGCGTTGGTCGCCGACGATCACCCGCTGACGCGCGAGGGGCTGGCGATGGCGGCGCGTGCCGCGCTCCCCGGCGTGTCGATCATGGCGGCCGGATCGATCGCGGAGGCACGCACACTTGCCGAGCGCACGCCATTGCGGATGATCCTGCTCGATTTCCACCTTCCCGATGCGCGCGGCTTTTCCGGGCTGATGACCTTGCAGATGCACGCGCCCGGCACACCGATCGTGGTGGTGACCGCCAGCGAGGAGCCGCGGCTGGTGGAAGCGGCGCGCGCGGTCGGCGCAGCGGGCTATCTCTACAAGAGCCTGCCGCTCGACGATCTGGCGGAGCAGCTGCGGCGCGTGGATGGCGGGCAGCAGGTCTTCCCCCCGGCCACGACGAACGATGCCAGCGCGCTGGGCGACCTGCTCACGCGGCTGGCGACGCTGTCCAATGCGCAGCGCGCGGTGTTGCTCGCGCTGGCGGACGGGCATGCGAACAAGCAGATCGCGCGCGACCTTGGCGTGACCGAGGCGACGATCAAGGCGCATCTGACCGTCATCTTCCGCAAGCTGGGGGTCAGCAATCGCGCGCAGGCGCTGCTGGCGGCGCGGCCGTTAATCGGTCGTACGGATCAGTGAACATCGCGGCGGCGTCCGTTTCGCCGTTGCTTCCGCCATCGCGCTGGCGTTTTTCCTGATCGCGACGCTGATGCCGCTGCTGCTCGCGGCGCTGATCGGCTGGACGGGGATCGAATATCGGCGCGCGGTCGACGCCGAGGCCGCCGCGGCGCGCTCGTTCGCGCGCGAGCGGACGCTGTTGCTGCTGCTGTCGGCGGTGAAGGATGCGGAGACCGCGCAACGCGGACTGTTGCTGACCGGGGACCGGACGTTCCTGGCGCCTTATGCCCCGGCCCGCGCGCAGGTCGAGCGCCTGCTGAGCGACGTCGGGGCAGTCGATCGCGCGCTGCACCCGCTGATCGCCGCCAAGTTCGCCGAACTCGACGCCACGATCGCCTTGTTCGACGCCGGTGATCTCGCGGCGATGCGGCGCGAGGTGGCGTCGGGTCGCGGCAAGCGGATCATGGAGCGGTTGCGCGACGTGGTGACGCGCGCCAGTGCGGCCGAGCGCGCGCGCACCGCCGAGCGCTCGGCATCGTTCCGGGCGCATCGCGACGACAGCTATCGGTTGATCGAAGTGACCGGTGCGCTGGTGAGCCTGCTGCTGCTGGGCTTCATGCTCGCGTGGTGGCGGTCGCAATCCGATCGCCACGAAGCGGCGCGCGCCACGCACGAGGCGGGGATGCGCAATGCCGCGATCCTGGCGAGCACCACCGACACGCTGTTGATCGTCGATCGCGCCGGGACGATCGAGACGATCAGCGACGCGGGACACGATCTGCTCGGCTACACCACCGCCGACCTGCAGGACCGCGACCTGTCGGCGATCCTTCCGGCACGTCCGGGCGAGGACGATTTGCGGACCGTGATCGGGGCGGGGCGTGACGTGTTTCCCGAACGCACCGCGCGGCGCCGCGACGGTAGCGAGGTCATCGTCGATGTCGCGATCGGGGTGATGCATGGCGCGGACGGCGACCGGTTCGTGCTGTCGTTGCGCGACGCGTCGGATCGGCTGCGGATCGCGCGCGCCAAGGACGAGCTGATCTCGACGGTCAGCCACGAATTGCGCACGCCGCTGACCTCGGTGATCGGTTCGCTGGCATTGTTGCGCGCCGGCAATGCGGGCGAGTGGCCGGCGCAGGCGGGGCGGCTGGTCGATATCGCCGACAACAATGCGCGGCGGCTGATCCGGCTGGTCAACGACATCCTCGACATCGACCGTATCGAGAGCGGGCAATTGACGATCGCGCGGACGCCGCTCGACCTGCGCGAGATCACTGCGCAGGCCGCGCTGGACAATGAGGGGCTGGCGCGGCGGCACGACGTGACGCTGGTCGACGAGGTCGCAGCCGCGCCGGTGCTGGTCGCCGGAGACGCCGGGCGGTTGCTGCAGGTGGTCACCAACCTGTTGTCGAACGCGATCCAAGCCTCGGTCGGTGGCGGGACGGTGGTGCTGCGGACGCACGTGGTCGCGGTGCGCGCGCGGATCAGCGTCGACGATCATGGCGCGGGGGTTCCCGAGGAACTGCGATCGCGGCTGTTCGAGCGCTTCCAGACGGTGCGCGGTTCGGGCGGGACCGGGCTTGGGCTGGCGATCGCGCGTGAGATCGTGCGGCGGTTGGACGGCACGATCTGGTTCGAGGATCTGCCGGGCGGCGGCACGCGCTTCGCCTTCGATCTGCCGCTGCTTGGCGACTCGGACGACGAGGGCGCGGGGGAACCTGGGCTGCCGGTGATCCTGCACGTCGATGACGACCATGATCTGTGCGAGACGATGATGCTGGCATTTCACGGCAGCGCGGCGATGATGTGCGCGGCCGGCGTCGAGGCGGCACGCTCCCTGTTGCGGGCGCGACCGCCGCAATTGGCGTTGCTCGACACGCAGTTGCTCGATGTGGCGGCGCTGCTCCCCGAACTTGTCGACCGCGGCGGCAATCCGATCCCGGTGGTGATCCTCTCCGGTGCGGTGGCGCAACCCGACGTCGCGCGGCGCGCCGCGGCGGTGCTCGTCAAGGGACAGCATGGTGTCGCCACGGTGGTCGACACGATCCGGCGACTGTTGCGCGACCGCGAGGAGCGGCGATGACCAAGGCGTTGCACCTGCTGTTCGTCGACGACGATGCGGACATCAGGACGATCGTGACGATGGCGCTGGGACTGGACCCGACGATCGCGGTGGTCGCGGCCGGCAGCGCGGACGCGGCGCTGACGGCGCTGACCGACGGGCGCTTCGATGCGGCGCTGCTCGACGTGTCGATGCCGGGGATGGACGGGCCGGCTTTGCTCGACGCGTTGCGGGAGATCGTGCCGGAATTGCCGGCGATCTTCATGACCGCGCATAGCCGCGCGCATGAGCTGGTCGCCCTGTACGCCGCCGGCGCGCAGGGCGTGATCGTCAAGCCGTTCGAACCCCTTACGCTGGCGGCCGAGGTGCGCGCACTGCTGTCCTAGGTGTTTAGTCCTGGCATTTGGTGGATCGGGTCGACGATGAACCGGTCTGGCTCTGACGTCCAGATCTTGGCGATGTATTCGTAGGGCGTGAGACCGCTGAGCGTCTTGAGCCGGCGGGCGAAGTTGTAGGCGGCCATGAAGTCGGCGAGGTGCGTGCGCAACTGGTCGTGGCTTTCGTAGTGGAAGCGTTTGACGGTCGCCTCTTTGATGGTGCGGTTCATTCGCTCGACCTGACCGTTGGTCCATGGATGGTTCGGTTTCGTGAGTCGGTGCTCGATGCCATTTGCGTCGCAGATCATGTCGAAGCGCATCTGGCGCGACCAGGCGGTGTTGCGATTACGCGGCTGCTCGGCGAACTGGATGCCATTATCGGTGAGGATCGTGTGAACGCGGTAAGGCACGGCTTTCAGCAGGTGTTCCAGGAACTCCCAGGCTGTCCGCCTGTCAGCCTTCTCAACCAGTTGGGTGACCGCGAACTTGCTGGTGCGGTCGATGCCGACGAAAAGGTACAGTTTGCCTTCGGCGGTCTGCACCTCGGCAATATCGATGTGGAAGAAGCCGATCGGGTAGCGCTTGAAGCGCTGCCGCTTCGGCTTGTCGCCTTCGATGTCCGGCAGGCGGGAGATGCCATGCCGCTGTAGGCATCGGTGCAGCGCTGACCGGGTCAGGTGCGGGATCGACGGCTGCAGAGCGTAGAGGCAGTCGTCGAGCGGCAGCAACGTGTGGCGCCGGAACGCCACAACCATTGCCTCCTCGGCTTCAGTCAGGGTCGTTGAACGAGGGGCCTTCGGCCCGGTCTTCAGGTCCTCGACCGTCGCCCTCTTACGCCACTTCGCGACCGTCTTCGGGTTGATCCCGAGTTCCCGGCTCAGCGTCGCGAGCGAAGCTTGCGATCGCTGTATTGCTGCTCGGACGGCGTGCGTGGTCGTGGCGCACCCATGACGTACCTGTCCCATACGGCTTCCTTCCATTCCAACGAAAGGATCGCACCATCAAACCGTGGGATCAAACACCTAGGGTCTGTACTCAATCGCAACAAGGATCGTGATCGCCTCTGGAAGGCCGCCCACGAGGAGCGAAGCGCAGTCGGGTAGCTGCGCTACCCGCAAGCAAGCGACGATGCTGGGCGGACTTCCAGAGGCGACCGCAAGCGGCGGGCGGCTTTTGGCGCCATGCGGCGTCACGCGTCGGTCACGATGCGAGAGAATCGCTCCCTCCTTGCTCCTGGCCTGGCGCCAAAATCCGCTCCGTCACGACCTTGTTGCGATTGAGTACAGACCCTGAGCCGCGACCGCCCGAAGACGGTCGCGGCACTGCGGATCAGAAGTCGAAACGGACGGTCGCGGACACCGTCCGACCGTTGAGCGGGCGCGCGCGCAGGATGCCCGACGCCGGGATCGCGGCCTCGTCGAAGGTGGTGATCGCCAGCGTGTCGAACAGATTGTTGGCGTTGACCCCCAGCATCAGCCGCTCCGCGAGACGCAGCTGCGCGAAGGCGTTGGTGGTGACGAACCCCGGCGTGCGCAGCAGGTTGGTATCCTGCGAATAGCTGCCGGTGGTGCCGATGAACACCGCGCCGATGCTGAACCGGTCGGTAGTTATCTGCGGCGTCGCCTGGAAGATCAGCTTCGCCTGATGGCGGGGCGTGTTGCCGACCACCGCCGGGTTTACCGCATCGCGGGTGATTTCGGCATCGGTATAGGTCGCGCCCGCGGTCAGCGCGAACGGCCCGCGGCGCACTCCGCCCTCGAATTCCAGACCGGTGGCACGATAGTCGCGCTGGATGATCTGGCTGGTGACGACGTCGACGTTGGTGTCCTGCGCCTTCGCCCAGAAGCCGGTCAGGTTGAGCGTCAGCCCGGCCTGACGGTATTTGATGCCGATCTCGGCCTGCTTGACCGGATCGAACGCCGCGCTCTTCGTCGCGAGGCTGCCGTCGGTGGTGTTGACGATCGGGCTGAACAGGATGCGATCGGCATTGGCGCGCGCGCCGCGGCTGTAGCGCGCGAACACCGCGAGCGGCTCGGCAATGCGGAAGTTGATGCCGCTCGAATAGGATAGATAATGGTAGCTGTAGTCGAGCGGCGCGGGGGTGGTCAGTGGAGTGACGCCGACGCGCGTCTCCGGCGACGAGATCACGCCGTCGCCATCGATGTCGCGCGCCACGGTGCCGACACGCCCGCCGCCGAGATCGGAGCCGAACAGCTGTCCGCGCGCGGTGCCGAAGTCGTAGCGGACGCTCGCGCCGATCGCGACGCGGCCGAAGTGATAGTTCGCCGACGCGAAGGGCGCATTGACGGCATAATCGAGGTCGACGCTGCGGCGGCGCGTACCGCCGGCGAGCGCGAGGTTGTAGGCATAGACGCCGTTCTGCGTCAGCGCGCGACCGCCCGCGGTCGTCACGTCGACCAGTGCCGCACGACCGTCACCCCGCACGTCGGAGATCAGCGTCGACCAGAGCGCGTCGCGGACGATCGACTGGCGCGCGGCATAGAAGCCGGCGGTGGTGGTCAGGTCGCCGTCGCCGATCGCCCAGACGCGGCTGGCGCGGACGTCGTTGGTGACATTGTCCATCGATCTGATGCGCAGATCGAGGATGTTGAGCGCGGCAAGCAGGCCGTTGCCGTTGAGGCTGGCCGGATCGGCGATCGCCTGACCGGCGAGCGGGCCGTTGGCATAGGCGAGGCGCGCACCCGCACCGCCGAGCAGCGCCGCGCCCTGCGTCGCGGGCAGATAGGCCGAGGTGAACGGCGTGACGAACGCGCCCGACACGTCGGAGAAGCGGAAGCGTTCGGTGATCGTCCAGCCGGAAACGTCGATCCGGCCTTCCACACCGACCGACTTGACCTTCGTGGACACACCTTCGGCCAGATCGTGGACGACGGGATTGTTGTTGCCGTCGAGCACGAGGTTGCTGCGGATGTAGCGCGACAACAGCATGTCGCGGTTGGCGTCGAAGCTGGCGATCTCGCGAACCTTGGGCGCGGCGTTGTCGCCGGTCGCCTGCACCGGGACGGTGTCGTAGAAGGGCGAGCGATCGTCGAGATACTTGCCGTACAGACGAATGTACCCGCCGGTGAAGGTCTTGGTGACGTTGAGCTTCAGCTGCCCGCCGCGCTGCGCGTCGTAGCCGGTGCGACGCGGCCCCTCGCCCTGTCGGAAGAAGCCGCCGAGATGGAAGCGTGCGGTGTCGCCGAGCTTGCCGCCGAGGTCGAAGTCGGCACGATATTGCTCATAGTCGAGCCCGCTGGTCAGCGCGATCGCGCCGCCCTCGGTCTCGCCGGTCTTCGAGATGAAGTTGATGAGCCCGCCGGGCGAGTTGGACGCGAACGTCGAGGCCGAACCACCGCGGATCACCTCGACTTGCGACAGGTTCAGGTCGGCGCGGATCAGGCTGTCGGGGCCGACGCCCTGGATGTCGCCGAATTCAAGGACCGGCAGCCCGTCCTCCTGCAACTGCACGAACTTGATCCCCGACGAGGCGAGCGGCAGCCCACGGATCGAGACGCTGGCGAGTGCCTCGCCGGTCGCGGCCTCGGACCGGATGCCGGGAATGTCACGCAGCAGGTCGCCGATCGAACGCGGCGCGAGCTTCGCGAGATCGTCTTCCTTGAGGTTGCTGGTCGAGGTGGCGCTGTCCAGCCGGTCGCGCCCCTTTGCGACGCCGGTGGTGACGGTGTCTTCGGCATTGGGCTTCGCGGCGTTGGTGTCGGCGGACGCGTCGGTAACATTGGCGCTCGACAGCGACGTCGACGCCAGGGCAGCAGCAATAAAGAACGATGTCACTAAAAACCCCGAGTAATTCAATCGATTAACCTGGGGCTCGCTAGCTGACAGAGGTTAATGAAACGGTCGCCATGATGCGACGCGCCGACCGCCTGCGCGCGGGGCGGTCGGCGCGTCGCGGGATCAGCCGGCGCGGTCTGCGGTCAGCCGCAGCAATCGTCCGCCGTCGCCGTCCTCGAGCAGCCACAGCGCGCCGTCCGGCCCGGTGACGACCGCGCGGATGCGCGCGCCCATGTCCCAGCGTTCCGCCTCGCGCGGCACGGCATCGTCGAAGGCGATGCGGATCAGCGCCGTCGAGGCGAGCCCGCCGATGAACGCCGAACCGCGCCACTGCGGGAACATGCTGCCGTCGTAGAAGGTCAGCCCGGCCGGCGCGATGATCGGGTTCCAATAGAGCGCGGGCTGCTGGAATTTGGCGTTGCCCTTGTGCGACGGGATCGGCGTGTCGTCGTAATTCTTGCCGTAGGATACCAGCGGCCAGCCATAGTTGCGGCCAGGCTCGATCAGGTTCAGCTCGTCGCCGCCCTGTGGCCCCATTTCGGTTTCCCACAAGCGACCCTTGGCATCGAAGGCGAGGCCATAGGGGTTGCGGTGTCCGGTGCTCCACGTCTCTGCGGGGGTAAGGTTGGGCGAAGGCATCTCCGCCTTGCGCACCGGCGCCTTGGCAGCCGACCCGGTGTTCTCGGGCGGATCGATGATGCCGATCGTCGTGCCGCCGGTCTTGCCCGCGCCGGGGTTGCCCGGTGCGGGCTTGCCGTCGAGCGTCAGCCGCAGGATCTTGCCGAGCGCCTGATCGGGATCCTGCGCGGGGGTGAAGCGCTGCCGCTCGCCGGAGGTAAGGAACAGGTAACGGCCGTCCGGCGAGAAGGCGATATAGCCACCGAACTGCCCGCCCTTGCCGCGCGGGAGCTGACGCCAGACGACCTCGAGGTTCTTGAGCGCGGGCGCCGCGCCGCGCCGCTGACATCGAGCGTCGCGCGCGCCAGCGCGAGCCCGTCGCCGCCTTCACCGGGCTCGGAATAGGTGAGATAGACCTGGCCGTTCTGAGCGTAGGTCGGCGATACCGCGACGAACAGCAATCCGCCCTGACCCTCGAAATGGACGGTCGGGACGCCGCTGACCTGCTGCTTCTGCCCGGTGGCGGTGACCAGCCACAGGTGGCCGGGCTTCTCGGTCACCAGCATTCGCCGATCGGGGAGGAAGGCGAGCGCCCATGGCGAGTCGAACGTCGCGACCGGCGTGGCCTTGAACGGCTTGGTCTTGGCGGGGGTGGCCGCGCCGTAATTGACCGGCTCGGCGGACGGACCGGGGGTAGGGGCGGCCTGTTTCGGGTCCTGCGCCGCTCCGCATCCGGCCAGCATCATGACGGTCGCCAACGCGATCGGGAATTGTCGAACCACAGGGTACCTTCCTGAAAGAGAAGCATCTTGTGGCGGACAACCACGCGCTGTGCCAGCCCTGCTTCTGTGATCTGGCGCAACGGCTTCGCCGTTCCGATGCTAGGCCAGATCGTCGGCATCGCCGATCCGCTGCCGGAAGCCTTGCAGGCTCATGTCCAGAAAGCGGCGGCAATCCTTGGCGAAATGCGAGTGATCGACATAGCCCGCCTGCCATAGCACCCGCCCGGTCGCGGTCGGATCGGGCAGGATGCGGCGGAGCACGCGCAGGAAGCGGCGGAGCATCAACAGGCGCTTGGGCGGCAGCCCGAAGCCGTGCAGGCACGCGACCGAGAGCTGTTGCGGCGTGATCCGCAGCGCGGCGGCAACCTCCGCGACGGAGGTGCGCGGATCGGCATCGATCACGTCGATCAGCCGCTGTGACAGGCGATCGCGATCGGAGGCGGCGGCGAGCCGGGCGGCCAGCCACGGCGCGAAGGCGGCGGCCGGGTCGCCACCTGGATCGCAGACGAGCGGCGGGGCGGAGAGGTCGATCGCCGACAGCGGCACGACCCGATCGGTAAAGCGCGAGAGATCACCGCCGAACAGCGACGCCCATGAAGTCGTGCGCAGCCGCAGCCCGAACAGGATGGCGTCGCCATGCTCCAGGTGCGCGATCTTCGTCGTCGGTCCGATGAAACCGACCCGCGGCAAGACGTCGGATGTCCGCCGTCGGATCGTCAGCCGCGCGTCCGACGTGCCGCCGAGCAGCGCGTAGATCCGCGGTGCGCCGGGTAACAGCAACGTTCCGCGCTCCGTCGCCGGTGGCCGCCGCGCGAAATAGCCGGCGACCACGTCACCGGGCGCAAGCGCCGGCGCACGCGACAATGGCGAAAGCGATGATCTCTCCAAGTCCGGCTCCGCGGTAATCTCGGTCCAGGATACGGCACCGATCGCGCAGCGGATGCACCGCAATGATTTCTTACATCAGCGCCGTTGCACCTGATCGGGGGCGGAGGCGCGGATCAGGTTGCTGAAGATCAGCCGGACCAGATCGACCTGCCGGTTGCTGCCGGTCTTGACGAACACCTGCTTCAGATAGCCGCGCGCGGTGCCCAGTTTGACGTGCAGCGCCTGCGCGGCGGCGGCCAGCGTGTGCCCGGACGCCAGCAGGCAGGTGAGTTCGGTCTCGACCCGCGACAATCGGAACAGCTTGCACACCGGCTCGGCAAGCAGGTGGATGTCGAGCCCCGGATCGACGAAGAACAACAAGGCGCCGTCCTCGTCCGCGATCGCCGAATGCGGCGTCGCGGCGAAGGAGGTGACCAGCGGGGGCCCATTGTCGCGGTGGAGCATAAGCAGCGGCATCCGCTCCGCCGCACCGTGCGCGCCGCTCTGCGACAGCACATAGCCGATCGCGGTCGACAGCGCGGCGGCATCGCTGCGGTCGGTGGCCTGCACCTGGCCACGATGCTCGCGGATGCCGTCGTGGCGGTCCATGAGTTGCCGGGCGGTGTCGTTGGCGAAGACGATATGCCCGTCGCCGGACAGCAGCACGATCCCGATCGCGACGAGGTTGAGCCCGGTTTCGACGCCGAGCGTGCGCTGCTGCGCGGCCCGCGCGGCCTCCCACAGGCGAAAATATGCCGCGACGCTTGGCCATTCGCGCAGGCAGCGATTTTCGATCTCGCGCCGCGCGTCCTCGTCGGGCTGTTCGAAGAGCAGGTTGACGAACGCGCCGGGCTGGCCGGATGTGTGCTGGACCGGGATCACCAAGGCCGAACCGACGGGCTCGCCCGCCACCCGCTCGCACCAGATCGGTGCTGCATGGCGGCTATAGCCCGAGTCAATCCGGTCGGCGATCTGCACCAGCGCCGCACAGGTCGCCTGGTCGACACCCTCGGAAACGAGGCACCGCGAAGCTCCCCGTTCGTGGGTGCTGGTCAGCGCCCAGGCGTCGGCACCAAGCGTGCGGGCGAAATGGCCGGTGACCAATGCGACATCGTCGAATACCGACATGCCGTCGTCGCCGTCATGGAAGGAGACCCGCGCCGTGCGCTCCGGCGACCGCCCATGTGTCGAATGTCGCAAGCTCCCCGTCGCGCGGCGCCAATAGATCGGCGCGCGCAGCGGCTCCGCGAAAGAGCATGCGCAGATCCTGCTCTGCAAGCAATGCACTACCTCTCCATTGTCGATTCCCGATTCCCTGTGTCGGGTTACCGTTGTTGTACGCCAACTGGCCGCCACATCATTCGATCCAGTCTATCCCATTTTGAAACAAGGCAAATAGCAGCAATTTTTACCCCCTCATTTGGGGGTGGCGCGCGCGGCGTAACGGGAGGGGCAGTCGCCTGCGAAGAGGGGGAATGGTGAATGAAAGATTAACGGTATCCCCCGATTCGGCTCGGTCCGCAGGATTGCCGGGCTGGAGAAATCGCCGGCTGAACCGGCCAACAAGGGATGCCTGACCATGAAATCGCGTCTTCTGATCGCCGCCTCGATCCCCGTCCTCGCGTGGACCGCCCCCGTCTGTGCCCAGACGACTGAGCCCGGCAGCACCTACACCAACACCAACACCGGCAATTCGGCCGGTAATGACGTGGCGAGCAGCGCCTACAACACCGACAACGCCAACAGTTCGACCAACACGAACAGCTCGACCAACGACAGCAACAACACGGCGACGAACACGCAAACCGACTCGTCGGATCGTTCGATGACCGATAATTCGAACAATGCGCGGACGAACAACTCGGTTCATGACAGCAACAATACCGCGACGAGCACCCAGACCGACTCGTCGGATCGCTCGTGGACCGACAACTCGAACCGTTCGGCGACGGACAATTCGAACAATTCGCGCACGAACAACTCGGTTCACGACAGTAACAACACCGCGACGAGCACGCAGACCGACTCGTCGGATCGCTCGTGGACCGACAATTCGAACAATTCGCGCACGAACAACTCGGTGCACGACAGCAACAACACCGCGACCACGAACAACTCGTGGACGGACAGCTCGAATCGCTCGACGACTGACAGTTCGAACCGGTCGATGACCGACAATTCGAACAATTCCCGCACCACCACGAACACGGACGGCAGCAGTGCGGCGGGCGCGCAGGTCGCGGCCAACAATGGCGGCAACGCGACCGATAGTTCGAACCGCTCGGTGACCAACACCGACAATTCCGACCGGTCGTCCGTCTACAACGATCGGGCCGATCGCTCGACGTCGAACACCGACAATTCGAACCGGTCCACGACGACCACCACCACGTCCGCATCGGGCGCGCAGGTCGCCTCGAACGGCAGCGGTTCTGCCACCGACAGCCGCGACCAGTCGAACAACTCGCGGATGACGACCACCAACACCGACAATTCGGCGAGCGGCGCACAGGTCGCGGCCAGCGGTGGCGGCAACGCCAGCGACAGCCGCAACCAGTCGATGAACACCACCACGACCACCACCTCCGCATCGGGCGCGCAAGTTGCCTCGAACGGCAGTGGGTCGGCGACCGACAGCCGCAACATGTCCGATAATTCGCAGACCAGCTCCGCCAGCGGCGCGCAGGTTGCGAACAACGGCAGTGGCTCCGCAACCGACAGCCGCAACATGTCCACCAACGACAATTCGGACAGTTCGAACCGGTCGCGGACCAGCTCGGCAAGCGGCGCGCAGGTCGCAGCGAACAATGGCGACGCCACCGACAGCCGTAACATGTCGACCAACGACAATTCGGATCGTCGCAACACCGCCAGCAACTCGGGCCGTGGCTCGGTAGCGACCAACGGCGATGCCAGCTACGCCGACAGCTCGATGCGCAGCACCGGCATGGCATCGGCCGGAACCGGGGCGGCCTCGACCTCGAACGTCTTCGGGGCCAGCGCGGTGGTTTCGTCCGCGACGCTCGCCAGCTACGTCACCGGCGTGCGGGTCGACTTCAGCCAAACCCCGGGCGGTGCGACCAATATGGTCAACAACAGCCTGACCACCGGCGACGGCGCGTTCCAGAACCTTGCCGGGCTGCAATCGCTCAACATGAACACCGGCGCGGGCGCATCGCAGAATTCGGCGGTGAACGTCAGCGTCGCCGCCGGCACGATCAACCTCGGCGGTGGTCAATAAGACCAAGGGGGTGGGGAGGGGTGGCGGTGCCGCCCCTCCTCCGTTTCTTCGTTCGATCGGGAGATCGGGACATGCGTATCCTCTTCATCGGCCCGGCGCTGCTCGCCGCCGCGCTGCCGGTCGCGGCAGCGGCGCAGGGCGCGCCGCCCGCGACGCCGGTGCAGGCCAACCCGTTCGGGGCCGCGGCACCGGTCGACAATGCGCAGCTGGGCGCGGTCACCGGGCAATCGGATCTGTCGCAGGTAATTCGTGCGCAGAACACCAGCACGGTCAGCGGCAACAGCGTGAACGGCCATTCGGAAACCGGGACGATCAGCTTCGACCCCAATTCCTTCCAGAACCTCAACGGCCTGTCGTTGCTCAGCGCGAACACCGGAAACAACGTTTCCATCAATTCGTCGCTGAACGTGAACGTCGCGATCAACCAGTAACGATGCGCGACCCGCTCCGTCTCGGCCGGTGGATGCCAGCGGCGCTGCTGGCGACCGCCGGCTGTACCGCGATGCCGCTGGCCGAAGGCGGGAATGTCACCAATTTTTCGCCGACGCTCAACTTCGCCTTGCCCGTCACCAGCCTGATCGGGCGGCGGTTCGAAACCGTGGTGCGCCAGCAATATGATTTCAGTTGCGGATCGGCGGCGCTCGCGACGCTGCTGCGCTTCCATTACGACGATCCGCAGAACGAGCAGAGCGTGTTTCTGGGCATGTTTCGCGACGGCGACCAGGCACAGATCCGGCGGCTCGGCTTTTCGCTGCTCGACATGAAGCGCTACCTCGCGGCGCGCGGGATCGCCGCCGACGGCTTCAAGGTCAGCATCGATCAGATCGCCAAGGCGCGCGTGCCCGGCATCGCGCTGATCGATTTCGATGGTTATCGCCATTTCGTCGTCGTCAAGGGCATTGACGATCAGACCCTGCTGCTCGGCGATCCGTCGCTGGGCCTGCGCCGCGAGACGATCGGTCGGTTCGCCAAGCAATGGAATGGCGTGTTCTTCGTCATCAGCGGACGCGACGCGGTCGGGCAGTCGCATTTCAACATGCCCGTCGATCTCGCGCGCGCGCCGCACGGTCGCGCGTTTCTGCCCGCCGATCCGCTGGAAAGCGCGCAGCTTGCGCTCACCCGCCCGCGTCTGGGAGAGTTTTGACATGTCGATCGCTTTGCTGATCGCCGCTGCACTGGCCGCCGCGCCGGCGGCGCCTTCCGGCGACAAGCCGGTGCCGGTCCCCGATCGCGAGCTGGCGACGATGCGCGGCGGCTTGATGCTGCCCAACGGGCTCAACGTCGCGATCGGCATCGACATCCAGACGCGGATCGACGGCGTACTCGCGCTGCACACGATCTTCTCCAGCGAAGCGCCCGGCGTGCGCGTCTTCACCGACGGGCGATCCAGCCCCAGCGAGGTGCCCGGCACCGTCACCGTCGAGACCGGCGATCCCAGCTGGCCGACCGTCTCGGTATCGCGGACGCCGACCGGCACCACCGTCACCGCGCCCGCCCCCGGTGCGCCCGCCAGCGTCAACATCGTCTCCGGCCCGACCACCGGCTGGCTCGACGCGTCGGGGCAGACTCCGGTGCCGGTGGTGGCGAACGGCCCGGCGGTCGACGCCAGCTCCGGAAGCATCCGGCTGACCAGCGACGCGCGCGGCAGCCAGGTGCAATTGCTGACGCCAACCACCGAGATCCGGCATCTGGTCGGGCAGGCGACCGGCGCCGTTATTTCGAACACCGCCAACGATCGCGTCATCGACACGGTCAGCACCGTCAACGTCAATCTGGTGGGGCTACCCGCCGGGCTGATGAACGGTATGCTGCTGGTCAACCGGATCGCGACCGAGGCCGCAGGTCCGCGCTGAATGACTTGGGAAAGGGGATAATTCTCGATGCGACCTGCGGCCTCCAGTGCGTTTCTTTCCTTGAGTCTGATCGCTGTGCCGGCGGCGGCGCAGCAGCCGGTGTCACCGGCGACCGCGGCGGTCCCGGCCGCGGCGGACGATCGCGACGAGCTACGCCGGACGCTTGCGGTCGAGCGACTGGAACTGGACCGTCAGCAGCGCGCACTCGACGAGCAGCGCGCGCGGATCGACCGGTTGGAGGCGCGGCTGTCCGGGCGTGCTGATACGGGAACGCAGGTCGCGCAGACCGCCTTGCCGCCGGGTGGCGTGCCGCTGCCCGCCTCACCGCCGCCCGCGCCACCGCCGGCCGGTAATCAGGTGCAGACCGTCGGCGAGGCGCCCTCCGATCAGCGGCAGGTGCAGGTCGCGGTCTTGTCGGAACAGGGCGGGATCATCACCAAGGCGGGCCGCGCGACCGTCGAGGTCAATTTCGAATATGCGCGCGCCGACCGCAATCAGGTGGTGTTCCGTGGCGTGCAGATCCCCGAGGCGGTGCTGATCGGCGTCTTCGACATCAACCAGAGCCGACAGGACGTGCTGACCGTCGGGACGGTCGGGCGGCTCGGACTGACGAGCCGGCTCGAGATCAACGGCCGGCTGCCGTTCGTCTATCGCTCCGACAAATCGGTGCTCGCGCCGGTCGCCAATCCGTCCGAGCCGAACGCCGGGCAGCTCGACCGCCCGGTCAGCGGCGCCAACATCGGCGATATCGACTTCGGCCTCCGCTACCAATTCACCGACGGCAACAACGGCGCGCCGTATCTGATCGCGGGCGTGCAGGCCGTGGCACCAACCGGCACCGACCCGTTCCGTGTGTCGCGTGATGCGCTCGGCAATGCGCTGAAGGGCGCGACAGGGGCGGGATTCTGGGCGGTAACGCCGAACCTGACCGCGATTTTGCCCAGCGATCCGGCGGTTTTGTTTGCCACCCTGGGCTACACGTACAACTTCGCGCGCGACATCAATCGCCAGATCGGCGCCACGTTCATCGAACGCGTCGCACCGGGCAGCCAGCCCTCGGCGAGCGCAGGCATCGCTATCGCCTTGAATCCGCGGACATCGATCAGCTTCGGCTATGCGCAGACCTGGGCGCTGGGCACCAAGACCCGCGTCCGCGCCCTCAACCAAACCACGCAGGAACTGGGAGATTCCGTCACCGCCCTCAGCCGCGACCTCCAGATCGGCCGGCTGCTGTTCGGCGTCAGCTATCGCACCTCGCCGACCACGACGCTCAACTGGAACGTCGAGGTCGGCGCGACCGACGATGCCGCCGATGTGCGGACGACGCTGCGTATCCCCTTCACCTTCAACGCCTATTGAGGGGCGCGGTCATGCCGCGCGCGCGAGCGGCGCGGGGGCGTGCGCGACGTCGAAGCGCGCGATCTGGCTGCCGAGCGCGCCGGCCTGTGCCTCCAGCTTGCGCGTCACGGCGGTGACCTCCTCGACCATCGCGGCATTCTGCTGCGTGGTGCCGTCGATCTGCGCCAGCGCGATGTCGATCTGACGCAGCCCCTCGGCCTGAGCGGAAGCATTGGTCGCGATATCGGCTACTTGCGTGGCGATCGCGCCGATCTGCGTCGTGATCCGGTCGAGCGCGCTGCCGGTATCGTTGACGAGCCGCACGCTGTCTTCGACCTGCTGGCTGCTCAGCACGATCCGCTGTCGCACGTCGGTCGCCGCGTCCGAACAGCGCCCGGCGAGCGCGCGCACTTCGCTGGCCACGACCGCGAAGCCCTTGCCCGCGTCACCGGCGCGCGCCGCCTCGACGCCTGCGTTGAGCGCCAGGAGATTGGTCTGGAAGGCGATTCCGTCGATGACCGCAATGATCTCCGAAATCTCGTTCGATGCCTGCTCCATCCGCCCCATCGCCGCGACCGCCTCGCGCACCACCAGCGCGCCGTCGCGCGCCGCGCCATGGACGCGGTGCATCGCCTCCTGCGCGCTGGCGGCGCCGGTCGCGGCGTTGTTGACGGTGTCGGCGATCGCGCTCATCGCCGCTGCGGTTTCCTCAAGACTTGCCGCCTGTTGCTCGGTGCGACACGACAGGTCGTCGGACGCCTGCGTCAGCTCGGCGGTGAAGCGGTAGACCGTCTCGCTGCCGCTGCTGATTCCTTGCAGGGCATCGTGGATCGACGACAGCGCGCGGTCGAAATCCTTCGCCAGCGTCGCATAGCTCGCCGGCAGCGTCTGTCCGAGCCGCTGCGTCAGGCGACCGTCGGCGAGCGCGGCAAGCTGCTGCGCAAGCGCGTCGACCACCTGCTGCTGCTCGGCATCGGCGCGCGCCTTGGCCTCGCCCGCGTCGCGGAAGACCACCAGTGCCTTCGCCATCGCGCCGATCTCGTCGCGGCGGTCGGTGCCGGGCACGGCCACGTCGCGGCGTCCGCCGGCCAACTCGCTCATCGCGCGGCGCATTTCGCCGAGCGGGCGGAACATCTTGCGCGTCACCGCCAGGCAGGCCAGCGCGGCGCAGAGCGTCACCAGCACCGCGACGATTGCGATGCTCCGCTGGACCTCATGGACGCTGGCGAGGAAGTCTTCGGCCGGAATGCCGACATAGAGGATGCCCACCACCGCGCCGTTCGCATCCTTGATCGGGTCGTAAGCGGTGAAATAGTTGGTGCCGAGAATATCGGCGCGCCCACGATAATTGCGGCCGTCGCGCAGCACGGTCTCGCGCACCGCGTCGCTGGTCAGCTTGGTGCCGGTCGCGCGGCTGCCGTCCTTGTTCTTGACGTTGGTGGCGATGCGCGTGTCGCCGCGGAAGATCGTCGCGGTGCCGCCGACCAGTTCCTTGACGCGATCGACCGCGCTGTGATCGCCGTTGAGGACATGGCGGTTGATCGAGAGCAGATCACCGTTCACGGCGGCGGTGCGACCGTGGCGCTGGAGCACGCTCCACGCGACGCGCATATTGGCCTCCTGCCGTTCGGTCGCGCTCCGCTCGGCATTGATCGCCAGCACGGTGGCGGTGACCGCTGCGGTGACCAGCGACAGGAGGCATAGCGACAACGCGATAAGCCATGTCACCTTCGCGGAAAGGCTGAGATCGCGAATTCGTGCTGCCACACCCGGCATGGAACGCTTCCAATTTTCTGTTGATCGCTCGTCGCCTGTTTGGCGAATGAGCGAGCGCATGAAGGAAAAGCGTTAATTTACAGGCACCAGCTGCGATCGGTTGCGATGCTTCTTGCGGCCTCTCCCAGCGTATTTGACTCGCTGGCGAATACTCCCGCACAATCGGCATCGTTGCATCTTCTTGTCGGACTATTTAGTTCGCGAGCGGATCCTAGGGAAGGGCGATCGATGGGAGTTGGTATGAAGGCGTTCATTGCAGCAACGACGATGACGCTGATGCTCGGCACGATGGCGTCATCCGCACGCTCGATGGCACAAGAGGCTGCTCCTGGTACGGCTTCGCGGCAGTTGGCGGTGGTGCCGGCGCTCGCCAGCTATCCGGCGCCGAAGGTCCGCGCGGCGGCGCGATCGGCGTACCTGCTCGCCTATTTCAAGGACGAGACGCATTCACTGTATTTCGCGACCTCGCCCGACGGTTACACATTCACCGACGTCAACGATGGTGCGCCGGTGTTGTCCGGACGAGCGGTCGCCGACCAGAAGGGTGTCCGCGATCCACACATCATGCGCGGGCCGGATGGCGACTTCTACATGTCGATGACCGACCTGCACATCTTCGCCAAGCGCGAGGGGCTGCGCACCACCGACTGGGAGCGGCCCGAGAAGGATTACGGCTGGGGCAACAACCGCAACCTGATCCTGATGAAGAGCCACGACTTGCTGCACTGGACGCTGGCGAAGGTGAACGTCAGCGCGCTGTTCCCGGCCTTTGCGCAGGCGGGTAATGTCTGGGCGCCGGAGACGATCTGGAATCCCGCGCGCAAGCGGATGATGGTCTATTTCACCACGCGGATCGGCAACGGCCCGAACTTCATGGTGCAGTCGCTCGCCAACCCCGCCTTTACGACGTTGACGACCGAGCCGAAGCAGATCCTCAATTATCCGCGCCCGAAGGTGAACACGATCGACGCCGACATCACCAAGATCGGCGATCGCTATCACATGTTCTATGTCGCGCACGAGCAGCCGGGCAGCATCCGGCAGGCGGTGTCGCGGCGGATCGATGGCGGATATGTCTACGATCCGCAAAAGGTCGATCCCGAAATGGTCGCGGCCGAGGCGCCGAACCTGTGGAAGCGGTACGGCACCAACACCTATGTGCTGATGTACGATGTCTTCGGCACGAGGCCGAACAACATGGGCTTCGCGGAGACGACCGATTTCAAGACCTTCCGCAACATCGGGCGTTTCAACGACGCAGGGTCGCGGATGAAGACGACGAACTTCACCGCGCCCAAGCATGGCACGGTGATGGCGATCACACCCGAGGAGGCGGCGCGGCTGCGGGAGTATTTCGGGGGAAATAGGGAGGGTCGCCAGCCATTGTCGGTCATCCCGGACTTGATCCGGGGTGACGAGAGAGGAGCGGGCAACGGCAGGGGAGAGGACGACCGCGACGCGAGGGTGACAGGGCAGCACTTCTTCGTCATTCTGCTTCAAGAACATAACGGGAGGGAATGATGGTCAGCGCACGACGTCGCTTGGGGCGGGGACTTACCTTGGCGATCGCGGCAACCTTCGCCGTTCCGGCCGCCACGGCGCAATCCGCCGAAACCTATACCCCCGCGCCAGCCAACCTCGCCGCGCGGGCATGGTTTCAGGACGCCAAGTTCGGCATTTTCCTCCACTGGGGCCTGTACAGCGAGCTGGGTGGCACCGGATCGTCGGGCGGTGCCGAGTGGATCATGCAGGACAACAAGATCCCGGCCGCGAAGTATGAGCGGCTCGCCAAATTCTTCTATCCGCATAAGTTCGACGCCGACGCATGGGTGCGCTCGTTCAAGGACGCGGGCGCGCGCTACATCGTCATCACCAGCAAGCATCACGACGGCTTTGCGATGTTCGACAGCAAGGTATCCCCGTACAATGTCGTGAAGGCGACACCGTTCAAGCGCGATCCGATCGGTGAACTGGCGGCGGCGTGTCGGCGGCAGGGCGTGAAGCTGTTCTTCTATTACTCGCAGCTCGACTGGCACAATCCGGACTATTTCCCGCGCGGGCGCACGGGCCACTCGGCGGGTCGGCCGGAGGCGGGTAATTGGGACAAGTATCTCGATTATCAGGATGCGCAATTGCGCGAGTTGCTGACGCAATATGGTCCGATTGGCGGCATCTGGTTCGACGGCTGGTGGGATCAGGAGAAGACGCCGCTGCGTGACCGTTGGCGGCTGGAGCGGACGTACAAGCTGATCCACCAGCTCCAGCCCGGCGCGCTGATCGTCAACAACCACCACCATGCGCCGTTCGCGGGCGAGGATTATCAGACGTTTGAGCGCGATCTGCCCGGCGAGAACAAGACCGGGTTCAGTGGCACCGCGACGGTCGGAGCACTGCCGCTGGAGACTGCCGAGACGATGAACGGCAGTTGGGGCTTCAACCTTACCGACGATCAGTACAAGTCGCCGAAGACGCTGGTGCAGACCCTGGTCGGTGCGGCGGGGCGCAACGCGAATTTCCTGCTCAACACCGGGCCGATGCCCAATGGCGAGATCAAGCCTGAAAATCTGGCGACATTCCAGACGATTGGCGGGTGGCTGAAGGTGAACGGCGCCAGCATTTACGGGACCCGCGGCGGGCCGGTGTCGCCGGGCGCGTGGGGCGTCACCACGCAGAAGGGCAAGACGGTCTATGTCCATCTGCTGCGCGCGCATGACGGGCGGGTCGCGCTGCCGTTGAAGGGGCAGGTCGCAGCGGCGCGGCTGCTCGATGGCGGCGCCAGGGTCTCGGCGGCGCGGCGGGGGATCAAGTTGAAATCACAGGACTTCCGCCGCTCGGCGAGAGCTGGGATCAGGTGGTCGAACTGACGCTGCGCTGAGGGTTGGTCGATCGCGGCGGTCGCGGCATAAGCAAGGCTATGGCTGCTTTCGATGATTCCGCCGACCCGGCGCTGGGCGCTGCGTGCAACCGCCTGGCGTCATGGGTCGAACCCTTGCCCGCCGGGATCGTGATCGACCCGGCAACGGGGCTGAGCGAAGCCGATTTGGCGTTGATATTGCGGCATCTTTACGCAACGCGGCATGATGCGGCGGGCGGTGATGCGCGCGCACCCGGGCGATCCTCGGTGCCGCTGACGGCGCGGGACTGACGGCGGTGGCGGAGCGGAGCGAGAAGCAGAAGATGCTGGCCGGCGAGCCGTATCATGCGGGTGACGCAGAATTAATCGCGGACCACCAAGCGGCGCTGGCATGGATGGCGCGCTACAATGGCGCGGCGGCGCTGCCCGCGAGCGAGCGCCGCGCGATCCTGCGCGAGCGGTTGGGGGCGGTGGGCGAGGGGGCGGTGATCCGGCCGCCGTTCCACTGCGATTATGGCTATAATATTCGCCTGGGGGACGACGTCTTCCTCAATTATAGCTGCATCATTCTCGATGTGGTGACCGTGACGATCGGAACTGGCACGCAGATCGGGCCGGCGGTGCAGCTTTTGACGGCGGATCATCCACGCGACCCTGCGGCGCGCGCGACCGGCGCGGAATGGGGGCGACCGATCGCGATCGGTCGCAACGTGTGGATCGGTGGCGGGGCGTTGATCCTGCCCGGCGTGACGATCGGGGACGATGCCATCATCGGGGCAGGAAGCGTAGTGACGCGCGACGTGCGCGCGGGCGCGACCGTCGCAGGCAATCCGGCGCGTGAACGCAGGGGTGCGCCTCCGACGGCTTGACCGAATGTCGCTCCCGCTTATTGTCCGACATAATCGGGAGAGAGACGGATGACCTTACTTGCTGGTGGACGTACCGGCGCGGCTGCCGGTTTGCGTGCCGCCTTCATGGCGGTGCTCGCGTGCGGCACGTTGCTGGGAGCCACCGCCGCGACCCGCCAAGCGGCGGTTGCGCCGTTGTTGCTGCCCGACATGCCGCTGCACGATCCGTGGATCGTCGCCGATCGCGCCACGCGTACGTACTGGCTGTTCACCCGCAACGAGGAGCAGCTGACCGGCGACAAACGGCTGGGGATCATGGCCTATCGCAGCCGCAACCTGAAGCATTGGCAGCGGCCGGTGATGGTCTTCGCACTGCCGGAGGGGAGCTGGGCGAACGACGGCGCCTGGGCGCCGGAGGTGCATCGCTGGAAGGGGCGGTGGTACCTGTTCTCGACCTTCTACAATGACGGGCTCAAGCTGCCGGCCGAGAACGGGCGGAAGCCGGTACGGCGTTCGACCCTGCTCGCCTCGTCGGCGAAGCTGGGCGGGCCCTATCGGCTGGAGCGTGACGGCGCGCCGATCGTCGATGCCGCGCAGATGACGCTCGACGGCTCGCTGCACGTCGATCGCGCGGGCAAGCCGTGGATGGTCTATGCGCATGAATGGGTGCAGGTCGGCGACGGGACGATCGAGGCGGTGCCGCTCGACGACACACTCGCCGCCGCGGGGCAGCCGCGACTGCTGTTCCGTGCCTCCGACGCGCCATGGGTGAAGCGGGCCGATCCCGCCGATGTGAAGGGCGGCAACGTCACTGACGGACCCGAGCTTTTCCGCACGCGCACCGGCACGTTGCTGATGCTGTGGTCGAGCTATGACCGGCATGGCTATGTCCAGTCGCTCGCGCGGTCGAAGAGCGGGAGCATTGCGGGGCCGTGGGAGCAATTGCCGCCGCTTGTGCGGGGCGACAGCGGGCATGGGATGTTGTTCCGTCGCTTCGATGGATCGCTCACGATGGTGTTGCATCGCCCGTTCGAGCAGGCGCGCGGCAAGCTGTATGCGATGCGCGATCTGGGCGACACGATCGCGGTCGAGCGCGAACTGACCGAGCTGGATGGCGAGACGCGACCGGTGGTGACGGCGGCTGGCGATTAGAGGATGATCCATTCAAGCAGAAGCGTCACCCCGGCGAAGGCCGGGGCCAGTTGGGGGACGCTGATGATGTAGGTTACGCCTGATTTCGTCGACCTCCCCAACTGGGCCCCGGCTTTCGCCGGGGTGACGAAGGGAAGCGGTTCAAGCCAGGCGAATCAAACTTCAGGGGATGACGGCGTCGCGGCGCGACGAGGCTTGTTTAGTAGTCGACCGCGTAATCCTTGCGGAAATCCTGCCCGGCAAAGGCGCGGCGCATCGTCCATGGCTGCGGCGGTGCAGTCCAATAGACGTGATCGGCGGGCAGGCCGAGCGCGATCAGGCTTTCGGATGCGATATACATGCTGCCGGCGTTGGAATAGACGTCGCCCAGCGTCGGCTGGTGTCGCGCGAAGCCGATCGTCAGGAAGCCGTCGGCGTTGAAGTTGCTGGGGTCGGCGAAGACGCGCCGCTGCGCCGCCATCGTCGCGGCGCGCACTTGCCCTGCCGGCAGCGTGTCGGGCAATTGCCCGCGCCACGCCAGATGCCCGAGCGGCTGATGCACCGCGGTGCGATAGGTGAGCGAACGGCCGATCGCGGCATAGCTGCCGTCGGGGGCGATCATCCGCTCGAGATGCTCGGCGTAGCGTTGCTCGCGCTTCACCGCGCGGGCCAGCTCCTCGGCGGGACGCAGATTGTTGAAGCTCGGCTTGCCCGCCGCGAGCGTGGCGAGGATCTGCACTAGCATCGGATGGATGACGTAGCTGTTGTAATAATCATAGTGGAAGCGCGCGCCATCGCCGTACCAGCCATCGCCGACATACCATTCGAGCATTTTCTTGATCGTGAGGTCGACCCGCATCGGGTCCCACTCCTCGCCGATCGCGAACAGGAACGCCTCGTTCATCGCCGCAAACAGCAGCCAGTTCTGATACGGCGGGGAGATGCGGCGCAGGCCCTTGATCTCTTCGACGATCCGCGTCTTCGTCTTCGCGTCGAGCGGCTTCCACAAGGCATCGGGAGCACGCAGCAGCGCGCTGGTGAAATAGGCGGAGTCGACCAATGCCTGCCCGTGTCCGCGCCACAAGAGATAGTCGGGACTCTTCGGATCGACCGCGTGGGTGTAGCTTTCCAGCGCCTGCGTGCGCAGCGTTGCGCGGAGCCGTCCCTCGGCGCTCGTGTCGTCCGGGAGCGCGAGCCACGGTGCGATCCCGTCGATCAAGCGCCCGAACGCCTCGAGATAGGCGACGCCGGGGTTGCGGCCGTCCCAGGTCGGGCTGAGTTCGGGCGTCCATTCGGCATGGAGCCGACCGCGCGCCATGCGTCCGAGGACCGGCTCCGCCATCCGGCGCAGCAGCGCGAGGGCATAGGCGCGATCGGTGCCGCCATCGGGGAGCGGTGCGTCGGCGGGTCGGGCTTGCGCACTCGCAGGCGTGGTCGCGAATGCGCCCGCCGCCAGTCCGCCCGCCAAAATACCCCGTCGATCCATCTGCATCGTCATTGCCCTGCCTTGGGGATTTCGAAGCTAAGCGCGGTGCCGGCGGCATAGTCGTCCCATTGCTTTCGGGTACGGAAATCGCCCTCGCCATGGCTCCATGCCGAGCCCGAATAATAGACGAACGGCTTGCCGGGCGTGACGCGAAGCAGCACCAATTGGTTGTCGGCATCGGCGCGCACATCGGCGATCATCTGCGGGTCGACCCGGATGGCGATCGCGATCCGGCCGTGACCGGGCTCGTCCGGTCCCCACCAAGAGAGCAGCCCGCGCGCGCGATCGACGGTCAACTCGCCCGCGCCCTGCCCGGTGGTGCGCTTGCCGATGCCGATGCCAACCAGCAGCGGCTCGGGGCGGTCGGAGGAGATGGTCGAGACCATGCGCGTGAACTGCGTGCCGAGCGGCAGCGTGAAGCGGCGCGTCTCCCACACCTTGCGTACCGTATCGACCGGCCAGGGCGCGTAATCGACGGTGAAGTCGGCGCGGTCGCCGCCGCTCGCGAGGATGCGGTGGCGGACGAAATTGCGCGAGGTCCACAGTTTGTTGTCGTGCCAGATGCCGAGACCGCCCGCGCCGCGCGTGGTGCCGACATTGTAGAAGTCGATTCCCTCGCCATGATAGGCGTGCTGATCGCCGGTGCGGAGCTGGCGATCCGCGAACGGCCAGCGGACGTTCTTGCCCCAGCTGTCGATCCCCGAGCCCGACGGCGGTTCGGCCGCCTCCAGCGCATGGCCGTAGATGCGGTGCGCGGTGCGGTCGTTCTCCCACAGCAGATCGTCGTACCGATAGTCGGCGAGCAGCGCGACCGCGCGCGGCGTACGGTCGGGCGGGGGCGGGAGCGGTGACACGACCGGTAGCGGCGGCGCTTCCTGCGCGGCGAGCGGCGTGCCGAGCAGCAGCGACAAGGTCGCCGATGCATATCGTCGCGTCGCGATCCTCATGCCGATCCACTCCCTTTCTGTTGTAGGATAACCTAAGCTGTCATATCTATTTTGCCAAGCCGGCACTTTGCCTGTGGGGCTTGGCGCACGACCTTGATATAAAGCACGGATGACCAAAAGCATGTCGTTGGCCGATGCCTTGTACGTGAAGCTGGAGGCGCGGATCCGGTCGGGCGAGATGCCGCCGGGCGCGCGCCTGCCGACGCAGAAAGAGATAGCGGAAGACGAGAAGGTCAGCCGCACGGTGGTGCGCGAGGCGGTCGCGCGGCTGGAGGCGCATGGCATCGCGATCGCGCGGCAGGGGTCGGGCGTGTTCGTGTCCGACGACGCGCGTTACCAGGCGTTTCAGATCACGCGGCAGGATATGAGCGAGCTGGCGGACGTGATCCGCCTGCTCGAGGTGCGCTTGTCGGTCGAGTCGGAGATGGCCGCCTTCGCAGCGGCGCGGCGGACGCTGACCGACATTTCCGCGATGCGCGCGGCGTTGCGCGACATGGCGGCGGTGGCCGACGATCCGGTCGCCTCGGCGGCGGCGGACACGCGTTTCCACACCGCGATCGCGCGGGCGACTCAGAACGAGACCTTCGTCAAGCTGATCGACTTCCTGGGGGTGCGACTGGTGCCGCCGCGCAACCTGTATCTGCGCGACCAACCGCCCGAGGCGCAGCGTGCCTATGTCGAGAAGGTGCGCATCGAGCATGAGGCGATCGTCGACGCGATCGTGCGGATGAATCCAGCGGGCGCGCGTGACGCCGCGCGGCATCACATGCAGGAAAGCCTTAGCCGTCACACGGAGTTGAGCGAGGCGGCGAACCTTTCTGGTGGGGACTAATAACAGCGGATTGACGCGCGTTCGAACTTGTATGATAACCCATCCATAAGCCGCAATATGCGGCGTAGCAGGAGGGGGTTATCGTGGGCAGGTCGTTGTTCATCGGCATGGCGTCGGCGCATGCCATCGCATTGACGTTGGTGGCGGCTCCGGCCGCGGCGCAAACCACCGCGGCCGAGCCCGCCGCGACACCCGCTACCGATCCACAGGCATCGACCGAGGCGGCGAGCGACGACATCGTCGTCACCGGCTTCCGCCGCAGTCTCGCCGAGGGGCTGGAGTTGAAGCGCGAGGCGGTCGGCATCCGCGATTCGATCGTTGCGGAGGATATCGGCAAGTTCCCCGAAGCGAACGTCGCCGACTCGTTGCAGCGTATTCCGGGCGTGATCCTGAGCCGTGATGGCGGCGCGGGCACCAACGAGGGGCAGCGGGTGGCGATCCGCGGGCTAAGTTCCGACTTCGTGGTGACGACGCTGAACGGTGCGCCGGTCCGCACCACCTCGGCCGGGAGCGTCGGCAGTTCGAGCCGCGCGTTCAACTATGACGTCTTTCCGTCGGAGTTGTTCGGGCGCGTCGACGTCTACAAGTCGCCGCTCGCCAATCTCGAAGAGGGCGGGATCGGCGGCAACGTCGACCTGCAGACGCCGCGCCCGTTCGACAGCAAGGAGCGCGTGTTCCGCTACACCGCGCAGTACAGCTACAACGATCAGTCCGAGAAGTGGCGCCCGCGCGGCTCGTTGATCGTCAGCGACCATTGGGGCAATTTTGGCGTCCTGTTCGGCGCAGCCTATGCCAAGACCGTCAATGAGCGCTCGGGTTTCCAGTCGACGGGCGGCTATAATTCGTCGGCGCTCGGGCGGCGTCCTTATTACGGCTCGGTGCCGTCGAACACGAGCGGACCGTTCCAGTTCGAGCTGAACCTCGACAGCCCGCTCGCCAATTTCGGCAATCTGACGCGCGCGCAGGTCGCGAACGCGCTGCTGCCGCGCTTCTACCGCGTCTATACCTCGAACACCGAACGCGAGCGGATGGGATTCGTCGGGTCGGTGCAATATAAGAGCGACAAGTTCGAGGCGAGCGTCGACGGCATCTATTCCAAGCTGACCGACCAGATGGACGAGTTCACGTTCGGTGTGCCGGTGCGCAACTCGCGCACCGCGCCGGGCAGCACCGCGACACCAGGGACCGGCACCAATTCCGGGATCATTCCGCTCGACGTCAAGATCGACCAGTACAACAATTTGTATGGGACGTTCGGCAATACGAGCATCATCGGCGAAAGCTTCTTCCGCGATTTCGAGACGAAGTTCTCCTACGGCGTGGCCCGCGCGAAATACGACTTCAGCGACCGGGTGACATTGCAGGCGCAGGGGAGCATCTCCAAGAGCCGCGCCTGGCAATCGGGCAATCGCATCGTCTCGAACATCTACGGCATCACGACAACCTACGATCCGACCGTCAACGTCTCCTATCCGACGATCAGCTCGCCGACATCGTTCACCGATCCGGCCAATTTCCGCGACCCGACGCTCGGCTTCTCGATCCAGCGCGAAGACGACACCGTGAAGAGCCTGCGCTCGGTGCTCGACTGGACGGTGGTCGACACCGGCGACACCAGCATGGCGTTCAAGATCGGCGGCAGCTACGTGTCCAGCCTGAAGAGCCGGACCGCGCAGGACGGCTCCTCGATCGCGCGCGCCGCGGCGCTGCCGAACGGTGGCACCTTCGCCTCCAGCGGCAATGGCGTGTTCCAGTATATGGATCCGTTCCTGCAATACGGTACGCTGAACAACGGCGGCAATTCGGGCTATCCGTCGAATTTCGCGACCTTCTCGCGCGACTTCGTGATGGGCACGCTGGGGGCCAACCAGGCCAACCGTCAGGCGGCGCGCCAGCTCAACGCTACCTATGAGGCGGAAGAGCGCGTCAAGTCGGCGTTCCTGGAGACGTCGTTCAAGATCGCGATCGGCGGGCACGAACTGCGCGGCGATGCCGGCATCCGTTATTCGGACACCGAGACGATCATCAACAATTACACCAATCTGGGCGGGGTGTTCACGCCCAACCGCCGCAACGGTGGCTATCAGAACTGGCTGCCGTCGGCGAGCCTGGCCTTCGACATCACGCCCAAGCTGCTGCTGCGTGGATCGATCGGCAGTACGGTGACGCGCAGCGCGCTGAACGATATCGCGGGCAGCATCGTCGTGCCGAACGTGTTCAGCAATGCGGTGGCGGTCGGCAATCCCGACCTGCGCCCGCAGGTCGCCACCACCTATGACGCGGTGCTAGAGTGGTATTTCGCGCCCGCCGCCTTGTTGAGCGTCGGGCTGTTCGAGAAGGATATTACCGACCAGCCGGTCGCAGTCGTCGAGGACGTTCCGCTGGCGACGACGGGCCTCGATCCGAGCTATTTCAGTTGCGCGGCGTTCGGTGGGCCGACCGGCACCTGCACGCTGGCGCAGGTGAACGCGCTGACCAACAACAACCCGCGGATCCTGCGCACGATCGTGCAGAACGCCGGGCAGTTGAAGCTGCGCGGGCTGGAAGCGGCGTATCAGCAGAACTTCACCTTCCTGCCCAAGCCGTTCGACGGGCTGGGCGTGACCAGCAGCTTCACGCTGATCGATCAGCAGCAGAAGGGCATCGACTATAATTTTGTGCTGACCAACGGCAGCATCGTCGCTTTGCAGAGCGTGCCCAAATACACGTACAGCATCACCGGCTTCTACGAGAAAGGACCGTTCTCGCTGCGCGGATCGTACAATTATCGCTCCAAGACGGGTGGCGCGCAGCGCAACACGGCGAATGACGAAATCTCGTACTTCGCGGCGCAGGGCTATCTCGACGCGACCGTCGCATTGAAGCTCAACGACTATATCGAGCTGCGCGTCGATGCGCTGAACATCACCAACGAGAATACCTATACGGTGTACGAGAACCCGCAGAAATCCGTCGGGCAGACGCATCGCGACAATTCCTACTTCAACGGGCGGACCTTCTCGTTCGGGATCCGCGGCAAGTTCTAAACGTCCCCACCTGGGCGCGCGGCGGTGTCGCGCGCCCTTTCTTCCGGAGCGCTCGTCATGCCGGACATCGCCGCCGCGCCGCCGACCGGGCGCTATCGCTGGACGATCTGCGCGTTGCTGTTCGCGGCGACCGCGATCAACTACATCGACCGCCAGATGATCGGCGTGCTCAAGCCGGTGCTCCAGAAGGATCTGGGCTGGACCGAGGCGCAATATGCCGACATCGTCTTCTGGTTTCAGGCCGCCTACGCTGTCGGCTTCCTGATGATGGGGCGGTTGATCGACCGGTTCGGCGCGCGGCTCGGCTATGCGCTCGCCTTTTCCTTCTGGACGCTGGCGCATGTCGCGCATGGGCTGGTGAGCAGCGTCGCGCAGTTCGGCGCGGCGCGGTTCGCGCTGGGGCTGGGGGAGGCGGGCAATTTCCCGTCCGGGTTGAAGGCGGTGACCGAATGGTTTCCACAGCGCGAGCGCGCGTTTGCGGTCGGGCTGTTCAACGCCGGGGCGAACGTCGGCGCGATCGCGACGCCGTTGCTCGTTCCCGCAATCACGCTCGCCTATGGCTGGCGGATGGCCTTCATCGCGACCGGCGCGTTCAGCGTGCTGTGGCTGATCGCGTGGATCGCGATCTATCGCCGTCCGGAGGAGCATCCGCGCGTCACGCCGGGCGAGCTGGCGCTGATCCGCAGCGATCCCGCGCCGGTGGTCGAGCGGGTGCCGTGGCTGCAGCTGTTCACGTATCGCGAGACCTGGGCCTATGCGGTGCCCAAGTTCCTGACCGATCCGATCTGGTGGATGTTCCTGTTCTGGTTGCCCGATTTTCTCGGGAAGCGCTACGGGCTGGACCTCAGGTCGTTCGGGCCGCCGTTGGTGGCGATCTATCTGTTGTCGGACGCGGGAAGCGTGCTGGGCGGCTGGACCTCGTCGCGGCTGCTGCGGCGCGGCTGGTCGGCGAACGCCGCGCGCAAGGCGACGATGCTCGGATGTGCGATCGCGGTGCTGCCGATCGTGACGGTTCAATATGTCGACAGCCTGTGGATCGCGGTCGCGCTGATCGGGCTGGCGACCGCGGCGCATCAGGCGTTTTCCGCCAATCTGCTGACCTTGCCCTCCGACCTGTTTCCGCGCGCGGCGGTCGGCTCGGTGGTGGGGATCGGCGGGACCGCGGGCGCGATCGGTGGGATGCTGATCGCCAAGTTCGTCGGTCATGTGCTTGGCGTTTCGGGCAGTTATGCGCCGATCTTCGCGGTGGCGGGCGGTGCCTATCTGCTGGCATTGCTGTCGCTGCACGTCATCAGCCCCCGGCTGACCCCGGCCCGTTTCGCTTCCCTGGAGAGCGCCGCATGATCCTTCGACACCTTGCCCTCGCCACCAGCATCGCGGCGGTCGCTGCGCCCGCGGCGGCACAGCAACAGGCACCGATCGCGCAGGCGGTGAAGCTGGCCGACTGGCAGCTTGCGCACATGGACGTGAACCCGCGCAGCGGCGACATGCGCGCGTGGGAGCCCGCGGTGTTCTGGGTCGGGATGACCGCGCTCGCCGATGCCGGCGCGCCGCCGCGCATCAAGGATGCGATCATGGCGATGGGGCGCGCGAACGGTTGGCGGCCGGGCGAGAGGCCCTATTTCGCGGACGATCATGCGATCGTGCAAAGCTATCTATGGGCCGCCGCGCATGGCGGACCGCCGCAGGCGCTCGCCAGCGCCAAGGCGACCTTGGACCGTATCGTCGACAAGCCCGCGGTCACGACGCTCGCCTTTGCGGTGCCGCCGGAGGGCTATGGCGCGACCGAGTGCCTGACGCGCTGGTGCTGGTGCGACGCCTTGTTCATGGCGCCGCCCGCGTTGGTGGAACTGTCGCGCCAGACCGGCGATCCGAAGTACCGCGACTTCGCAATGAAGGAATTCTGGGCGACGACCGACTTCCTGCTCGATCCGGTCGAACAGCTTTATTACCGCGACAGCCGCTTCTTCGAGCGTCGCGATGCGCAGCGCCGCAAGCAATTCTGGGCACGCGGCAACGGGTGGGTGTTCGCGGGCATGGCGCGGATCATTCCGTTGCTGCCCAAGAACAGCCCCGATCGCGTGCGGATGGAGGGGCTGTTTCGCAACATGGCCGCGAAGCTGAAGACGTTGCAGAAGCCGGATGGCTATTGGGCGCCATCGCTGCTCGCCGCCGAAGGCTCACCGCCGGAATCGAGCGGCACCGGCTTCTTCACCTATGGCATGGCGTGGGGCGTCAATGCCGGGGTGCTGCCGCGTGCCGAATACGCACCCGTCGCGAAGCGCGGCTGGGCGGCGCTGGAGCGCGCGGTCCAGCCCGACGGGCGGCTCGGCTGGGTGCAACAGGTCAGCGACCGGCCCGACAAGGTCGCCGCGCAAGAGACGCAATATTACGGCGTGGGCGCCTTCCTGCTGGCGGCGACGCAAATCGCGCAGCTCGACCGCGCCCGTTGAACAGGAGCACCGACGTGTACGCCAAGACCTTTTACGCCACGCATCCCGACATGATGGACGGCGTCTCCAATCAGGCGCTGCGCGACCGTTACCTGGTCGACGGGCTATTCCGCGACGGCGAGATCGTGCTGACCTATTCGCACGGTGAGCGCTTCATCATCGGCGGCGCGGTGCCGGGCACGGCGATGCTGTCGCTGCCGACGCATAGCGAGCCTGAAAGCGTGGCGGGGCATCCGTTGCTCGAACGCCGCGAGTTGGGGGTGGTCAACATCGGGCGCGGCGCCGGCAAGGTGACCGTCGACGGGCAGGTGTTCGAACTGACCCGCTACGAGGCGCTGTACGTGCCGATGGGGTCTGCGGAGGTGACGTTCGCGGGTGAGGGGGCGCGCTTCTATCTGCTCAGCGTCCCCGCCCATGCGCCGTTCCCGCTGCGCAAGGTGACGCTCGCCGACGCCAATCCGATGCAGCGCGGCAGCCTGGAGACGTCGAACGACCGCACCATCTATCAACTGGTGCTGCCGCATCTGTGCGCCAGTGCGTCGCTGTGCCTGGGGCTGACGCAGCTCAAGCCCGGATCGGTGTGGAACACGATGCCGCCGCACGTCCATGAGCGGCGCAGCGAGATCTACCTCTATTTCGACCTCGAGGACGACAATCGTGTCTTTCACTATATGGGCCGTCCCGACGACCTGCGGCATATCGTCGTCGACAATGAAGAGGTGGTGATCAGCCCGCCGTGGTCGGTGCACATGGGTGCTGGCACCAGCAATTATACCTTCATCTGGGCGATGGCGGGCGAGAACCAGGATTACAACGACATGGACGTGTGCGACATATGCCAGCTGCGCTGAGCCATCCGTTCGACCTGACCGGGCGCGTCGCGGTCGTCACCGGTGCGAATACCGGGATCGGGCAGGCGATCGCGGTCGCGCTGGCGCAGGCGGGGGCGGATGTCGTCTGCGTCGGGCGTACCGCGGCGGAGGAGACGGCGGCGCAGATCCGCGATCTCGGGCGGCGCGCGGCGGTGATCGATGCGGACCTGTCCACGATCGAGCCGGTCGGGCGCGTGGTCGCGGAGACGCTCGACGCGTTCGGGCGGCTCGACATCCTCGTCAACAATGCCGGGATCATCCGGCGCGCGGATGCGGTCGACTTCAGCGAGGAAGACTGGAACGCGGTGATCGACACCAATCTGAAATCGGTGTTCTTCCTGTCGCAGGCCGCCGGGCGGCACATGATCGCCGCGGGGGGCGGGCGGATCATCAACATCGCGTCGATGCTGACCTTCCAGGGCGGCATCCGCGTGCCGAGCTATACCGCGGCGAAGAGCGGGGTGGGCGGGCTGACCAAGCTGCTCGCCAACGAATGGGCGAAGCACAATGTGACCGTCAACGCGATCGCGCCGGGCTATATCGCGACCAGCAACACCGCGGCGTTGCAGGCCGATGCGGAGCGTAACCGCGCGATCGTCGAGCGTATCCCAGCAGCGCGCTGGGGCGCGCCGGCCGACCTGGGCGGCGCGGCGGTGTTCCTCGCCTCCGACGCCGCGGCCTATGTGCAGGGGCATGTGCTGGCGGTCGATGGCGGATGGCTGGCGCGGTAGAACGGCGGGAGCGAAGCCTACCGGGCGCGTTGCCTCATCTCCACCGTTGGCAAGGCCGCGTAGATCGCCCTCAGCCGATCGTGCGGCGGAAGAAGGCCAGCGTCTGCATCATCGCCTGCAGGAACAGCGCCGGGTCGTAGCGCGGGCCCTCGTCGCGCAGGAAGGCGTGCTGCGCGTTCCACTCGTGCCATTCGTAGTGTGCGCCGACCGCCTCCAGCCGCGCGCGGATCGCCGCCCGGCCGTCGAGCGGGACGTGCGGATCCTGTCGACCCCACACCAGCATCAATTCGGCCTTCAACTCCGCCAGCCGCGCCAGCGTGTCGTCGTGGCGTCCCTCGCCGAGCGAGCCGGAATGAATGTCGGTGGGGTAGAAGCACGCCGCCGCGGCGACGCGCGGATCGAGCGCGGCGCGGCACGCGAGATGCCCGCCGAGGCAGACGCCGAACGTCGCCAGCTTGCCCGTACAGGCGGGATGCGACGATAGCGCGCCGATCTCCGCGGTAGCGTCGGCATCGAAGGCGGCGACCGGCTTGGTGAACTTCAGCGCATTGCCGCGGTCGGTGCCGGCCGTATCATAGGCGAGCACGGTGCCGGCCGGCTCATATTCGTGATAGACCTCGGGCACCGCGACGACATAGCCGTTGCCGGCCAGCATCGCTGCCAGCCGGCGGATCGGCGCGGTGACCTGATAGATCTCGGAATAGAGCAATACGCCGGGATAGCGTCCCTCGGCGACCGGGCGGAACAGGTGCATTCGCATCGCCCCGCCAGCCGGCACGTTGACGTCGAGGGTTTCATCACTGCGCAGGATCATCGGCGGCCTTTCCCGTTCGTGGGCGCTTCCTGCCAGATTTCACGACGATCGTCTTCGCCCGATCGCCGCCCCGATTACCGCCCCGATCACCGCAATGAACAACGGCCCCGCGATCGCTCGCGAGGCCGTCGATGAAACTGGTGGACGCACTTGGGCTCGAACCAAGGACCCGCTGATTAAGAGTCAGCTGCTCTACCAACTGAGCTATGCGTCCAGTGACCGTGGGAGAAGCGTTTCCGAAGAACCGCCCCGCGATCGGGAAGCGCGCCTCTAACAGCGCTTCCCGGATTCGCAAACCCCTTTTTGACTTTTTTCACCAGCGCGTCGATTGGCGCGCCGAGATCGAGCGGTCGATGCCCATCAGGATGCCGAGCGAGATCAGCACCGTCATCTGCGCCGAACCGCCGAAACTGACCAATGGCAAGGGGATGCCGACCACCGGCGCCAGCCCCATCACCATCATCAGGTTGATCGCCATGTAGAAGAAGATCGTCGTCGCCAGACCCGCCGCGGCGAGCTTGGCGAAACGATCCTCGGCGCGGACGCCGACGTTCACGCCCCAGCGGATCACGAGCAGGAAGCCGATAATCAGGAACGCACCGCCCGCCAGACCCCATTCCTCCGCCATCGTCGCGAAGACGAAGTCGGTGTGGCCCTCGGGAAGATAGTCGAGGTGGCTCTGCGTGCCTTGCAGGAAGCCCTTCCCGAACAGGCCGCCCGACCCGATCGCGATCTTCGACTGGCTGATGTGATAGCCGGTGCCGAGCGGGTCGCTTTCCGGGTCCATGAAGATCAGGATGCGATGGCGCTGATAGTCGTGGAGGACATAGTTGAAGGCCAGCGGGATCGCGGTCGCCACCGCCAGTGCGCCGCCGACGAACAAGCGCAACGGTATTCCGGAGAGGAACATCACCGTCGCCCCCCGGCACAGATCATCAGCCCGGTGCCCAGATCGGGTTGCATCATCACGATCAGCGCGGGCATCCCGATCAGCACCGCCGCCGGCCACACCGCCTGGAAGCGACGCGTCTCCGCCGCCGGCAGCATGTCGTAGAAGCGTGCGAGCGCCAGCACGATCGCCAGCTTCATCGTTTCGGACGGCTGGATGCGGATCGGGCCGAAGCCCAGCCAGCGCTGGCTGCCGCCCCGCACCGCGCCGAGCAGTTCGACGAGGACCAGCAGGATCAGGAAGATGCCGTAGATGTAGAAGGCGGACTTCTTCCACCAGTCGAGCGGCACGCGCGACAGCGCCACCGCACCGACCAGGAACACCGCAAAGCGTACCCCCTGCGGAACCACCCATGGGCGCAGGCTGCCCCCGGCGGCGGAATAGAGGACGATCAGCCCAAAACCGCCGATCGCGGTGACGAGCAGCAGCACGCGCCACGGCAGCACCGCGAGCGGGGCGGGGACGAAGCCGCTCACCGCTGCGGCCCTACGGCGCGGTCGAGTGGATCGGCACGGCGCTCGCTGTCGGTTTCGGGTTCGGGCGAGCCCGTCCGTGCCGGGCCGTTGCCGGCTGCGACGTCGCGTGCGGTCGCCTCCGCGCTGGCGTTCGACGCGTCGGTCGCGGCCTCGACCGCGGGTGAGTTGGATGCCGGGACGTCGTCATCGTCGACCACCGGCGGGGCGGGGGCGTGCGCGGCGCGGTAGGCGGCGCGCTGTGCGGCCATGCGCGTCGCGATGTCGCCGCCCCAGGTCGGCTCGACCTCGGCAAGGCTCTTCATCGCGCGCTCGTGGTCGAACAGATAAGTCATGATGTCGCGGCCGATCATCGGCGTGTCGAGATTGCGGACGGTATGGCCGTTATGTTCGAGCACGACCGCCGCGGCGTAGCGCGGATTGTCGTAGGGAGCGAAGCACACGAACAGCGCGTGGTCGCGCAGCCTGAACGGCAATTGCCCGTTCTTGAGCACGCCAGAGCGCCGCTCCGCCATCGTGATGCGGCGGACCTGCGCAGTGCCGGTCTTGGCGGCGATCGCGATGCCGGGGACGAGCATCCGCGCCGCGCCGCCGGTGCCGCCATGGTTGACGACACCGTCCATCGCCTCGCGGATGATGCGGAAATGCTCGGGATCGATCGGGAGCAGATCGGCCTGCGGCTTGAAGGGGTCGCGGATCAGCGTCGGCATCAGCCGCCGTCCCGACGCCAACCGGCTGGCCATTATCGCGAGCTGGAGCGGGTTTGAGAGCACATAGCCCTGACCGATCGAGGCGTTGAGCGAGTCGGCGACCTTCCAGTCGGTCTTGTACTTGCGCTGTTTCCACGCGCTGTCGGGGACGGTGCCATAGCGCTGTGTCGAGAAGGGCAGGTCGAACTTCTGACCCAATCCCAGCTCGCGCGCGACCGGTGCGATCTTATCGTAGCCGACGCGGCGCACCATTTCGTAGAAATAGATGTCGCAGCTCTGCATGATCGCGTTCTTGAGATCGAGCGGGCCGTGTCCGCCGCGCTTGTGGCAGTGGAACACGCCATTGCCGACGCGCATCGCGCCCGAGCAGAACACGCGTTCCTCCGCGCCGACCCCGGCGGCGAGCAGCGCAAGGCCGTTCATCGGCTTGACGGTGGAGCCCGGCGGGTAGAGGCCCTGCGTCACCTTGTTCATGAGCGGGACGTGATCGTCCTCGCTCAGCATCTTCCACTCCATCTGGCTGATGCCTTCGGAGAAGGTGTTGGGGTCGTAGGCGGGCATCGACACCATCGCGAGCATCTCGCCATTGGTGCAGTCGAACACCACCGCCGAGCCCGAGTTGGTGCCGATCCGCCGCGCGGCATATTCCTGGAGCCCGGAGTCGATCGTCAGGCGCAGCGTGCGCCCCGGCACGTCCGGACGGGTGGCGAGTTCCTTGACCAGCTTGCCACGCGCGGTGACCTCCACGCGCTTGGCGCCGGCGGTGCCGCGCAGCAGCGGCTCCATGGTCTTTTCCAGTCCGTCCTTGCCGAGCTTGAACCCCGGCGTGACGTAGAGCGGATCGCGGGTCTTCTTATATTGTTCGGCGGTGGCCGCGCCGACATAGCCGATCAGATGCGCGACCGCCGGCCCGGCGGGATAGTGGCGTGCGAAGCCGCGGGTCGGGGCGACGCCGGGCAATTCGGGCTGGCGGACCTGCACCGCGGCGAAGCGTTCCCAGTCGATGTTCTCGGCGATCTCGACCGGGCGGAAGCCGGGGGCATGCTCCAGCTCGGCATTGATCTGCGCGAGATCCTCGTCGGAGAGGCCGAGCAACCCGCGCAGGTGCGCGAGCACGCGATCCTTGTCCTCGATCCGGTCGGGAATGACGTCGACGCGGAAATCGGTGCGGTTGCTGGCGATCGGTTGATTGTGACGGTCGACGATCCAGCCGCGGCGCGGCGGGATCATCGTCATGCTGACGCGGTTGCTTTCGGCGAGCAGGTTGTAATGCTCGTTCTGCGCGATCGCGAGATAGCCCATCCGCCCGATCAGCAGCGCGCCCAGCCCGGCCTGGCCCGCGCCGAGCAACCAGGCACGGCGCGAGAAGCTGTAGCTCTGCGCCGCTTCGGTCATGACCTTCGGTGCGCGCGGCCTCATAGCGCGCGCCGCAGGTCGATCCACGCGACCAGCCGCGCCGCAGCGGGGAAGAGCAACACCGATATCACGATCTGGAGCAATAGCACGCTATCGACATGGGCATCGAGCGGCGTCGCCACCAGTCGTCCACCGAGCAAAACGAAGCCGATCGCGATCGCGGCGATCGCCCAGCTCTGTTTGAAGTCGCGCACGCCGGAGCGCGCGTCGATCGCCTCGACGAGGAAGAAGGCGAGCGTCCACAACAGCATGGCGCTGCCCAGTGGTTGACCGGAGAGCAGATCGTCGAACAGCCCGAGCAGCGCCGGCGCCCAGACACGCAGCGATAGCGGCGCGAGCAGCCGCCACGATAGCAGGATCAACAGCCCGACCGGCGGCAGCAGCGGCAGCGTCGCGCTCCACGGCAGGATCGTGACGAGCGACCCGATCATCACCGTCGCCCACGGCAACAGCCGCGCGCGACCACGGCCGAGCGGTTCTTCGAAGGGTGGGCGAGCAGCGAGGGTCACGGATCGGGGGTGGGGCTCGGAGTCGGGGAGGGGGCGGGCTTCGGTGCGGGTGGCGCGGGCGGCATGAACGCACGGTGGACGATCGCGAGGTCGAGCGTGTCCGGACGGGCGAACGGGCGGGCGGGCGCGGCATCGGTGCCATCGCGCAGCACGCGCGCCACGGGCACGCCGGGCAGGAACATCCCGCCGGTGCCGGAGGTGACGAAGATGTCGCCGGGGCGGAACTTGCCGTCGGCGGTGTCGATCGTGCGGATGTCGATCAACCCGTCCCCGCGGCCGGCGGCCAGCGCCGGCCGGCCATCGCGCGAGCGGCGGACCGGCACGATACTTTCGGCATCGGTGACCAGCAGCACGCGGGCGGTGTTCGGCCCGGCGTAGAGGACGCGCCCGATCAGCCCTTCCGGCCCACGCACCGGCTGACCCTCGGCGACGCCCTGCCAGCTGCCTGCGTTGAGCAGGCCGTAGCGCCGCGTGCTCGACGCGCTGGTGCTGACGATGCGCGCGGCGGTGACGACCTCCGGCGCACGGTCGCGCAGTCCGAGCAGCGCGCGGAGCCGGACGTTCTCCAGCCGCGCCTGCCGCCCGACCAGCAACGCCTCGCGCGCACGCGCCAGCCGGGCGCGGAGTTCGGCATTCTCGTCATGGACGCGCCACCACGTCCCGATCGCCTGCGGGACCGTCGCGACGGTGCGGATGATCGCCGCGCTCGCCCCGGACGCGGGCGCGGTGATCTCCGACACCGCGGCGCGCGCCATGGAGAAGGCGGCGGGATGGAAGGTCGACAGCGCAAGCAGGACCGCCCCCACCAGCGCCCCGGCGATGCCGAGGACGTAGGTGACGAACAGTCCATATTGCGCGCGCCGCGAAAAGCCGGGGCGCCGATCCCGCGACGGCGCCATTGCCGTCACCTCCCGCCTTCAGATTATGTGACGACCTGCCATTCCATGTCCTTCCGTTCGCCCCGGACCAGGTTCAACACCTGCCGGGCACGACGGAGCATCGCTTACCCGTTCTGCAACACCGCGCGGAACAGCGGATCCTCCAGCGCGCGGCCGGTACCGATCGCGACGCAGATCAGCGGGTCGTCCGCGATCGTCACGGGCAGCCCGGTTTCGTCACGCAGCACCTCGTCGAGCCCTTGCAGCAGCGCGCCGCCGCCGGTCAGCACGATCCCTTGGTCGACGATGTCCGCCGCCAGCTCGGGCGCGGTGTTTTCAAGCGCGATCCGCACGCCATCGACGATCGCGGCGACCGGCTCGCTGACCGCTTCGGCGATCTGCGCCTGCGTGATCTGGATTTCCTTGGGCACGCCGTTCACGAGATCGCGACCCTTGATATACACGGTCTTGCCGATGCCGTCCGCGGGCGGCTTGGCGCAGCCCAGTTCCTGCTTGATCCGCTCTGCGGTCGCTTCGCCGATCAGCAGATTGTGGTTGCGGCGCACGTAGCTGACGATCGCCTCGTCCATCTTGTCGCCACCGACGCGCACCGACGTGGTGTAGGCGAGCCCGCGCAGCGACAGCACCGCGACCTCGGTCGTGCCGCCGCCGATATCGACCACCATCGAGCCGACCGGCTCGGTCACCGGCATGTCCGCACCGATCGCCGCCGCCATCGGCTCCTCGATCAGGTACACCGCGCTGGCGCCGGCATTCTGCGCGGCGTCGCGGATCGCGCGACGCTCCACCTTGGTCGAGCCCGAGGGGACGCAGATCACGATCTCCGGCCAGCGCATGAAGCGGCGACGCCCGTGCACCTTCTCGATGAAATATTTGATCATCTGCTCGGCGACATCGATGTCGGCGATCACGCCATCGCGCAGCGGCCGGATCGCCTCGATCGAGCCGGGCGTCTTGCCCATCATCAGCTTGGCGTCTTCACCGACCGCCTTCACGCGCTTGACGCCGTTGATCGTCTCGACCGCCACGACCGACGGCTCGTTGAGCACGATGCCGCGGCCGCGCACGTAGACGACCGTGTTCGCGGTTCCGAGATCGATCGCCATGTCGTGCGAGGTCATCTTGAACAGGCGCGAGAATATCATTGACGTTGTCGTCCGTGTCGTTGTCGCCGGATTGCGGTGGGCGCCGGCAGTGATCGTCCAAGTCCGCGCGTCCCGCAGAAATCATGCTGGCGATGGTATCTGCGGGGTCGCGGGATGCCGCGGCTTGGTCTAGGTGTTGCCGCGTGTCAATACGCCGTCTCCCCTCGCATCTGGTCAACCGTATCGCCGCCGGTGAAGTGGTGGAAAGACCAGCCAGCGCGTTAAAGGAGTTAGTCGAAAACGCGATCGATTCCGGCGCCACGCGGATCGCGATCGTGCTCGCTGCCGGCGGGGTAGAGCGGATCGAAGTCGCCGACGATGGCTGCGGCATGGTTCCGGAGGAGATCGCGCTGGCGCTGGAACGTCACGCCACCTCCAAGTTGCCCGACGAGGATATCGACCGGGTCCAGACGCTCGGTTTCCGCGGCGAGGCGCTGCCGTCGATCGCCTCGGTCGCGCGGCTGACGATCGAGAGCCGCCCGGCGGGCGCGGAGGGCTGGGCGCGAACGATCGACAACGGCGTGCTGGAGCGCGACGGTCCCGCCGCCTTGCCGCCGGGGACGCGCGTCGTGGCGGAGGCGCTGTTCGCGCAGGTGCCCGCGCGGCGCAAGTTCCTGCGCTCGCCGCGCTCGGAATATGCCGCCTGCCTCGACGTCGTGCGGCGGCTGGCGATGGCGCGCCCCGACATCGCCTTCTCGCTGGAGCATGACGGGCGGCGCACGCTGTCGGTCGCGGCGGCCGAGAGTCGGCCGGCACGCGTCGCGGCACTTACCGATCGTGCGCTCGCCGACAATTCGGTCGCGATCGACCTGGAACGCGAAGGCCATGTGCTCGGCGGCGTCGCGGGGCTGCCGACCTTCCACCGCGGGGTGGCGGACCATCAATATCTGTTCGTCAACGGTCGCCCGGTGCGCGACCGGTTGCTGATCGGCGCGATCCGCGGCGCCTATGCCGAGATGATGCCCCGTGACCGCCATGCGGTGGTGGCGCTGTTCCTCGACATTCCCCCGAGCGAGGTCGACGTGAACGTCCATCCCGCCAAGACCGAGGTGCGCTTTCGAGATCCGGCGCTGGTGCGCGGGATGATCGTTTCCGGCTTGCGCCGCGCGCTGGATGCGGCGGGGCATCGGGTGGCGCATTCGGCACCGGCCGACATCATGGCGATGTGGCAGCACGAGCAGCATAGCGCCGGCTCTGTCGGGGAGGGGTTGGTTTTTCACCGAGCGACGCGCTTGGGGCAGCCCCTCACCCGACCAGCTTTGGGTCAACATCGCCCCGCAATGTTGAGAATATGCCGGGGGCCTATTCGACCCAAAGCTCCCCGGCGGGGAGAGGGCTATCGTTCCATGATCAGCGTCCGACCTTCTTCTCGGCTCCACCACAAGCGCGCGGCGTCCCCGCATGGACGCCGCCACCTGTGACGACCGACTTTCCGCTCGGCGTCGCGCGTGGGCAGGTCGCCAAGACCTATATCGTCGCGGAGGCGGAGGATGGGTTGGTGCTGGTCGACCAGCACGCCGCGCACGAGCGGCTGGTGCTGGAGCGGATGCGCGCCGCGCTTGCCGGTGGGCGCGTCGCGTCGCAGGCGCTTCTGATCCCCGAGGTGGTCGAGCTGGATGAACCGGCGTGCGACCGGCTGGAGGCACGCGTCGGGGAGCTTGCCGAGTTCGGGCTCGAGCTGGAGCGGTTCGGGGCGCGCGCGATGCTGGTGCGCGCGACCCCCGCGCTGCTCGGCAGCGGCGATCCCAAGGGGCTGGTCACCGATCTTGCCGACGAACTGGCCGCCTATGACGAGGCGTTGAGCCTGCGCGAGCGGCTGGACGCGATCGCGGGGACGATGGCCTGTCATGGCTCGGTGCGCGCCGGGCGCGTGCTGTCGCCGGCCGAGATGAACGCCTTGCTCCGCGAGATGGAGGTCACGCCGCATTCGGGGCAATGCAACCATGGCCGCCCGACGTGGGTGAAGCTGGATATGAAGAGCGTCGCCAAGCTGTTCGGGCGAACCTAGGACCGCACCCTGACCGGGCTCTATCCGCCGCCGTCAGCCCTGATCCTTGTACGCCAGCTGCAGAATGCCCCAATGCTTGCCGTTGACGTTGATCGACGCGATCACCTGTTTGAGCAGGATGACGCTGCCGTCAGAGGCGAGCCGGCGATACGCCTTGAGGCAGAATGGCTTGGTGATCTTCACCTGCTCCTCGGTATCGGGGAAGTGGAAGAAGACGCCCGCGCGCGAATATTCGGTGTTCCAGCTGCGCTCGCCGGGACGCTGCGGCAGCGACCGTTCGGGCATCGCGACGGCGCCGAAGCAGCGCCGGTCGGTGAAGCTCATCCCGAAGAAGCCGGGGAGGGCGCGCGCCGCCTCCTGCTGCGGCCGCGCAAGCGACGTGATCGTCGCCATCGCCGGATGGGTGAAGAGTGGGGGATCGCTGCCCAAGACCGGCTGGTAGGCGTCGCCGAGGATCGTCGCGTCGTCGAGTGTTCCCGACGCCGCCGCTTGCGCCAGCCCCTCCGACACCTGCCGCGCCGCGGCAATCGCGAAGTGGATATACGGGCGGTCGGGCGTGTCGGCGTCGCTTTCGGCGAGCAACTGGAGCAATTCGTTGGTGTCGTCGCTGACGGTGGTCAGCCGCTTCGACAGGCGGTGCAGCCCGGCGGCATTGTCGCTGGAGGTTTCGGACAATTGCCCGAGCCCGGTCTTCACCTCGACCACCGCCGACAGCATCGAACCGATACGCCGCACCACGCTTTCGCTGTTGCGTTCCAGCCCGTCCATCAGCCCGCGCAACTGCGCCACCAATGCCTTGACCTCATGCGTGCCCTGATGCGCCGAGCGCGCCTTGGTGACGCCCGTATCGACGCGGCCGAGCATCGCATCGGCCTGCGTGGTCAGCGCCGTGATCGAGTTGTTGATCCGCGAGGTCGCCGCCGCGGTTTCGGACGCCAGCTTCTTGACCTCGCCTGCGACCACGGAGAAGCCGCGCCCCGCATTGCCGGCGCGCGCGGCCTCGATCGTCGCATTGAGCGCGAGCAGGTTGGTCTGTTTGGCGATCGCGTCGATCGTCGCGGTGACGCGCCCGACCTCTTCCAGCGCCGAGGTGAATGCGCCGAGGCTGTCGTGAATGCGGCTGACCTGCGCGATCAGATCGACGACGTCACCCATCGCGGCGTCGATCTGAACATGCGAGCTGGCGAGCAGCCCATGCGCCCCCGTGGTCGCGCCCGATGCCTCGCGCGCGGCATCGGCGACGTTCTCGACGTCGTCGGTCAGGCGACTGGTCTGTGCATCGACGCTCTCGATGGTGCGTGCCTGCGCGGTGACGCGCATCGACAGCTCCGAGATGTCCGCCTGCAGGTCGAGCGTCCTGATCCCCAGTTCGCCCGCGACCCGCGAAGCCCCGGTAATTGTCTGATCTAGCGTCAAAATCAGCACCTCCGTCCGCAGCGGTAGCGTGAGGTGGTTAACGATTGATCGCTTTATTTCTGAATGACCGAACAGCCATGGCAAAAGTGGCCGACGCTCGGCCCCGACGCCGCGGGGTCGGTCACGAGACGCCGCGCCTCCCGATATTGCTCGCCCTTGTAGATGTCGGTGATGGACTCCGTTGCAACGCTGCCCAGCGAGCGCGCATCGACGTTCCTGTCGTTGACCTCATCCATTCGATAATTGCAGCAACCATACACGTTGCCATCGGACCCGACGAGGGCGGAGAAGAACGGCCATGCACAGCGCGGCAACATCTTCTTCGACCGGGGCGCCCACCCCTCGCGTGGCTTGAACTGGATCAGCCAGGGGGTCGTCGAGCCCTCGAACACGACCAGATCGATCCCGAGATCGTTGCAGTATCCTTCCACCGCGGCCAGTTCATGTCTGTTGTGGTCGAAGACGATGTACTGAAGGGTGATTTGCAGGCCCGCGGGCTTCTTGACGGTCTTCAGTCGCGCGAGGTTTTCGGAGACCGACTTCCAATTGCCGCCAATCCGCTGCTGCCCGAATGTCGTCTCGGATATGCCATCGACGGCGACGATGAGTGAGGTCAGGCCCGAATTTAGAAGATCAGCCAGAAACTCATCGGAAAGAGGAAGGCTGAAGTTCGAAGTGATGTACGTGTTGATATTAGCGGCATGAGCATATTTGATCATCGGGATAAGCGACTTGTTGAGCAACGGCTCCCCGAGATTGTAGAGGGCCATGACATGCGTCCGGCCGCGCACTTGATCGACAAGTTGCGAGAACATCTGCAGATCCATGGCTTTGGGCAGCTTGTTCCGCTCGGATTTCTGCAGCTTGCCATGGAAGCATACCGGGCAGCTCAGCTGACACCGCGGCGTGACATCCACTTTCATGTGAAAGGGCACGCCGGTGCCGTCGGTTTTGCCGCGGACGAAGCAATAGGTAAGCGACGCCAGATTCAGGATCTTTCGCGTCGTTAGATTCTTCCGGAGGACGTAGCTCTTGCGCGAAATCTGGCGAATCTGCGGCAGTTTTCCCGCCAGCACGTTCGCAGCTCTGGCGATCGCCCGTTCGGCGCTACTTTCGACCAAGGATCACCACCTCTAGGAGAGTTCTGCCGCGCGTCTTCGCGGTTTCACAAAACCATCATTGAGCCGCTTAACGCTTTGACGTCAAGAAACAATCTGCCTGCATTGCGGCCCCGTCAGCAAACAGGAGAAGGTTACAATAACAAGGTAAATATCTCGCAAAGTGACGATCAAGCAACGGGAATGCGTAGAGCAGAGGCTTCGCTATCGGCGATGCTTAGGCGACAGTCGAAGGGCTCGACACATCTACCCTGTCCCGATCTGGGCCAAGGTCGATGATGCGTGAAGGGACCAGCAGACCCGGCTGTCACATCGGCGTCTGCCTCGGCTCCCGCGGGTCAACAGCCGTCGCTTAGCTGAAGTCGCTACAACGCCGGTTTTTGGAAGCTCTTGGCCCGAACTCGCCTGCCTCGTGGCTTGGGGCGGTGTCCCGCACCGGCGATCATGATCGCGCCGAGTGCGGTCAAGAGCAGGCTGATCGCCGGTGCCTGATGACGGCCGTCCCCCAGCTGGTCGATCAGCGGTCCAAGGATGACCATGCTCAGCGCGGTGGCCAGATGCAGGGTCATGATGACCGCGCCGAAAACCGTCCCGTCGGCGCTGCGCCCGGCGCGTCGCTCGTCGATCGCCAGCTGCGACGTGGCCACCCAGAGGTGGACATTGATGATGCTGACGCCGATGCCGTGCAGCACGGCGGCGGCGATCCGCACGGTCGGGCCGATACCGAGCGGCACGATCAGGAGCGCGCCGCTCGCCACGATGATCGCCAGCAAGACCGATCGGCCGAGCAACTCACGCAAGGCTGGGCCGATCAGCGTCCCCAGGCAATAACCGCCCAGCAGCACCACGCCGCCACTCCACGCGCCGGCCACCGGGGGTGCAAAGATCAGCAGGCGGGTGACGGTCGGTAGCAACGTCGCGGTCATGATCCAGCCCAGCAGAAGCGCTGGCAGTCCGGCTGGCATCGCCCGGTCACTGCGGTCGGCCGGGCGGGCAGGCGCGTGCGGCGCAAAGGTCGCGCCGCGCAGACCGAAGGCCGACGCGACCATCAACGCGCCGACCACGGCCAGCAGCGCGACCATCCCCGCCGCCGTCGCCAGCGCGAAGCCGGCGACGATCAGGCAGCGCGTTCCGGCGCTGAGCATCACGCGCAGCCGGGCGTAGCCGCGCGCGTCTGCATCATCGCGCGGCAGCAGCGCCGCGAGCATGTTCTGCGCCACGTCCTGCACGGCATAGGACAGGCGAAATGCGAGACCGACGGCCATCGCCGCCGCGGCGCCGTGGACGGCGAATTGCGCCCACAGCAACAATGCGGTGACGCAGGTGGCGGGCAATTGGACGCGCACGGCCATCGCGTCCGTCGCCCGGCCGCGATCGAGCGCGCGTCCCGCGAGCGCGGTGGCGACCGCGCCGACCAGGAGGAACAGGCACAACAGCCAGCCGGTCTGGACGCCCGTCAATCCGACCCGGACATGCAGGTGCCAGGCGAGCAACAGGTCGATCGCGGCCCAGGCGAGCGAGCGCGTGGCATGGGCCGCGCCGAAGCGCGCCCGGTTCGACGGAAGAAGCCACGCGACCATGGCCGCGCGATACCGCGGCTTGATGATCGCTTGGTGACACGACGGGGGCCTTCATGCCCCCGACGGTCGTCGGTTCAGCGCAGGGTCGCGCGATAGCGGAGCAGTGCTTCGGGTTCGTCGGTCTGGAGGATGGTGATACCCTCGCGATAGAGCCGACCCCACACCGCATCGGGATCACGCAACGCCTGTTCGTCGCCGCCGTACCCGACGACGAATCCGTCCCAGAGAGTGTTGATCCACAATCGCACCCGGCGCGCGCGGGCGATTGCGGCCACCGGCGGCAGCTGCGCTGCATCCATCCGCGGCAGTTCGATCCCGATCGGGCGGGCGTCGGTGAGTTGCGCCGTGACGATCGCGGCGAGATCGGCCTTGCGGTCGGGGTTGAGCGGGATCGGCATGTAGAGCAGGCGGTCGAAGGGGGCCTGCGCCGCCATTGCCGGCGTCTCCGGCCCCACCTCGGTCTTGATGACGATCTGCTTTTCCATCCCTGCGCGCCGCACCGCTGCGGCGACCTCGACATAGATGTTCGCCTTCACGTCGAGATTGAGCATGATCCGACCCTTGGCGAGCGCCAGGATCTGATCGAGGGTCAGCATCCGCTCATCGGTGAGTGCGGCCTTCTCGCCGCCCTCGTCGTCGCGCAGATGCAGGCCCGAGAGCTGTGCCCAGGTCAGCCGGTCGACGGCGCCGCTGCCGTCGGTCGTGCGGTCGACCGTGGCGTCGTGAAGGATCACCAACGTGCCGTCCGCCGAGCGACGCACGTCGGTTTCCATCATGTCCGCGCCGATCGCGACACACCGCTCCAGCGCGGCGCGCGAGTTTTCCGGCACATTGCCCATCATGCCATGACGCGGTGCCGGGTTGTGGCAGCCGCGATGCGCGACCACCACGATCCCGCCATCGGGATCGGCGAGCCGTTGCTGGATCGCCGCCACCCCGCCGCCGGGCGCCGCGACCGCGGTGCCGGACGCCATCGTTGCGGCCAGCGCGCATGCGCCGGCCATCGCCATCATCTTCATCGTGTCGGTTCCTTTCAGAAGCGCGGCGTGATGCGCAGGCCGACCCAGAAGGTGGTCGGCGCCGAATAGCTGTCCTTCAGCAGGTTCTGCCCCGGCCCGGTCACGCTGGTGATCCGGCGGTGCGTGACGTTGCCGACCTGCCCGATCAGGCTGATGCTGTCGTTGACCGCGTAGGTCGCCGACAGGTCGATCTGGCTGCGCGGCGACCAGTAGAGATCCTGCCAGCCGATGTTGCTGATGATCGTGCGCAACGCCTTGCCCTGCCGGTTCCACGCGGCGCGCAACTCCAGTCCATGCGCATTGTAGAAGGCGGTGACGTTGGCGGTATAGCCCGGCTGCCCCACCAGCCGGTCGAGCGAGCGGGTCGCGCGGGTGGTGGCGCTTGGCGAATAGGGGACGGTGATCCGTCCGTCGAGCAGCGCGGCGTTCGCCGACAGGCCGAAGCCGGACAGGAACGGCGCGATCGGGCGCAAGGTGTTGAGGATCACCGACCCTTCCAGTCCGCGAATGCGCGCAGCGGCGGCGTTGGCAGGCGTGCTGACCGCGGCATTGGCATAGGTGGTGCCGTCGAACGTGAACGGCACGATATTGGTCAGCGTGAAGATCTCGTTCTTGATCCGCTTGTCGAAGGCGGCGAGCGAGATCATCCCCTCGAACGGCGTGATGCGAAGGTCAGCGGCGAGGTCGAGATTGTCGGACAGGCGCGGGCGGATGTCCGGTGCGCCAATCGTCACCGTGACGCCGGTCGCATTAGGGTTGCCCTGATCGTTCGGGTTGACGAACCCGATCGAGGTGCGCGCGGCATAAGCGTCATAGGGCGGGTGACCCAGCGTCTGGCTGGCCCCGACGCGCAGATCGAGCAGCTCGGTCGCGTGCCAGGTCATTACCGTCGAGGGCAGCAGGTAGCGGTAGGAAGAGCCGGTCAGCTTGTCGACATAGACGTACGTGCCGCTCGCCTTGTCGAGCTGCCGCTGGCGACCGGTCGTCGATTGGGTGGTGTCGTCGTAGCGGAGGCCCGCCTGTAGGTTGAGCCGGTCGCTGCGATAGGTCGCGATCGCATAGGCGCCGAACAGCTTCTCGTGGTGCGTGAAATCGTCCTGGTTGCTGAAGGCGGTCTGGTCGGTGGCGTTGTACGCGCTGCGCGGGGCGGCCTCGACCTGCGCGCGCGCTTTGGCCGGGTCGAGCGCGAAGAGGTTGTAGCCGAGATACCGCATGATCGCGTTCGACGGCCCGACCACGTCGGCCATGTTCAGCGCCGGGGCACTCGCATTGGGTTGATATTCGGCCCGCCCGATGTCGAAGCGCGGCTTGTCGTCGGTGTAGCTGACACCCGTCGCGACGCCGACGCCGCGATCGTCCAACCCCTGATTGATGCCGTAGTCCAGCCGCGAGGTGAAGATGCGGTCACCCGCCGCGCGCACATAGTCGCTTGCCGGCCGCCAGTAGAGCAGGCTGTAATTGGCGAGGTTGTTGTACGCCGACGCGCTGATCGGGAACCGCTGGTCCAAACCCGACGTGTCGTAGCTGAAGGCGTATTCGGGCGTCGCGTTGATCGTCACGCCGCTGCCGGTCTTGTTCGTGGCGACCGCCGCCGGACGAGTGATGTTGGTGGCGTACTTCACCATGAAGATCGGTTCGCGATAGGTCGCGTTCGACACCGAGGTCCGCAGGCTGACGAGCTGGTTGTCGGCCGGGCGCCAGTTCAGGCCTGCCTGACCGACGCGCGTGCGCGTCGTCGTGATCTGGTTGGAATAACCGACTTCGACATCGCCGCCCGGATAGCTGCCGGAGGTCGCGGTCTGGTTGTAGACGCGACCGCGGTTGCGCGGATCGATGATGATCTCGTTGCGCTCCATATTGTCGCGGAAGAAGTAATAGCCGCCGGTCGCAACGGCATCGAGCGTATCGGTGATCCGCGCCTCGAACTTCGCGGTCAGGCCATAACGATCGCGCTTGTCCATGACGTACCAATATTTGTCCTGCTGCGGCACCGCATAGCCATTGCCCAGGTTGTTGCCGCTCTGGAGCACGCCGTTGTTGTCGTAGAAGCTGTAATGGACCGTGTCGGTCGTCATATGGGTTTCGGTGAAGCTCGACAGCTGCTGATAGTTCGCCGACAGCGTCACGCCGAACTGATGCGCCGCCCCGAACGTGGTGCTGCCGGTCGCGATCAGGCGATAGCCGGGATCGCTCTGGTCGCGGGGCTTGCCGGTGTCGTTGGCATGGCCCAGCGAAGCCTCGGCGGTGAAGAACGGCTTGCCGCCATTCTCGAACGCCGAGCGCGTCTTCAGGTTGATCGCGCCGCCGGTGGCATTGGGATCGAGATCGGCCGTGAAGGTCTTCACGACCTGGATCTCGCTGACCATCGACGACGGCAGGATGTCGAGCCGCACGCCGCGCGTGATCGAACCGAGGGTGCCGTTCGGCGTGCCCGGCGAGGCGATCGTCAGCCCGTCGATCGTGACGTTGTTGTAGCTCGGCCCAAGGCCACGCAGCACCGGCGTCGCGGCCTCGTCGCGTGGATGCTCGTTGTCGGTCGCGGGCAGCACCGACAGGCCGGGGATGCGGCGCAGCGCCTCGACGATGGTATTGTCGGGCAGGGCGCGGACGTCGGTGGCGCTGACCACGTCGACGATGTTGGTGGCGTTGCGCTTGCTCTGGATCGCGGTGGCATTGGCGCGGCGGATGCCGGTGACCACGATGTCGCCCGGCGCGTCCGACGCAGCAGGATCCTGCTCCGCCTGTTGCGCCCAACCGGCCTGCGCGCTGGCGATCAGCGACACCGACACGAGCAGCCGCCACAGCGCGGCACGATGAACCGTCATGAAAACCCCCGGAATGTTTGTAATTCGGCTTATTACCTGAGACGGGTAGTATTCGGAGTGGGTTGCATCTTCGTGACAGCCGATTAACCATATCCGCATGAAGATCGCGCCCATCGGCACCATGCCGCCGCTCGCCGGACACAAACCGATCAGCGGCGGCGGGCGTGCCTTGCTCGACCTGCTGGTCCGGCGTGGCTCAGTCGCGCAGGCGGATGTGGTGCGACTGCTCGATCTGTCGCAGTCGAGCGTCGCGCGGCTCGTCGGGGATTTCGCCCGCATGGGGCTGGTGACATTGGCCAGTCGCAAGGCGTCGGGGCCGGGCAATCCCAGCGCGCTGGTGCAGTTGAACCCCGATTTCGCGTTCACGTTGGGGATCGCGATCGTCGGTGACGCGGTATCGATGGCGGTGGTCGATCTCGCCGGGGGCGTGCGTGGCTATACCAGCGTGGCGATGCCCGACATGGCACCGGCCGGCGTCGTCGCCGAACTTCGTCGAATACGGGACGCCTTGCTCGTGCAGACCACGATCGATCGCACGCGATTGATCGGGGCGGGGATCGGGTTCTCAGGGTTCTTCGTCGGCGATCCGATCCGCTTCAGCCCGCCACCCTTGCTGGCTGCCTGGAGGGATGTGGATATCGTGGCGGTCTTCGGCGAGGCGCTGGGGCTGCCGGTACTCTGCGACAACGACGCGACCGCCGCGACGGTCTATGAATGTCTGCTGGGCGCGGGACGGACATGCGCGACCTTCGCCTATTGCCACCTGACCAACGGCTTCGGCGGCGGGCTGGTGATCGATGGCCGCACGGTGCGCAGCTGGATGGGCAACGCCGGCGATTTCGGCGGCGTCTGGTGGCTGCTCGATCGCGGCTATCCGAATCTCGACCTGCTGATGACGCACGTCAATGCCGCTGGCGCGCGCTTCGCGACCGTCGAAGAGATGGTTGCGGCGATCACGATCGAGACGCCGGGAGTGGAACGCTGGCTGGAGGATGCAGTCGTCCCGTTCGGGATGCTCGCCAGCATCCTCGGCCATGTCGTGTCGCCCGAAAAGGTCGTGATCGGGGGCCGGATCCCGCAGGACATCGCGATCGCACTGGCAGCCCGCGTCGCGCCGCCGCGCACCCCGATGCGCAACAACGCGCACTTTCCCTTGCCGGAGGTGGTGGCGAGCGAAGCGCGGGGCGATACGGTCGCGGCGGGCGCGGGACTGTTGCCGTTTCTAAAGCTGTTTTTCTGAAATCGGTCGGTTTCGGGCGCCGGGTTGGATGTCGGTGGCTGATATCCGAATCACGCCAACAAGATCGCTGAAGTGAGCGAAATGGAAGGTGACGTAGCAAAGCCGGCACCGGGAGTGCCCTTCGCTCGCGCATCAAGTTGTAAATGGCGCACCCGACAGGATCATAACTCCGTGTTCGCCGTTGTTCGCACCCATCCGCTACGCCATTGGCGTTCCCGTTAGATTCACGTCGGCCGTTCCGCACTTGTTCGTTGACGTTCGCATCTAGCCGCGCGAAAGTGTGGGAGTCGATGTGGGAGTTTTATGGGCAAGCTTACCGCCCTCGCTGTGAAGAATGCGAAGCCCGGCCGGCATGGCGACGGAGCAGGGCTATACCTGCTCGTCAGCCCGACCGGTGCCAAGTCGTGGATGATCCGCATTCAGCAGAACGGCAAGCGACGCGACATCGGTTTGGGGTCGGTGGCCGCGCTCAGTTTGTCTGAGGCGCGACAACGCGCGGTCGATCTTCGCAAGCATGCGCTGAACGGGCGCGATCCCATTGCTGAGCGTGACCGCGACAAGCGAGCCACACCAACGTTCAGGGAGGCGACAAAGCTCGCTCATGAGGCATTGAAGGCCGGTTGGATCGAGAAGAACGCCGCGGCCTTCCTGACGTCGCTTGAAACGCACGCGTACCCTTCGATCGGCAACCTCCTGGTGGACACCATCGAGGCGGGGCACATCCGGGATCTGCTCGCTCCAATCTGGACCGCCAAGCCCGAGGTGGCGCGCAAGGTGCGGATGCGGGTCGGGCAGGTGCTGAACTTCAGTCACTCGAAGGGATGGCGGGCCACAGAGGCGCCGGGGCGATCCATCACCGTCGGTTTGCCGAAGCAGCCGGCCGGCAAGAACTTCAAGGCTATGCCTTATGGCGAAGTCCCGGCCTTCGTTGCAGCACTACGCAGCAAGCCGGCCACCTCAGGGCGGCAAGCGCTCTTGTTCCAGATCCTCTGCGCTGCGCGTCCAGGGAGATCCGCGCTGCCCGATGGGGTCAGATCGACCTCAACAAGCGAGATTGGAACAGGCCGGCCGACATCATGAAGGGCGGTGTGGCGCACTCCGTTACTCTTAGTGGTGCTGCCATGACGCTGCTGGAAGAGGTGAAGAGCGGGCGAAAGCCAAAGCACGACGAGTTAATTTTCGCGGGGCGGGGTGGGGCCATGCTCTCCGACATGACAATGAACAAGGTGCTGCGATCGGCTGATCAGCCTTACGATGCGCATGGCTTTCGTAGCTCGTTTCGCGACTGGGCAGCGGAGAAGATGCCGGAATTGCCTGACCCAGTCGCTGAGGCGGCCTTGGCGCACGCTGTGCCAGATAAGGTGGTGCGAGCGTACAAGCGGACTAGCTTCGTCGAGATGCGGCGGACCCTGCTAGAGAGATGGGGGTGTTCGTCTGCACGTATCTAAACCAGCCGGAAGGCGAGGTGGCGAAGTGAATTTGATCAAGACCGTGGATCTAGGCCGGCTTTCCGAGGAAGAGCTTGACCTAGTTTTCGAATTTATCGAGCTTTTAAAGGATCGCCCAATTTCCGCGTCCACAATGCCTGTGCATCTTCAAAGGCGTGAGAGCATTGGTCGCGTGATATCGATGCTCGACCTTGCTCGCCGAGCCTGCGGTGCATCAACGGTCAGGCTTGCATACGGTGACCCCGCGACAAGCCGAGAAGAAGGTCTGATCGCGTTAGCCGAACGTGCGCGGCTCGCGAGTTACGCTTTCGGCACCATTGATTTCGGCCACGGAAGTTTGAGCGAGGTTGAAAGCGAGGCGCGTGCGGTATCGCAAAGTGACTTGCCGCGAGTATTCGCAAAGCTCGGCAATCGAAAGAAGACGGTGAGGCTTCTTCAGGCAAAATTTACGGCGCTTCGGTGGGACTTTTGGCTGGCGGGCAGGGGTCTGGAAGGCCCTGAGCGCCGTAGCAAGATCGCGAACGCGTTTGGAGCGGAGTGGGAGACGATCGCTCGGCGATGGAAAGATGACGTTGTAAACGCCTGGGGGGACGAGGCTCTTGTCCGCCTACGGGGCGACCAAAGAGACGCGGAGAATGGCTTGCGGATCGACCGAATGCGCCGAAACGAGGACTGGCATGCCGCTCTTGCACGCGACGGTCAACGTTATCAGGCACAACTGCGCGAGCGTTAAGGCGCAACGCGAGCCGGACAAAATGGCGTCAAAATGTCCTTGGCGAAGTGGCCCGCCTGAACGCTAATCCCTCTGTTGCCGCGGGTGTTCTCCCGCATCCATTCGGAGGCAACGAAGTGGACGAACCATTTTTCTCTGTCGCCCAGGCCCGCCAAGATCTTGGCGGTATCGGTCGCACCAAGCTGTATCAGCTGGTTGCCCGTGGTGATCTCGAATTGCTGAAGCTTGACGGCAAGTCGGTAATCTCGGGGCGCAGTATGCGCCGCTTCAAAGAAAAGCTTTTTCAGCAGTTGGCGGCGTGATCGACCATGACGCCAACACAGGCGAGCGGGCCTAAACCGCAAACGCCCTACGCGACCGGTCGGATGGTCGAGCAGGGCGCCGCGAATTACTTCAACCTTGGCAGCACCCCAGATAGCGTAACGACGGCGAGGCTGCAACGCCTCCTAGCAATCGGCATCAACGGCTTCCGAGCAGATCTTATCGCCGATCTTGCGTGGGGAGAAGCTCGATGAGGAGCGACACCCACACCCAAGTCGAGGCGACAGCCTGGGCGCTCTTTGAGGCGCACCGGTCTGGCGCAGCACCGCTAACGCAAAAGGCGGGCAGCTTCGTCGGACAGATCGCTGTCGATCCAGGGCAGCCTCTCTCAGACAAGCAGCAGCGGTGGCTGGACAAGCTCGTTGAACGTGCGGGTCTCTGCGCAGATGATGACGGAGGCGCTGCATGAGCGACAATCGCTATCCCAATGTCGCGGGTCATCGCGGTGTCGGTGGCAGTGTAGAAGCGGCCGAGGTCATCACGACCAACCTCGCTTACCTGCAAGCTCAGGTCGTGCGGGTGATCGGTGCGGCTGGCTCATATGGCGCGACCGGCGACGAGATCGCGCGTGAGCTGTCGTGGGAGAAGTACCGCGTCCGTCCCCGGACGTCGGAGCTTCGTAAGCTCAGCCGGATCATGGACAGTCGCAGACGCCGACGCAGCGATGCTGGCATCTCTTCCATCGTGTGGGTGCTGCCTCAGTTCGCAGGTCCGCTCCAGCACAAGGAGGGCGCAGCCAATGAAGGGGCATGACCTCGAAGCGCTGTACGCCAGCGCGATAGCGGCCGTGCGCCAATGCCACCTCGATCGCCTAGTTGCGGTCGGGGTGGCGCCCGACACTATCGCGCGGATCGGTCGATCCTATCCGGCATTCGGCGTCTTCAATGGCGTGACGGAACGTGGCAGTCGCTTTCTGGCAGGGGAAGGGCCAGCGCATGTCATTCAGCCTGTCGTGGACGGATGCGAGTTGATCGACCTCGTCGCGTGGCGGGTCGGCAATCCAGCGCGCTGGGGTCTGGTCAATGGCATCGGCTGGCTGCTCAACGCCGACACGTGCCTCGGCTCGCGCTGGGACGCCGAGCGGCTTGCCCTACACGCGACCCCGCTGGACTGGTTGCGGGCCGACGCCGTCGGCGGCGTGGTGCTCGACTGGGATGCGCCGGATCTGCTGACGTTCCGCGGCTTCGACCGCATCGACTGCGGCAACGACATGCTCGCCGGCACGCTGCGGCGAGCACTTACGAAACCGGATCGCCTGCCGACCATTCGGGTGGCGGAGGCGCGACATGTCGCGTGACCTCGCCTCCATGATGGCCGACGAGCCAGTTCCGCACCCGGCGATCAACGCTGCGATTAAGGCCACGCCTTATCAATGGCGAGATCCGGCGGGCATCCCCGTGCGCAGCTGGGTTTACGGGCACATGCTGCTCCGCGGGTCGCTGACGGTCGTCGTGGCGCCTGGTGCTACCGGCAAGACGGCGCTGACGATCGGCACTGCGATGGCTTTGGCTACCGGGCGCAACCTGTTGGGGCCAAAGGTGTGGGGTGGACCGAAGCGAGTCTGGCTTTGGAACCTGGAAGATGCCGGTGAGGAGATGGCGCGTGGGCTTCAGGCAGCCGCTATCCACTGGCGCATCGAGCCCGAAGATGTTGGTAATCGCCTCTACGTCGACAGCGGCATGGATGGGGCTGAGCTGAAGACCGCGCATGAGACCAAGGACGGTACTCGCATCAACGCTCCGGTGGTCGGCGCTCTCCTGACGCAGCTTCGCGAGCAGCAGATCGACGTGCTCATCGTAGACCCGTTCGTATCGTCTCACAGCGTCAACGAGAACGATAACCGCGCGATCGACCTGGTAGCCAAGCAATGGGCTCGTTTGGCCTCTCAGGCGGGCTGTGCGGTCGTTCTCGTCCATCATGCCCGAAAGCTTGCTGGCGGCGAGGTCAGCGCGGAGGCGGCTCGTGGCGCCAGTGCACTGATCGCCGCGGCACGATCGGTGCCCACGCTCAACCGCATGTCGGATGATGAAGCCGCCAAGTTCGGGATCGAGGGCGAAGAACGCCGCCGCTTCTTCCGTGTGTACGACGACAAGAACAATCGCGCCCCGCCTTCGGATAAGTCCGACTGGTACCGGCTGCATAGCGTGTCGCTCGGCAATGGACCGGATGGCGGGGACAGTTTGCCGGTGGTTGTGCCCTGGTCACCGCCGGATGCCTTTGATGGGGTGACCGTCGGCTGTCTCCGGCGGGTTCAGGCAGCCCTCGCAGACGGCACATACAGGCAGGATCATCAGTCCAAGCGATGGGCTGGCGAAGCGGTCGCTGACGTGCTCGGCATGAACATCGAGAAAGCCGGCGACAAAGCGCGGATCAAGACGCTGCTCTCCACATGGATCCGCAACGGCGCTCTCGCTGTCGTCATGAAACCTGATGAGCGCCGCAAGGAGAAGGCGTTCCTGGTCGTCGGCGAATGGGTCGATCAAGAGTTTGCTCCACCCCGCAAAGGTGGAGCGGAGCAAGGTGGAGCAGTGCCGCACTAAACCTGCTCCACCACCACCCCCTTATTAGGGGGTGGGGTGGGGTGGAGCAGCGGAGGTGGCGCAAAATGGGGTGGAGCAAACGGCCGCACACCCGAACGATTTAGGAGGCGCACGATGGCCAAGGATGACAACGCAGTTGAGGTGGTGGTGCCGGACGGCAAGGAGGCGCGAGAGGCGCTTGCTCAGCTTCGTGTCGAACCATTCCTGCGTCACGGTTTCCTCACGAACCACATGGCCGGCGAGACGGTCAGGGGTGGCGAGATCAAGTGCAATTCGGGTGAGGTCGGCGAGGTGCTGCGAGAGATGGCGGCGACCATCACAGCTGGTGACCTGACGCCTATCACCAACGCGCTCCTGAGCCAGAGCATGATGCTGGACGCGACCGCGACTGAGCTGATGGGGCGGGCATGGCGGAACGTTGGCCAGTACCCTGACGCATTCCAGCGGTACATCAGCCTGGCGCTCAAATCGCAGGCGCAGAGCCGTGCCACGCTGGAGGCACTGGCGAAGGTTCATCAGCCTCGCGAGCAGGTAGTGCGCCATGTGCATGTTCACGAGGGCGGTCAGGCGGTGGTCGCCGAACAACTACACATGAACGGGCAGGGGGTTACGAATGCCGGAATTGCCGATCAATCCAATGCACAAGGCGCATCAGTCGCCTCGTTGCCTAGCCCGGACCCGCTCGGGCACGGCGTGCCAATCACCAGCCGTGCGGGGCAAGCGGAGATGCAGGATGCACGGCGGGACGAATCCAGGCGCGCCGCGCGGAAATCAAAACGCGCTTAAGCACGGGCTACGGACGGCCGAGATGCAGGCGTTGAGGCAGTTGCTCCAAAAGTGAGGAGTGATGCTTTGGCGCCTGATCGGGGAAATATGATCGTGCCTTTCGGAGCCGCCGTTGGCCTTGTTGAAGCGGTATTAACCGGAGCAGCATACATCGACTGGTCAGGACATCGGGGTTCGGAGTGTGGCCGTGATCGATCAGGAACTTAGCCGTTACTATCGCCAGCGCGAAGCTGCCGCGCGAGCCAGTGGTCACCGAGCCATAGATGCGCGGGCACGGCGTATGCACTTGGAGATGGCATCAATGTACGCAAAGGCCTTGCTCGTCGGGCGCAGCGTCGTCGACCTGCTCGATGATACACCCAGGCTTCACCTCATCAGCGACGAAGCATCACAAAACGAAGCTGTGCGCTTGGACGAGGCTGCCTGACGGCGTCCAGCGGCAGATTTTCCCGGCGATAACAGTCGATTGCCCAAACTGTCCCTTCTTGGGACGCCGGTCTTTATTGTCGGATTAGAGCCGCGCGGGCAGATGGGTTGCGGGTCTCTCCGGGGGGCCTGCCGCGTCCCGCTCGATCCCCTAAGTCAGGGCGGGACGCGTGTCTTACGCGCAGCTGGAAGCGCAACTGCGCCCGGCGACGAGAAATTAACCATTGAGGACTAGACGTCACCAGGGTTTGACCCTGCTCCTAGACGCGCCCTGCGGCATCTCTGTACCCGTCGAAGGGCGTTCTAAGTTTGGCGAGACTCGTCCGCCGACGGACTGTACGCGGTGATAGGCAACAGTGCGCTTAGACTGTGGCTTGTGCGACGCACGCTTCTATGGGAGCCTCGCACTAGCGATCTGCTGGGACAGGAGATGCTATGTTCCGTCGAGCTTACCTAGCCTCGTTTGTAGCCTCCCCTTGCTGACCGGGGCCGCCATGGCTCAGTCGTCGACGCCGCAGGCACTGCCGCCACTCCCCTCGATGTCGTCAGGCTCATATGGTCCCAACCCATGGAGCTACTCGGGCCGCACCGGCAAGCCGCGCTTCCTGCCAGCTTCGCAAGCAACGACTTCGGACATCGTGGTCGGAGCCAAGGTGAACAGCATCTACGGACCTCTGATCGGCACAATTACCTTTGTTACAGAAAACGAGGCGATCGTGATGACCGCGCGCAGCCAGGTGCGTGTGCCCCTCAGCGCATTCGGCAAGAGCCAGCGGGGTCTGCTCCTTGAGATTAGCCCCTGGAAGCTCGATCAGCTTTCGGCGTCAGGGCAACATACGGGGAGCTGAATGACTATACACCGTGAGTATTGGAGCGAGTTGATTGCCATTGAGCGTCGCCGCGGCCCTGACACGCCATACTGGCTCCAGGATCGGGTCAACGAGCTGCTTCACGCTGGCCTAATCGCTGAAGCCGATCGCCTCTACGAGGTCGCCAAGCTGTATAAGCTTTTGAAGCAGCCCGCGACGCTTCAATGACGATAGCGCACCCGCCTCTATCAGGCTGATAGTGGCCCATGCCACTTTCGGGCGGTCATACCGCGAGACCTAGGCTGAGGTGTGCTTAACCCTATTACGCGCCGGAGGCAGTGAGCTTAGTGGCCGTGTTGCGATATGTGGTGTTTAGCTGAGTGCCGATGCCCTTCATCGCCGCGATTGCGGCAACCGCGATCAGCGCGGCTATTAGACCGTACTCGATCGCTGTGGCGGCCTTGCGGCTACTGATAATTTTGCGCAGCATGAATCCGTCTCACCCTAAAGGACGCGCAAAAAGCGTTCTAAGTTCGATACCTTTCAATAGTTAAGGGCGTGTTTTCGAGGCCGCGTATGGCGTCGGAAGCCTCAGCCAAGGTCAACCACCATGAGCTGGGAAGGATAAGGGGCGGCGAGCAGGATCGCTTGGTCCACGTCAGCTGTTAGCCATTGCTCCTCGTCTTGCTCGTGCAGCAGCACAGGCATCGCTTTGGGATGAATAGGCGCGACTAGCGGGTTTGGCTCGGTCGTGAGGAACGCGAACACCGCACCGCTCTCGGTCGATCGCCACACTCCAGCGAAGCTGACGATCGGTCGGCTGGGCACGTCAAACCAGTAAAGCGGTAGTTTGCCGTCCGCGCCGCGGGTCTGCCCATATTCGCTGAAGCTGGTGAACGGCACCAGGCACCGCCGCTCCGGGTTCAGCAGCGCCGATCTCCAGAACGGCGAGGTATAGTTGCGGACGTTCGTCACGCTCTTGTTGAGAAGGACAGGCTTGCCCGTGGCCTTGTTGATCCGCTTGCCCGGTACCTTGTGCGGAAAGCCCCAAGCCATGGTGTCGAGCATGCGCTCCTCGGCCTCCTGCCGTACGACGAACGCCGGCTTGTCGGGGAACAGCTCAGGCGGCGGTATCGTGTGATCGGGCGGAAAAGGTGCCTCAATGCCGTAGCGGGCAGCCAGCGCGATCTGCGCTTCGGTCATGCGATAGCGGTTACACATTCGCCAATGCTGACATGGCGTGCCTGATTCGCAAGGCTTCGGCTCAAAGGGCAAGTCTTCGAGCGATTAGGCTATCCTGAGTTGTTGAAGTCTCGTTGCGGCGGCACTGGTGGCAGCCAGGAGCGCCTCTCTGTCAGCCGTGCCGATGTTAGAACGAGGCGCTGGATCAATCGCGCTGATCGCTCCAATGGCGTGCTTACCGTCCAATCGAATGAGCGCAGCGGAGTAGAAGCGGAAACGCCCAGCATCGCCATTCACCCAAGGATTATCTGCGAATCTATCGTCAGCAAGTAGATCTGGAACGAAAAACAGGTCCTCGCCGGATGCGACTGCGTGGCCTGAGAATGAGTTTTGCCGGCGATATGCCCCAGTCACAAACCCATTTGCGGCAACGACATACTGCGTGTCACCGTGAAGTATCGACAGCAATGACGTGCTCACCCTCATCTGTACGCAGACAGCTCGCGTGATCTCAAGGAGAACTGGATCATCAAGCGTCTTCAATGCTCCGCTCGCCGACACTGCCGCGCCTCGCTCCGCTTCGTTGATGGGGATCGGTGGCGGCTGGAAGATAGATATGCTCATTCGCGTCTCGCTCAGCAAAGGACACGGCCACACCGGTCCTACCTTGAGCAAGCCAGCAACATAAGCCTAATCTGCTAAACAGGGATTGCCTTGGCGGAGTAACGGCAAAATCCGAAGAACGCAGCTTTTACCGGTACTTGGGTGGTCGACCTGAGCAAATCGGCGGCCTGGACGCTCAGCTTGGCGAGGCTCTGTCCCGGATCGAGACGGGCGGCTCTCATGTGCCAAGGGTCAAACTGGCGAGCTTGGATCGCTGAGCGATGAACTAGTGAGATTTGATGATGTCGCGGGTCGCTTTCGAGCTTGGCCATGAGGGTGGCTATCGTCTCTCGCTTGCCTTCGATGGCTTGGATCAATCGATGACTATCGTGCAGGAGAACGCTGGTTATGCCGGCTTTGCGATTTTTTTCAGCTGCCGTGTCAAACAAGCAGGCAAGCTCGTCATCATCCAGGATGCGCGTAAAGCGGCTCATGTAGATGATGATGTGCACTCACGCCTCCGATCACGGCATAGCCGATACGACTAGTTACCGTATTCTCGTACGGAGTGAGCCTACGCCGAACGCCCGAGCTTAGCCAAGGGCTGGAAAATTAAGCCAAACGCTAGCATGGCCGTAAGGCCGCCCGGGTGGGATGGCGAGCGCCCGGACCGGGCTGGCTATCTATCCTATCCGGAACTCAGCCCAGACCGAGTGTCCCTGCTTCACAAGCGCCTGCGCGATCCAGCCATGAGCGAAGTGCACCTCGTTCGCTGGCACACCGATGGCTGCCTGGCCTTCATTCCAGAACCGGACGAGCAGAGAGCTATCAGGTAAGAACGGCCGAAGCACGCGCAGCGCTAGGCGGACAGCAGGTGTGTCGACGCCGATCTGCGTCGCGCGGACCGTCGAGTCCTTCAAGACAGCCAGCGCAAGGTTCATGATAAGCATCTCGGCACGGCGCGCGCGCAGCTCGCGATCGTTGGCGGCATAGGGGACGATGGCGACGCGCGTTCCGGTGCGGTCATCGCAGTGCCAGCAGGGCATTTCGCGGATCACCACCTCCCAGTCCGTCGACTGGCGCTGGAACGTCCGCGATTTGATCAGCTCCTCGAGATCGTACAGTCGCGACTTGCCGCACGTCTTGCAGGTGACGTTGACAGCACCCTCCACCTTGCGGAGGTCGTAGAGCGATTTTGGCTGCCCGACCATGCGCCGGATATGCCGGAACATTGCGAGAACAAAAAGACTGGATCGCGCGGGCTCGCGGGTGCATCAGGTGGCCAGAAACGCCGCTGGCGAGTCGCCGCTGCGGGCAGACTGATCGAGGACACGGACATGATGCGGATCGAAGGTATCGCACCGGCGCGCTCGCTGGCGTTCGGCGAGTGGATCCTGACGCAGAAGGATAGGGGCGGGCTGATCGGCACGCTGGCGGCCGGCGCCGTGGCCGATCGCGCGTTCCCGAAGCAGGGCAACCCGGAAGACGTTCGCGCGCGGCTGCGCGCGCTTCAGGCGGACGGCGACATGTTTGAAGCGGTCGACGACGCTGAGCTCGACTGGGCGGCATACTGATCGATGGCCGCTGATCGCGCGCCACCAGGGATCGGCCACAACCGACCGTGCGCGCTATGCGACGGCTCCGGGCTCCACGACGAGGCCCTGATCGAGCAGGTCGCCGAGGATCTATGGGAGAGCCGCCGCGACGGCACGCTCGACGATGTCCCATGGGCGGAGTGCGGCAACTACTGGCAGCCGATCTTCCGCGGGTTCGCGGCGACGGCCCTCTCCTCGATCAGTCGCCGACGGAGCGAGTGACGGCGAGGCGGTTGAATGAAAGCCCAGCGCCGCTAAAGCGACAAGCTAATCCTCAACGCCTGATCAATGCGGTCCATCGCTTCCGCCCTTACGAATCCGCGACGATTGATGATCCGGCGGCGATCGATCGTCCGCACATGACCGCACTCGGCCGATGAATCGATGCTGTTTGGCATCAAAATCTCGGATGCCTTTAGCAGGACCTGCACTGGATATCCCTTGAACTGCTGCTCGCCGGTGAGCGGGACGACCTGCGTCAGCGGAGACACCGTGTTTCCCCGATCGTTCTGGACGACGATGCAGGGACGTGAGTTGATCGTCCCATAATTCATCTTTTCAACGCCCCTGGCGCCACCCAGATCGACATCGACGATGTCACCGCGCCTGATATCAATGCGTTCGTTCATGATGTCGATAGACCTTCTGTCTCGTACTAGCCTCCAGCAAAGGGAGGCTATAGTGCGGGCGTCAGGTCGCCCGAGGTGGCATAAAGCGCTTGATCGGCAGGTGCCGGGTCAGCGGTGCCAGCAGCGATCCCAACTGGGATGAGGGCCAGACGAGGAGGGTGGCGACAACGCCGCAGCCGAATACCAATGCGAAGATCGTCCCCTGCATGATCGCATGGCCGAACACCGAGCCGTCAAAATACTTCGACGGCAATGCGATCGAGCATAGGAGTGCCGCCGCGGTGATGGCGACCGGCGCTGTCATGCACACCACCCATTCGAGAATGGACGTTTGCGTCTGCTTGTTCGCGAGCGCCACGATCAACGCGTGAAACGCTGCGATCGCCACGACAACCAGTGCCGTCACGCCGGCGAGGCCGTATCGGCTTCCGAGCGCGCTGGCGAAAATGACAGCGATCGCGAACACGACTTGCCGCCAAAACGAAGAAAGAACGTTGCTGGCCGCGAAAGCGACCGCCTCGGCGACCTTCACATGGACTCGGAAGAACAGGCCGATGCTCAGGACCTGAAAAGGCACGATCGCCGAGGTCCAGCCATCGCCCAGAACGATTTTGACGAGAACGGCGGAGAACAGAAAGGCCAGCGCGGCACCCGGCAACGCCAGGAAAGCCGCCGCGGTCGTCGCCTTCATGTACGCTGCCTTCAGCCGCTGGCGATCGCCGCGCAGCTCGACGACTGCGGGGTAGAATACGTTGCTGATCGAAGCGCCGATGAGGTTCACCGGCTTGTTCATCAAATTGTAGGCACGCGAATAAACGCCGAGCGCAGCCGCATCCATGGTCCGGCCGACGACGTAGTTGTCGCCGTTGAGAGCAACGTAGCTTGCGCATCCCATCAGGGAAAACCAGGCGGCATCCCTATAGCCTCTTATCGCGTCCCGCGTCGGAGCATCGATCAGGCCGAACAGTCCACTCATACAGAGGAACGCCAACCAGAGTCCGGCTTGAACGACCAACCCGATGAGCAACGACAGCGGCCCGAATCCGAGAAGGGCGAGCAAGCACGTCAGGAAGTAAAGGCCAACGACCTGCGATCCCGTTTCCGCGAAGGTCGCCGCCCCGAACTTCAGGTTCTTTCGTACGAGCGCATCAGCCAGAAAGGATAGGAACAGCAGCGGGATCGTCAGGAGAACGAGGGATAGCTCGGTCCCGCTGATGACGATGCTGAAGAACTGCTCGATTACCGGCACCAATGCC